>JAFDEI010000130.1 GCA_019310425.1 Deltaproteobacteria bacterium | reverse complement strand
CACCGCCGAGCGCAAACGTGTGTTCGTTCGCCGCACAGTCATCGAAGAAGTCGATGACCTTCTCGTACTGCGGGAGATTCTGGATGGGTCCGATGTCCGTGCCCTCATCGGCACCATTTCCAACCCGAATCCCCTTGGCGAACTCGACCAGCGCATCCCGAACCGCGTCGTAGACGTCTTCATGGATGTAGAGCCGCTTGATCGAGTTGCAGAACTGGGCGTTGTTCTGGAATGCACCCCAGAAAAGCTCCGGCGCCACCGCCTCCGGATCGACGTCTGGCAACACGATCGCGGGGTCGTTCCCGCCGAGTTCGAGTGTCAGGCGTTTGAGGTTGTCGGCCGCGGACCGCATGACATGCTTTCCGGTCTCCGTGTGGCCCGTGAAGGCGATCTTGTTGATGCCCGGGTGTCCGGTCATCCACTTGCCCAGGTCGTCACCGCCACTAACGACGTTGAGGACGCCCGGCGGAAGAACGCTCTGGCACAGTTCGCCCAGCTTCAGGGTGGTCAGCGGCGTGAACGGCGACGGCTTGAGCACCATGCAGTTGCCCGCGACCAGCGCCGGCGCAATCTTCCAGATCGCCAACAGGATCGGGAAGTTCCAAGGCGTGATTCCCCCGACGACGCCCAGGGGTGAAAAGCGCGTGATCACACGTCGGTCGTCCGTCTCCTCCACCAATTCGTCGGGCAACGACTGCTTCGAAACTTCCGCGCACCAATCTGCGGAGCCGAAGATCTCCCATTCTGCACCGGCGCGCGGCTTGCCCTGCTCTCTCGTCAGGAGAGCCATCAACTCTTCCGCGTTCTCGGTCAACACCTCGCCAATCGCCGCGACGGCGCGCTGACGCTCCGAAAGAGGGGTGACGCTCCAGTCCCGGAACGCTTCGCGGGCAGATCGCACCGCTTCATCGAGCTGCTCTCTCCTCGCATCCGGGAAAGATGCGATCACTTCTTTGGTTGCGGGATTGAATGCATCGATCTGGGTGTCCCCACCGACGGACTTTCCACCAATGGTCATCACGTACTGATCTTTAGAATCGGTCATGGTTGGTTACCTCCTCCTGGAAGAGAATCTCGAATTGAGTTCGTTCAATCATCGAGCGTTCGCAGCTCCCGACGCATCACCTCGCCCGAACTGGTTTTCGGCAGGTCGCTCACGAATTGCACAGCACGGGCTCGCCCGCTGCCGGTCCACCGTCGTCATCGCCGCTTGCGCTTCCCCTCGCCCTTTTCGGGATCCTTCTCGGGCTCCTTCTCGGGATAGTTGGCGCAGATGTGCCCGTAAACCGCATCGCGTACGGCCTTGGCGTCGCGAGCCCAGCGACGTCCGTGACCCACGAAGAGCGTCGAGCCTTCGACAAGCGACATGAACGCGAGCGCCTCGGCACGGGGGGCGTGGCTTCCCGCGTCGGCGAGTCCTTCTTCCAGGATGTCCAGGTACCGGCGATAGATCTCGTCCAGCAGTGATTGCATCACGGGCTCGACCTGGGCCATCGCCCACAGCTGCGGGAAGAGCCTGTTGGCCTGCAACGTGTCGTCGGCCGGGGTGTCGTAGAGGAGGAACCGGGCGATCTCGCGAAGACCATGCGACTTGCTGTTCTCGGCCAGCTCTTCGAAGGCGTGGTCGTACTCTTCGCGAATGAAGTCGACCAGGGCGTGCAATAGGTCTTCCCAGGTGCGGAAGTGATACTGGAGCGCGCCGAGCTTCATGTCGACGGCGCGCGCCAGCGCACGCATGCTCAGACTGACGTAACCCTCGTTCGCGATGATCTCGATCGCGGCCTGAAGGATCTGGTCCTTGCGTTCGGTCGTCGGGCCTCTTGACATGTCAAGTGACATGCTGTGGCACATCGCGTGACATGTCAATCACTCCCATCACGCGGAGGGATCTACTTCACGCTGCAGGTGTCGCCGCGGTCGGCGTCGTGACTGCGCCGCTCGTGCCGCTTTCCAAGAATCAGGAGTTGGGCTTCGCTCCGGAACACGCCCGACTGCTTCACCATCTTGAGCAGCGCCTCACGACCCGCTCGCCGCGCCGCGGTGCGGGGGGTGTGGCTTCCAGCCTCGGCGAATGCTTCTTCCAACATGTCCAGGTACCGGCAGTAGATCTCGTCCAGCAGTGATTGCATCACGGGCTCGACCTGGGCCATCGCCCACAGCTGCGGGAAGAGCCTGTCGGCCTGCAACGTGGCGTCGCCCGGCGTGTCGTAGAGGAGGAACCGCACGGTCTCCAGAGGACCGTGCGACCTGCTGCTCTCGGCCAGCTCTTCAAAGGCGTGGTCGTACGCTTCGCTGATGAAGTCGACCAGGGCGTGCAATAGGTCTTCCCAGGTGCGGAAGTGAACCTGGAGCGCGCCCAGCTCCATGCCGATGGCACCCGCCAGGGCCCGCATGCTCAGATTGACGGATCCCTCGCTCGCGATGAGCTCGATCGCAGCCTGAAGGATCTGGTCCTTGCGTTCGGTCGTCGGGCCTCTTGACATGTCAACCGACATGCTGTGGCATGTCGGATGACATGTCAAGCCTGCCTGAGCAGGGTGACGAGTGGGGCTTGATGCGCTGCTCGAGATCGGGAAACAATCTGACGTGTTCCTGACGAACGATCTGCTGGAGCTCCTGCAGAAGCTCCGAATCGACGTCGAGGCAAGCGCGTAAGCGCATAAGAGAGGAGGCAACGAACGTGAAGCGACGATCGATCTCGTATCGGGGAACCTGCCTGGCAGTCGTGCTAGGCGTGGCCCTTGGAGTGAGTTCACCCGCAGCAGGAGAAGACAACAAAGTCGAGACGAAGGCCGCGCCCATCCCGGTGAGGATGAACCCTGACAAGCTTGCAGGGGTCGCTCTTCCGCCGTCCGAACCCTTCATCGCACCCGATGACATACTCGAGGGAAGCCACCGACCCCGCGGCGAGATTCTCTATCGGGGCGAAGAACTCGTGATGGAGATCTACGAGGACAATGCCGCGACCTATGCGATCAGCGACCCCAATCCCTTCGATGAGTTCGTGCAGGTACTGAGTGGCAAGCTGATCCTCACGGATTCTCGTGGCACGGTGCACGAATACTTGCCGGGCGACTCCCTCGTGGTCCCCAAGGGCTTCACGGGGATCTGGAAGATGCTCGGAAACTATCGCGAGCTCATTGCCGTCGAAAGGACCGCCTACGAGCGGGCATTCGGACCTCTGCCGAGCGGCGAAAACGCCGACCCAGCCGGGAAGTAGCGACCCATGGCAGACGAACGAGACTCTCGAAAGGATCGCAGCCGCGACAGCAAGGGCCGCGATCGCGACCTCGGGCTCTTCCAGCCCATCACGCGGAGGGATCTGCTTCAAGGTGCCGGCGTCGCCGCGGTGGGCGCCGTGACTGCGCCGCTCGCGGCGCTTTCCGAGGAGGCGGAGTTCGCGCCGGAACACGCCCCGGACTACTACCCCCCCACGCGCACTCACCTGCGCGGCAATCACGAAGGTTCCTTCGAGGTGGCCCACGCGCGCGCCTGGCAAGGCAAGCAGTGGCCGAACCCCACTCGCGTCGACGAGAGCTACGACCTCGCCGTAGTCGGCGGGGGCATCAGCGGTCTGGCGGCGGCCTACTTCTATCGCGCGGCCCACAAGAATGCGCGCGTCCTCGTTCTCGACAACCACGATGACTTCGGCGGACACGCAAAACGCAACGAGTTCCATCACGGCGGAGAACGCTATCTCTCCATCGGCGGCAGCGTCTATCTCGAGCATACGCACTACGGCGACGTGACGCTCGGGCTGCTCGATGAGCTCGGGGTCGACATCGCGCGGCTGCGCGAGAATCAGGACGAAGACTTCCTCCATCGCCCCTTCGGCCTGGAGTCCGGCGTCTTCTTCGACAGCGACCACTATGGAACGGACCGGCTGCTGACTGGGCCCCTGCTTCCGTTCACGCTTGCGGGGCCCGACGGCGAGTATCGCTGGCGCGAGCAGGTGTCCCGCATACCGATCTCCGCGAAGGCGCGGACCGAGCTCGAACGTTTTCTGAGCGAGCGCACGGACTACCTCGCAGACGTGCCCGATGCGAAGAAGGCCGCCGCACTGAGCAAGATGCCCTATCACGACTTCCTTGTGAAGCACGCGGGTCTCCCGGACGAGGCGGCGGGAATCTACCAGCGCTACCTGGCGGTGTACGCCGGCGTCGGCGCCGACGCAACGGCGACCGACTACTGTTTGAAAGGCGGATTGCCCGGGCTGCGCGGACTCGGGGCGTACGGTCGAGCGCTCGAGACCGAGATGTCGAGCTATCCGGCGGGCACTGTGGGCGCCTATTTCCCGGACGGCAACGCGACGGTTCCACGGCTCCTGGTGCGCGCGTTGGTTCCTGGCGTCGCGGCCGGCGAGAACATGGAAGATGTGACCGGCGCCCGCTTCGACTACTCACGCCTCGATGCGCCCGGATCCAAGGTGCGAATCCGACTCAACAGCACCGCGGTTCACGTCGACCCGCCCAAGGCCGACGACGAGGGTGTCTCCGTCACCTACGTCCGAGGAGGTCGCGCCTACCGTGTACGCGCCCGCGATTGCGTGCTCGCGGGTTACCACGAGATGATCCCTCACCTGTGTCCACGGCTGCCCGAGGAGCAGAAGGCGGCCCTGCGGTACGGCGTGAAGACGCCGCTCGTGTCCACCAACGTGCTGCTCAGGAACGGCAAGGCCTTCACGGGTGTGGGCGCTGCCGGTTTCTACGCGCCAGGTCGTTTCCACACCATGGCCTTCGCATACGGTCGGAGCCTCGGTGACCACCGCCAGGACTGGAATCCCGAGAAGCCCGTCACGCTACACATGATCGCGGCACCCGGATCTGAGGTCCATGCCGGATCGATGCGAGACCGATTCCGCGCTGGGCGTCGCCGCCTCTACGAAATGACGTTCACCGACTACGAACGCGAGGTCCGCGAACATCTGGCGGGCATGCTCGGAGGCGGGGGCTTCGACCCGAGCCGCGACGTTCTCGCGATCACCGTCAATCGCTGGCCCCACGGCTACGCCTACGATCGCGATCCGCTCCACGATCCCGAGTGGCGGGACGGAGAGGCGCCCCATGAAGTCGGCCGGCGGCGATTCGGCCGCATCGCGATCGCAAACTCGGACGCGGGAGCGGCAGCCTACTTGGACTGCGCCGTCGATCAAGCACACCGCGCCGTGCAGGAGTTGGTGGCGGACGGGTAGGCATAACAAGCTGCGCTTTCCGCACCACCGATCTGTAGTGATCTGCCAAGCACGCCCCACCGCGGCGCATCAGGCCCCTTCCCGGGGAGGGCTCCCAATCACCAACGATCGCATCCCTTGGAAGTCACGGACCCGCGATTTAGTCGCCGACAATCGACGATTGACTCGCATATCCCCTGTGGAAACACTTCCGCCGCGGGTGCGCTCGAGCGGTGCAGGCCGACTTGTGGATGGAATGTTCGCTGTTCGCGGCTGCCTATATAGTCAGGTCGGCTCACATTCCATCTTGCAAAGAGCTTGACTTCTTCGGCAGTCGCGATGTCGATCGACATTTCACACGAAAGCTGCTCGACGGCTCCGGCGAGTGCTGGATGGACCGAATCGAGTCTGAGGCGAGCGGAGAACCCGACTCGATAGCGCCCCGGAGCAAGCTCGATTCGTGATCCGTCGATCGAGACTCCGTCGATTTCCGTGATCTCGACGGATCTTATAACAGAGAGGGTCGCACGCGACTCGGGCTCCAGGTCGGCCCCTGAAAACACGACGGTCTTTCCGCAAGCGAGTGCAAATAACAACGCGGCTGCGAGAGCGGATCGAATCATGCCGCGGGTCGTCACTCCGAAGCTCCTCTACATCTATGCGCCATGCGGCCCCCACCTCCAGAATAAGGTATATGATATGACTGATTCCGCAGCGACGATCTCATCCGCGCGGCACGTCGAGGGGCAGGCATTAATGAAGAAGGAGATCACGCGGCGAGATTTCATCAACGGCGTTTCCATCGCGGCCGCGGGTGCCGCGATCGGCAACCCTCGAGCGTTGTGGGCCAAAGGCACGACCGACTCGGGCCCGGCTCCCGTCGGCGCCGACGACTACCCGCCGGCCCTCACCGGATTGCGTGGCAACCACGACGGTGCCTACGAAGCCGCCCACGCCCTCGCATGGGACGGAAAGAGCCCGGCTAGTTACGCCGACCTCGACGAAGAGTACGACCTGGTCGTCGTCGGGACCGGTATCAGCGGACTCGCGGCGGCCTACTTCTATCAACAGCAGGCCGGAAAGGATAAACGGATCCTGCTGCTCGACAACCACGACGATTTCGGCGGCCATGCCAGGCGCAACGAGTTCCATCACGAGGGCACGATGCTGCTCGGCGGGGGCGGCAGCGGGAATTTCGAGGACGCGCACAAGTATTCGCCGGAATCGAAGGGTCTTGTCGCCGAGTTGGGCTTTGACATCGACGAGCTGCGCGAGCTGCAGACCCCACGAGGCTTCCAGGCGCCGATGGATGGGGCCATGGGCATTTTCAACGACCGCAAACACTACGGAGCCGACTCGGTGGTGCCCGGCAATTGGTTACCCGCCTGGAGTGGCTATGGAGACTACAAGGCGTTGATCGAGGCCCTTCCCTTGCCAAAGAGCGAGAAGAAGACGCTGATCGGCTTCATCGAGGGCAGTCTAGAACTGAAGAAGCCGCTCCCCGACGGAGACATGCTCGAGACGCTGAAGAGCATCGACTACCAGACGTTCGCGACCGAATACGTCGGTCTGAGCAAGCTCACGACCCGGCTCTTCGATCCGTTCCTCCGCGTCACGTACTGCGTCGGAACCGACTCCATTTCCATTTTGGAAGGCCTCAAGTCCGGACTGCCCGGCCTGAATGTCCTGGGTCCGGAAGCAATGGAAGCCATGAAGTCGAGCGGTTTCTTCATGGAAGGAGTGGACTTCGTCTACCTGCCGGACGGAAACGCCTCGTTCGCGCGCCAGATCGTACGCCGCCTGATTCCCGAGGTGGCGCCGGGCGAGACCGTCGCCGACCTGATCGACGCTCGATTCGAATATGGACAGCTCGACCGCGCCGACCACAACGTGCGCCTTCGCCTGAACAGCACGGTCGTGAACGTCGTCAACAACACCCCGGACAACAGCGCAGATCGGTCCGTCTCCGTTTCATACGTACAGGGGGGCCAGGCCTACCGCGTCAAGGCCAAGCACAGCATTCTCGCCTGCTACAACGGCATCATCCCGCACATCTGTCCGCAGATGCCCGAGGAGCAGAAGAAGAACGTGACCTACGGCGTCAAATCGCCGCTCGTCCTGGCGCACGTTCTGATTCGCAAGGCGAGCCCCTTCCAGAAAGCCGGCGGCGAGGTGTACATGTGTCCCGACAGCTATTTCGCGCTCGTGACCACGGGCTTCGGCATGGACCTGGGGAACTACAAGACCCCGACCGGCCCGGACGACCCGCTGCTCGTCTACATGATGACGTCGCCCCCGGTCAAGAACGATGGAACCCAGACGGCCCGGGATCTCTACCGGCTGGGCCGCCACCAACTGCTGGCGACCTCATTCGAAGACTACGAGAAGACGATTCGAGACCAACTCACCGGTCTATTCGGCGCGACCGGGTTCGACGCCGACCGGGACATCGAGGCCATCACCCTCAATCGCTGGTCTCACGGCTACGCGTACGGCTACATGGATCTCTACGACCCGGAATGGCCGGAGGGCGAAGCGCCCCATGAACTGGGTCGTAAGCCGTTGGGACGAATCAGTTTGGCCGGCTCGGACACCCATGCGGACGCCCATCTGAACGGGGCAGTCGACGCGGGCTGGCGGGCGGTCCAGGAACAACTCGAGGCGTAGGCCCATTCATGTCACGCATCCGAAGGGCCGCCGAGCGATGAGCGGTCCCATTCAGGTCGAGAGCGCTGAGGACATCGACCCGCACTGGATGACGGCGGCGCTTCGCCGCTACGGCTTCGATTGCGATGTGACGAGCCTCTCTTTCGCCCCCATCGGGACCGGCCAGATGGCCGACAGTTTTCGGTTTCGCCTTTCGGTCGGCGCCTCGAGCACGTCGGCACCGCCACCGCCGACCAGCGTCGTCGTCAAGATGCAAGCGGCCGACCCGCGGAGTCGGGAAGCCGGCGGCGCCGGCGCCTACGAGACGGAAGTGCGCTTCTACACGGAGCTGGCGCGCACCCTCTCCATCCGCGTGCCAGAGTGCTATGCGGCGACGCTACCAGACGAATCGAATCGTTTCGCGCTGGTCCTCGAAGATCTCGCACCCGCGGAACAAGGCGACCAGATCGAAGGCTGCGATGTCGATCAGGCGCACGCCGCGGTCGTCAACCTGGCTGGGCTCCACGGTCCGCGCTGGTGTGACCCCGAACTCAGGCATCTGGAATGGCTTCGAAGTGCCGACGGCGAGGTTGCGGGTCTACAACCCCTCCTCGCAGACTTCGCCGAGCAATTCATCGAGCACTATGGCAGCCGCGTGCCGAAGGACGATGCTCCCGTCTTGCGAGCGTTCGCTGAGGCATCCGGCTCCTGGCTCATCGGCCGGGGCGAACGTTTCTCAGCGGTGCACGCCGACTACCGCCTCGACAACCTGCTCTTCGCAACGCCCGCCGGCGGAAGCCCTGTCGCAGCCGTCGATTGGCAGACGGTCATGGTCGGCCTGCCGGGGCGGGACCTTGGCTATTTCCTGGGCAACAGCCTGCTGCCGGAAGATCGCCGGAAAAGCGAGCACGACCTCGTCGCCGCGTATCACGAGGCGCTCGTCGCCGAAGGCGTCACCGGGTATTCCGTCGAGCAGTGCTTCGACGACTACCGTTACGGTCAGTTCCACGGACTGATGATCACGTTGCTGGCCAGCATGATGCTGACCCACACGGACCGGGGCGACGAGATGTTCCTGGCGATGTCGTCACGTGCCTGCGAAGCGATTCGCGACCTCGACAGCCTCGATCTGCTCTGAGCGCGGCACGACGACCGTCCGACGTGCTCGCCGTGTCACTCCGATTCGAGATAGCTCGTGTCGATGACGATCAGCTCGCGATACTTCTCGGGCATGTGCCAGGTGCCGGTGTAACCCTTCGGGACGACGAACGAATCGCCCTTCTTGTACTCGTACGATTCGCTCCCGCCGTCGGGCGTCAGGATGAGCCGCCCCTCGAGGATCTGAACGAATTCGTCGTATTTCGCGTCCTCGATATGCACCTTCCCGGGCGCGGCTTCATAGACCGCAACCATGATCTTGCCCGTGTGGAAGATATGCGAGCTGTTCTCGATGGGTTCATCGGAGCTCACGTTGCTGTCGCTGGGATCGCTCTCCGACGGATCCGCAGCAACGAGACCACGGCCCTCCAGGTAACTCGGTTCGATTGCAATCGGGACGATTTTTTCCATTGATGTTTCCTCCGTTGCAGCGTCGTCCGAAAATGAGCTGCCCGCGTTCAATGACAGTGCCGAAGCCACGACGATCGTGACCGCAAGGCGGGTCGCGCTGCGTACCGGTATTTTTCTGATCAGCATGGAAACCTTCACCCCGTGTGCTCAGGGTGCTCCTTCTGTGACTCTAGAATCCTATATATTATTGCACGGATTGTATCTCAAGCGCGAGGAGCTGCCACGACGCCCACACTTCGCGGCGCAGGCGGAAACCCCTCTAATCGTCTTCCTCATAGGCGCTCCAGGCAGCGTTGACCAGGTACGCATAGAGCGCCTTCGTACTCGCATCGTCCAGCTCCACAGTTGGCATACGCGGGCCGAGTGCTCCCCCCAACACTGCTTTCAAATACTCGAGATTCGCAGGCAGGCGCATTCGCAGGTCAGGTGCCGAGCCCCCAAGTGATTTGCCGCCGAATCCGTGGCATACCATGCATGCTGCACCTTCATAGATTGCTTCCCCCATAGCCGCCGCTTCCGGTGGATAGCGGTCGACTGGCGGTTTGGGGAAGATCGGCTGGGCCCATGCGGGCGTAGATGCGTCACCTCCCAACACAAAGGCCAACAACCGTGGCCGGCTGCGCGACTCCAACGTGGAGCTGTAGTCCGTCAATCCGGACGAGCTGGCCGATGTGGAAGGCGCACCAGCCGGCACGATGATGTACTGGCGACCACCCGCCATGACCGTCGACGGTGCACCTCGAATCGCACCGCCGGCTGCGAACGACCCCAACTGCTCTCCCGAGACGGCATCGTACGCGTTCAGGTAGCCCTCGGCCGTTCCTTGGAAAACGAGCCCACCTGCCGTGTGCAACACGCCGCCAGTCAGTGGCAACGCATGACGCTGCCTCCACACCTCGGTCTGGGTGACCGGATCCCACGCAACGAGTTCCGCGAACGCCTGCCAATCCGGATCGCCTCGGCTGCCGTATCGAACATCCGAGCTGTAGTCCCCACTTTCCGTGCGCTCGTACCGTTCGGGCATCGTCATCGAGGGGATGTAGAGCACGTTCTTCTGGGGGTCGAATGCCAGAGCGGTCCAATCATGCGCACCTCCGTTGCTAGGAAGTACGATCGTGGGCCCGCCGTCGGCCGCTTCCCAATAGCGTCCAGCAGGGTCGAAGATCGGCCGCCCGGTATTCTCGTCGAGGCCTTTGGCCCAGTTGACTTGCACATAGTTGCGACCCGAGATGAATTCGCCCGTCTTCGCGTCGAACAGATAGACGAAGCCGTTCTTCGGAACGCTGATGACGACTCGTGTGTCTCGACCCGCAATCGGTACGGTGGCCAACATCAGCCCAACAGCGGGCTCGTAGTTCCAGCCGTCGCCTGGCACTTGGCTGAAATGCCACCGGTACTCACCCGTCTCGGCATCAAGGGCGACGACGGCATTCGTGAAGAGCTCGTCGGCAGCCCTTGGTCTTCTCATACCACCCTTCGCCCCAGGTCTTCGCCGCCATCTCATAGAGTTCACTGTCCTGAGGCTTGCTCGGATCGCCCGGAACCGTGTAGAAGCGCCACAGGTGTTTTCCAGTCCTCGCATCAACGGCATCCACATGACCGCGATTGAGGCCTAGATCACCGCAGGAGTTGCCGATGAAGACCTTGCCTCCCCCAACGCGAGGCGCACCGGTAATCATGTAGTCCCGATTGCCATCGCAGGTTTCAGCCTCCCATCGTCTCACCCCGGTCGCTTGATCGATTGCGACGAGCCGACAGTCTGACGTTCCGACGATGACGAGGTCTTCGTAGAGCGCGACTCCACGATTCAGGGTCCTCAACCAGGTTTCCAGAAACGAGCCTGGGGGCCTATTCGCGAGAGGCTCATACGTCCATAGCAGCTCACCCGTCTTCAGGTCATTTGCGAAGACCTTGCTCTGCGATCCGCTTTGGAAGATTCGTCCATTCCTGATCAGAGGATTACCAACCAGCCCGTCCTTGGTGGGGAGATCGATCGCCCAGGCGAGCCCGAGGTCTGACACCGTCTCGGTATTGATCTGGCTCAGATCGGAGTGGTGTTGCATGGCGGAAGAATTGCCAAGCAGTTCCCAGTCCGTGGGGTTCGCGATGCTCGCGACGCGCGAGGGCGCTTGCTCTTCGCCCACGCCCTTGGCACATCCGGTGCCGGCGATCGCAAGAGACACGAGCAACCCGCTTGTCACGGCTACGCGAAGTAATTCGAGATACATATTCGCCCCCTGCTGTTCTTCTCCGCGGCGTGCGGCGAACTCGAGCGCGGTCGCCAAGCCGAATCGCGTGGTGGCACGGGCAATGACGACGATCCGAAGGGCCTCGCCTACGAGGCGCCCTCTTCCGCCGCGATGCGCGCCACGTCGTACTCGATCAGCTCTTCCATCGATGCGGCCGGCGGCTCAGGGAGCACGACGGGAGCTTCCCGCGTCGGCAGCAGCACGACGGCCCGACCGGGCGAGGTCACTACGCCCCGCTGGTTCGTGCAGCGGATGTCGAGGTGGACCTCGTTGCGCCCGTCCTCCTGGCGCTTGTCGACGACCTCGCCGCTCAGCCAGGTCGTGTCGCCGATGAAGTTGAAGCGCCGGTGCTCGCAATCCATCTTAAAGAGCCAGGCGTCGTCGCCCATCCAGTCGGTCACGAGATGACAGAGCCAGGTCTCGCGCAGACCGCCGTAGTCGTAGGAAGTCGGGAGCCCCAGCTCCTGCGCCCCGCCGGCTCCCAATGGAGTCGCTGCACCGTGTCGGGGATATTCAGGTCATTGGGCGGGAAGAGCCCCGGTGCCTTCTTGCGAACGTTGTAGGCAAGCTTGAAGTTGCCCGGCGGCGTGAGCTGCATTCCCCAGCCGAGGTGCCAGACGACGATGCTCGAGGTCGTGAGCGGGCCCTTCACCTTCCGATCGAGCTCGTCACCGATCCCCACGTCTTCGAAGTAGCGGGTCTCGCCGCCGCGCCGCGTCTCGGCTGCATAACACGCGTCGATCTCGGCGAGCTGATCGGGCGTGTAGGGCTCCGCCGTCTCCTTTTCCTTCTTCCGCTTCTTGGACTTGCCGCGCTCCGTATTGATCCACGTACCACGCTGGATCATGATCGGCGCGCCGTCCTGGCTGGCGTATGGATACGAGCGCGTCTCGTGGGCCGAGCGTCCGCCGAAGTCGCTTTGCTTGTCAAGCACGCCGACCATCGCCTTCATTTTCTTCACGCGGTCGCCCTGATTGAAGGGCCGCCACCATTCGAATTCCATCCTGGCCTGGTACGAACCGAGCCCGGCAAAGGGATCCCCGCGAAGGATTTTCTTGATCTCGGGAGGGGGTCGCGGCGTCACGTTCTCACCGACCGTGTACAAGAAAGCCGGCGGCGCGATCAGGTTGCCCCAACGGGTCTTCGCGGCGTACTCGGGATCGCAGTAGAGCGGATTGTCGTCCCCGTATCCGAACGCGAACTGGCGCGAGCCGTCCCAGGTCACCTCGAAGTTGTGGGGCGGGTTCGGCAGGCGCTGGGGAATTCCGATTCGTTTGCGCGCCTGGACAAAAGACTCGTCCGAGATCACGCCGTAGCCTTCAGCCTGGACGTCCGTCATGATGGGGGTCTCCTGGTTCCGCGCGCCGGGTGGGTCTCGAGGCGAGATCGCCTGAAGCGTCCTTGGATTCAACGCTCCAACATGAAACATATAGAGAATTGTACTATTAGAGTCCAGCCGGCCCACGGACAGCAAGAGCCAGACGAAGCCGATATGGCGTGGTCCCTCGAGATCGGGACCCTACTCGACACGAAAGGTTGAGAGGAACTCATGGAATACGAGACGATCCGTTTCGAGACCTCCGACGATCACGTCGCCACGCTCACCCTCGACCGCGCCGACCTCGAGAGTCGACCAGTGACGGCCCACGGCCGTTCGAGGAGCTGAAGATGGCGCAGAAATCCAACCCGACGCGCTCGTTGTCGCGACGTACGTTCATTGCCGGCACTGCGGCGGCCGCGACGGCGGGCGGCGTCGCGGGATGGGTTGGGGGGCAGGCGCTCGAAAAGCGGCATCGTGCCCCGGCTGGCCCGTTCTTCGGCCAACGGTCGCATTGTCACTGGATCGAATCGGCCGGCATCGAAGACACCCCGCCGCTCGCTTCGCTGCAGGGTGACCAGACCGCGGACATCGCCATCGTCGGCGGCGGCTACACCGGCCTGTCGGCCGCCCTGCACCTCGCCGAGCGATTCCCGGAACGCAGAATCGTGCTGCTCGAGGGGACCCGGGTCGGCTACGGCGCATCGGGCCGAAACTGTGGCCTCCTGCTCCCCTTCATCAACGGCGCTGAATCGATCGCCCACGAACTCGTGGACGCGGGCAGGATCGACGAAGCACGGAAGGTCTTCGACGCGACATCGGCGGGCATCGGACTCATCCAGGAGCTGGCGGAGCAGCGCGGAATCGACTGCGAATTCGAGCCCGTGGAAAACCTCATGGGTGCCGTCACGCCTCAGCACGAGGCGCTGCTCGAGCGTCAACAGAGCCTATTCGCGGCGCTCGGACTCGAGGCGACCTGGCTATCCGAGACCGAGCTGCGCCAGCGCGTCGCGGTCGAGGGGTACCGAGGGGCCCTCACCGTTCCCACCAGCGCGATGATCAACCCCGCGAAGCTGGCGACCGGTTTGCTCGCCCTGGTTCGCGCAGCGGGCGTCGAGGTCCATGAGGATTCTCCGGCCCTGGAAATCGAACCGGGTACGACCGTCCGTGTGCGCACGCCGCGGGGAACGGTCCGCGCGCCCGTCCTCGTGCTCGCGACCAACGCCTACACGCACCACCTCGGCTTCATGCGCAATCAAGTCCTGCCGATCCACTCGCATAGCATCGCCACGGCCCCGCTCTCGGAGAGCCAGATCGAGGCACTGTCTTGGAGTGGGCGCGAACCCTTCTTCGACGTCCGGTCCTTCTTCAATCTGTTCCGGCTCACCGCGGACAACCGGGTTCTGCTGAGCGGGGGAGACGGGTTCTACTACTACGGTGGCGCTGCCATCGACCGCGAGGGGCACCCGGACTACGAGCGGCTCACGCGCGAC
>JAFDEI010000010.1 GCA_019310425.1 Deltaproteobacteria bacterium | reverse complement strand
TCGAAACTTGAAGAACGACGTCAACCCGTTCTTTCCCCGCGGCTGGGGCGATCGCTTGAGCCGGGCGCTCGACGTCCGCCTGGTCAAGCTCGTCGGCGCCAAGTGGCTCGTCGAAGACGAACGCCGCAGCTGGGCCCAAACCTCGCGGGACTCTCCCCTGCGTCACAGTGTTCTCGCGTCCTTGATCTGGAGCTTGCGAGACAGACATCTTCGTAGCGAGCTGGCGCGACTGGCAGTCGAGATCCAAGAACTCGAATCCCCCGGTGGAGACCCGACGATGGAGTCCAGCGGGCCGAACTTTGAATTCAAGAGCGAGGGCGAGCTGTATCGCGAGCTCGTGAGGGTCTGGCGCGAAGGATCGCTCCAGATGAACCGCCTCGCCCAGGCGAACGGCATCGCCTACTACCATTTCCTTCAACCCAATCAGTACGTGAAGGGTTCGAAGCTGATGTTGCGGGGGGAAGTCGCAATGGCGATCGATCCCAAACAGCTCTACCGCCACGGCGCCGAAATGGGCTACCCCCACCTGAGGGACGCTGGCAGGCAGCTCGTCGGGGAAGGAGTGAGCTTTCACGACCTGACGATGATTTTCGCAGATGTGAAGCGTCCGATCTATATCGACACCTGCTGCCATATGAACGTCGAGGGAATGGAACGGATCGGCGCACGCATCGGAGAGACCATCCGAGCGGACCTCGAAAGCCGCCCTGTCACCGAGGTGGGCGGGCGGGCTGACTCGGGTTCGATTTCGCACGTTGAGCTCCGATGACCGTCGCCCTCGGTGCGCGGGCAGGCATCCGCAATTCGCCTACGAGCGGAAATCGCACCCCGAGGCTCCGCACCAGACCGCTTACACCGTTCTGGAATATTCACTCGCTCCGTAGGCGGCGCCCCGGTAGCCGAGTGCTTCGGCGACGGCGTGGGGGCTGGTGGAATCTTCGTCGGCGAGGTCCGCGATCGTGCGCGCGACCTTGAGTACCCGTCGCGCGGCGCGGGCCGACAATCCGCAGCCTTCGACCGCGCGACCGAGCAGCTGTCGCGCTTCGGGGGTCGCGCGCACGCTGTCGTCCAGCACCGCGTCGGGCAGCTCCGCGTTGCTGCGGCAACCCGTGTGCGTGCGGCGGCGCGCTTGAATGGCTCGTGCTCGGGTGACTCGCGCGCGAACCGCGCTGCTGGATTCGCCGTCGACCGTGGAGTCGAGGTCGCGCCAGGCGACGGGCCGCAGGTCGACGTGCAGGTCGATGCGGTCGAGTAGCGGCCCCGAGATGCGGCCGATGTAGCGCGCGAGCGCGCCGTCGTCGCAGCGGCAATCGCGGGTGCCGCTCGCGTGCCAGCCGCAGGGGCAGGGGTTCATTGCGGTGATGAGTTGGAAGCGCGCTGGGAACTCACAGCTCGAGCGGGCCCGCGCGATGAGGACGCAGCGTTCCTCGAGCACCTGGCGCAGTGCTTCGAGGCTGCGGCGGTCGAACTCCGGCAGCTCGTCGAGGAAGAGCACGCCGGAATGGGCGAGTGAAACTTCGCCCGGCGCTGGCGGGTTCCCGCCGCCGAACAGCCCCGCAGTGCTCGCGGTGTGGTGTGGCGCGCGAAACGGTCGCTGCATGAGGACCGAGGCTCCGGCTGGGATCCGCCCGGCGGCGCCGTGGATCCGCGTGACCTCGAGCGCCTCTTCGAAGTCGAGCTCCGGCAGTAGCGCGGGCAGTCGACGCGCGAGCATGGTCTTGCCGGAGCCCGGCGCGCCGCGCAGCAACAGCGCGTGACCGCCCGCGGCGGCGACCTCGAGCGCGCGCCGCCCGGTCTGCTGGCCGCGGATGTCCGTGAGGTCGAGCCCGTCCTCGCTCCGTTCCGCGGGCAATTGGGTGCTCGCAACCGGTAGCGGTTCGACGCCGAGAAGGTGCGCGAGCACGCCTTCGAGGTCGTGCGCGCTGCGCACGTCGAGCTGCGGGCACAGGCCCGCTTCGATTGCGTTGCCGGACGGTACGACCAGGTGCTTGCATCCGGCCTCGCGGGCGGCGAGTGCGAGTGCGAGCGCACCGCGAACCGGCCGCAGGCGGCCGTCGAGAGCGAGCTCGCCGACCAGTGCGAGAGCGTCCAGCGCCGGTGCCTCGAACGCGCCATCCGCGGCCAGGATTCCGATCGCGATCGGCAGGTCGAGGCCGGCACCGGCCTTGCGCAACCCCGCCGGCGCCAGGTTGACGGTGATGCGGCGGTTCGGGAGTGACCGGCCGACCCCGGCGATCGCGGCTCGGACGCGGGCTGCGCTTTCCCGGACCGAAGGATCAGGCAAGCCGACGATGTCGATCCGCGGCAGCTGTGAGCTGATTCGGACCTCGACCTCGACCGGCACCCCGTCGACGCCGTGCAGTGCGGCACTCCAGACACGCGACATCGAAGTTGATTCCGGGGACCTGTGCCGAGGACCTGGGATGTCGGGGAGGGGTGGGTTGGAAGGCAGAACCCCGCAACGCGAGGCCCTGCCTTCCACTCTCGAAGAACCCCGCCAGAGAGGGGTCTCTGATCAGGAAGTGGCCCGGCAGAGCCAGACGTGTCAGGAAAATCGCGGAAGCCATGATTTTATCCGAGATGAATGGATTCGATGGCGCGGAGCGACACCCCGACAACGCGGTAGACTCCTCGCATTCAGGCTGGATTCTGCCGGAGATGCGATTCGAGATGCGACCACAGATCGCCGTTCTTCTGATTTTGATCGTAGCCATGGGAAGTTTCGGCTCCGGTTGCCGGTCGAATACCGCCACCGATCCGGCGACGACGAACGGGTCCGCCGCCGGAGCGCCGGCCCAAGCCGCGTTCGCGGGCCGATTCTCGGGCCCGCGCGCCTGGAAACACCTCGAGGCTCTGGCCGCGATCGGGCCGCGGTCGGTCGGTACTCCCGGGGCTGCAAAGGCGCGCGAGTACATCACCTCCGAACTCGCTGCCCTCGGCCTCGAGGCGAAGCCGGTCTTGGCGGAGTTGCGGTTCGGCAGTGAGGAAGCGCCGACCGTGCTCGAACTCGTCAACCTCACCACCACGATTCCTGGGAATTCGAGTGATCTGATTCTGCTGATCGCACCCTACGACAGCGCTTATCACGAGAACTTCCGCTTCGTCGGAGTCAACGACGGTGCGTCTGGGGCTGCGGTGCTGCTCGAACTCGCCCGCGTGCTTGTCGCGAAACCGTTGCCGTACACCACTTCTTTCTACTTCCTCGACGGCGAAGCGCCGCTCGCGCGTGGAACGCAAGACGATCCGGCCAGCGCGCTGCTCGGGAGTCGATTGACCGCACGTCTCGTCGAGCAGGGGGGTGGATCATCGAGCCTGCGACTGCTCCTGCACCTGAACCGGGTATCTGACGCCGACCTCCGCATCGCGCGCGATCGTTTCTCGCATCGGATCTATCGCGACGCATTCTGGAAAGCGGCCGCCAGGCTCGGCCATCGCGAGGTCTTCCCCGTCGACACCGGCTTCGAGGCGCCCGCTTCCGGGCACCGGGCCTTCTTCGATCTCGGCATGCGCCGCGTCGTCACGATCGAGGATACCGGGTTCGGTGACGGCGAAACAGAACTCGCGCGATACACCGAGGACGACACGCTCGATCGCAGTTCAGAGGAGAGCCTCGCGATCGTCGGCCAGGTAGTCCTATCGGGATTGCGTGATATCAGTGCTTCATTGGAGAAGATCGATCAGTTCTCCGAAGCGCCGACGATTCCCGCCCGGGATGTCCCGGTGAACGAGCGTCGCGAATCCGCGCCGCCGCCCGAAGCAGACGCTGCGCCCGCAGAGCCGCCGCCCGTGCCCGAGGCTCCCGAAGCCGCGGAGCCGCCCAGCGAGGTGCCCGCGACGTGAATTTCCGAACGCGGGTACACGCGGCATCGGTCGCCACGCGCGCGATCGTCGCGATCGCTGCGGCGTTAGTCGCGACAGCTGCTCCCGCTTCTGATGGCGTGTCGAGCGTGCGTATCGCGATCGAGAGTCCATTACCTGGGGCGCCCGTGCGCAACAAAGTGCATCAGGCGCCGATCCGCGGAAACGCGATGGCGGATGGCGAACGGCCCGCGGATTTCGATGTGGTGTTGATCATCGATGTCTCGGGTTCGACCAAGATCGCGAGCGGTGTCGACGTCGACGGTGATGGTGAGGTTGGTTTCGACCCGTATCTGGAGCTGGTTCCCCCCGGAACTTATCCGCCGGATTTGCGCAACACCGACCCGGGCGATTCGATCCTCGCGGCCGAGATCAGTGCGGCGCGCGCGCTACTCGCGACTCTCGACCCCGCGCGGGTGCGCGTCGGTGTGATCAGTTTCTCGGGCGAGATGAATCCGCTCACGGGCAACCGCGTGCGCTTCGACCAGCAGGATGCCTGGGTCGAAGTGCCGCTCACGGAAGATTACGACAGAGTGCAGCGCGCGTTGGTGGGCATCATGGCGCGCGGCCCGCGCGGCGGGACGAATTTTGCGGCGGGACTGAGGCTCGCGGTCACGGAACTCGCGAACTTGTCCGGCTCGCGGAGCACACCGCGCGACGGTGCCAAGAAGGTCGTACTGTTCCTGACCGACGGGCTGCCGACCTTTCCGATCGGTTCGGGGTCGGCCTCCGATCCGGGTGACACCGAGGCGGCGCTCAATGCGGCGCGTCTCGCCCACAAGGCCGGCATTACGGTCAACTCCTATGCGCTCGGCCCCAACGCGCTCACGAATCCGATCGCGGCCACCGAGATCGCCCGCATCAGTCTGGGCACCTTCATGCCGGTCCAGAATCCGGGTGACATCATCACGTTCCTGCAGGGCGTGACGTTTGCGAACGTCGAGGACGTGATCTTCACCAACCTGACTACGCGCGAGGTTTCCTATGACGTCGACCTCTCGCCGGACGGGAGCTTCTCGGGCTTCGTTCCGGTGACCGAAGGAAGGAATCGCGTACGAGTGACGGCTCTCTCCACCAACGGTGCGAGCGGTAGCGTGGAATTCGATCTTACCTTCGAGACCGCGGGCCTCACTTCGCGCGAACTCTCGCTAGAACTCGATCGCATCCGCGAGCGCAACAAGCAGCTGATGTTGTTGATCGAGCGCGATCGTATCCAGCGATTCCGCGAGCAGCAGCGCAAGGTGCTCGAGTTCGAAATGGGCGAACCCGAGGACGCGGAATAATCCGTCCTACAGGGGAACCATGTTGGGATCGGCAATTTCGCGGCGGATCAGCTTGCCGTTTTTGTAGATCGACGTTACGTCGCGTGCAACGCGCTTCGCGCGTTGCAGGTGCTCCTACAGGGGAACCATGTTGGGATCGGCAATTTCGCGGCGGATCAGCTTGCCGTTTTTGTAGATCGACGTTACGTCGATGGCGCCGTTGCCGTTCTTGTCCTCTTCGCGCTTGGCGAGCACGGGCTTGCCGCTGGCAGGCTTGTAGGTTTCGAAGACGTTCGGCTTGCCGTCGCCGGTTTCGTCTTTTTCGATTCGCGCGATCATCTCGACCCCGTCGACCACGCGGTAGCTGACCCACATGTCGATCTGGCCGTTCTTGTTGCGGTCTTCCTCGGTGCGCAGGCGCTCGCGGTTCCGGTAAGTGACGCTCAGGTCGGTCTTGCCATCGTTGTTGGCGTCGTGCTTTTCTTCGACGAGTGAGCCGGCCCGGTAGCTGTAGAACGCGTCACGCACGCCGTCGTAGTCGCGATCGACTTGGCGCGAGACCATCCTGCCGCTCTCGTATTTCTCCCACGCGTCGAGCTGGCCGTCGTCGTTGGTGTCCATCACGCGCTCGCTGATCGACCCTCTCTCGTAGGTGTTCCAGCTGTCGATCTTGCCGTCGTAGTCCTGGTCCTGCTCCTTGCGGATGAGTTCACCCGATGCGTCGTAGTAGCGGATCTGTTCGGGCTTGCCGTCGTTGTCGGCGTCGAGACGTCGCCGGGTGACCGTCATCTTCTTGTTGTCGCCCCATTCGCCCTTCTGGATGGTGACGCTTTCCTTCTCGAAGATCGCGAGCGGCAGCTGGCGATCCTTCGGCGCGGGCGGGGCGCTGCGCGGGTCGGCACGCTCGGCGAGATCCGTCTCGTCGTCAGGTGGGGGGCTGGCGGACGGTGCGGATCCTGCAGGCGGCGCCTTCTGGCCCGGTGCCTTCATCGCTTTCGGGGGTGGCGGCGGCTCCTCGTCATCGATCTGATGGAGTAGTTCTTCCTGGCGCCGAAGTTCCGCTTCGATCTCATCCTCGAGCACGTTGCCGCGTGCGGCCTCCTGAGCGATCTGCTCTTCGAGCGCGGCTTCGCGGGCCTCTTCGGAGCCGATCGAGCCGTATCCCCCACCGCCGCCTCCGCCTCGTCCGCCGCCGCGCATCGGCGAATGACCCGTCAGCGCGCCGTAGATCAGGAAGGTTCCAGCGCCGACCGCCGCTCCGATCGGCCCGGCCTGGGCGCCAATCACTGCACCGAGCAGCAGGCCTTCGACGGCGCTCTGGGCGCGACGCCCCACGGTGATCACGGGCTTGGCAGGTGCATTCGGATCGGTAGAAGCCTGGCCGCCCGGCCCTCCTCCCTGGGGGGTAGCGGTCGCGCAGCCGAATGCCATGAAAGTACCCACGAGGAGCACCGCGGCACGGAAGGCTGTTGATTGACGGCGCATGGGCGCCCCTACGTCGGAAGCAAGCAAGGACCCAAAAAAATATCATAAAGAGGTGATCGTGTTCAAATCACTACGCTTATCGACGGGAGCCCGGTGTGGCGATATCATTACAGACTGCATCGTCGTTCCGCCTGGCCGTTGCCGAAAGCCGGCCAGCCCCCCTAATCCCCCCAGTCCGACGGTCGATCATATGAGCTGAACCCCCGACGGGTTTCAGGGAGGATTCGTGGGCCTGACATTGATTCGAAAGAGCGACGGCACCCGCCGCAAGCAGGATCCGAAAATTGCGCTGGTGCTCGCGGGTGGAGCGGTTTCCGGCGGTGCCTTCAAGGTCGGCGGACTGAAGGCGCTGAACGACTACCTGGGCGACCGCAAGGTCACCGACCTCGATCTCTACGTCGGCATCTCGGCGGGGTCGATCCTCGGCGCCTCGCTCGCGAGCGGTATCACGCCGGACGAGATGCTGCGCGTACTCGATGGGACGAGCACGCAGATCGATCAGCTGCGTCCGATCGATTTCTACAAACCGAACCTGAGCGAGTTCGCGTCACGCCCGGCGAGGCTGATCGCCGACCTCGTCGGGTTCGTACCGAGCCTCGGCGTCGACTTCATACGTAGCCTGCCGGGGCTCCCCGATGCCGCGGGAAGTGCGGCTCGTAAGTTCGCCAAGTCGCCGACCTATACGAATTTCGAAGCCACCATGATGCGTGTCATCGAGCACGTCGCTCCCAAGCGTTCGATGCCTGCAATCACCGACCACTTTCCGACCGGGATCTTCGACAACGTCTCGATCGAACGCTGGCTGCGCCGCAGCCTCGAGCGGATCCGGGTACCGAATGATTTCCAGGCATTCGAGCGCAAGACCGGCCGCAGTCTCTATATCACCGCGTGTGACCTCGATACCGCTGAGCGTGCGATCTTCGGTGCCGACGAGATTTCCGACATCACGATCTCGCAGGCGGTCCAGGCTTCGTCCGCGGTGCCGCTCTTCTACAAGCCCGCGCGGATGAACGGTGTCGACTATGTCGACGGCGGCGTGCGCCACACCGCGAACATCGACATCGCGATCGAAAAGGGTGCCGACCTGATCATCTGTTACAACCCGTTCCGGCCCTTCCTGAACCGGGTCGATCCCGTCGACGGCGAACCGCCGGTCTTCTCGGAGGGCCGTTACCTGAGCGATCGCGGGATGAAGGTGATCGCGAATCAGGTCTTTCGCACGATGCTCCACTCGCGATTGAAGCTCGGCCTGCAGCGCTACATCGCCGACAGCCGCTTCCGGGGCGATATCGTGTTGCTCGAGCCCAGGGAGCAGGACGCGAAGTTCTTCGCCCTCAACCCGATGGCGTTCTGGAAACGCAACGAGGCGGTGCAACACGGCTTCGAATCCGTTCGCAAGACCCTCGAGCAGAACTACGACGAGCTCTCGAGCGTCTTCGAGCGTTACGGGCTCGAGCTCGACCGCGACGCGGCGCGTCGAAGAGCGGAGCGTGCGCGAGTCGCCCACGGCTGGGGCGAGGAGCACGAGAAGACACCGGGTCTCGATGACGCCGAGGGCCTCCGCCTGGTCGGTAGCTAGCAGCCGGCGGCGATCGCTGGAGAACGCGCGAGGCCCGGTGGGCCTAGAACTCCAGAAGTGCGTTCGATTTGGGGCCTGCACCGGTGGGGTGGCGAAAAGCCTTCTATTAGGTACACTTAGCGTTCCTTCGTTGCTTACCCCCGCCCGATCAAGCAGCCCTCGGTCCTCGGCGCGGTCGTGAGCCGCACCGGGAATCGGACTTTGTGCACGCTGATTGCCCTCCACCGCCAAATATCGGGGGCGCCGCTGGTGATCGCTGCCAATCGGGACGAGTACCTGGATCGTCCGAGCGAAGGGCCCGCGCTGCGAAACACGCCGCACGGGGTGATCGCCGCACCGAGAGATCTGAGGGCTGGTGGAACCTGGCTGGGGTTGAACGGGTCCGGCGTCTTCGCGGCGGTGACGAACCGACCGTGCACGGAGCCCGATGAACGGCGCAGGTCACGCGGGTTGTTGGTAATGGACGCGCTTCGCTGGCCGCGAGCCGACGAAGCGGTGGAGAAACTCGAGATCGAGAGTCTGCGGCCCGGCGCATACAGTCCCTTCAATCTCTTTGTGGCCGATTCGGAGAGCTGCTTTCTGTTCACCTACGACGAGGCGCCGCGGCGGATCGACCTGGGGCCGGGTGCCCACGTGATCGGGAACGTCGACCCCGAGGCTTCGCGTCCGCCGAAGCTCGCCGCAGTCGACCGCGCCGTCCATCGTATCGCCGAGGAGGACTGCGACCGGCCGTTGGATGCGCTCGCGGAAATTTGCCGCACACACACCGATAACGGCAACGCGCTGGATGATATCTGTGTGCACGCCAACGGATACGGAACGCGCAGCTCGACGTTGCTGCAATTCGGCCCCGAAGAAGATGATCGCGTCTTCCGCTACGCGGATGGCGCGCCCTGTTGCACGGAATACGAAGACTACACCCTCCTCCTTCACGACCTGAGGCATGAGTCCGGGTACGTTGCAGGGGCAACCGCTGCGAGGTCAGCCAGTTGAGACGAATCGGAAGCAACATCAGGAAGCAGAACTCGGACGCTCGAGCGAGCCGGATCATCAAGAACATCATCCATTATGTGGATGACGAGAAGCCGCGGAACGATTATCCGAAGAAGATCGTTTCGCCGTCGCGCCCTTCTGCCTGCTGCAATGAAGAGAACCGGGCGATGGTAGGCGCGACACGCGAAGTCGAGGGCTTCAAGTTCTGTTACAAGATCTGTGGCAAGTGCGGCCATGCGGTCAAGTTCTACTTCCCGTCGGTAGCCTCCACCAGCACCGCGGTGAAGGAATACCGCCAGTGGAAGCGTTACATGGTTCAATGACCCCAACCAGGGTCTGGATCTCGATCGAGGCGGCCCCCGGGTCGCCTCTTTCATTTCCAGCAGCATGCAACGCGCAACGAGGAGTCGAGCGATCAAAACTGTCGAAGAGGCCGCGGCCTACCTCGAAGGACTGATCGACGTCGAGAGGCAGCCCGGCCTGCCTTACGAGCGGCTCGGTCTCGAACCGATCCGCAACCTCCTCGCGCGGCTCGGCGACCCGCACGTCGGTCTCCCCGTGATCCATATCGCGGGCTCGAAGGGCAAGGGTTCGACCGCGCTGTTCGTCGAGGCCGTTGCGCTCGCGGCCGGCGAAAGAGTCGGTACCTACACTTCTCCACACCTCGAACGTTGGACCGAGCGTTTCCGGATCGGCGGTCGCGAAGTCGCGGGCGAGCATCTGGCGACTGCGGTCGCGCGCCTGAAACCGCACGTCGATGCGATGCGGGCCGAAGACCGCGCGTCGGCGCCGACCTTCTTCGACGCGACGACCACGGCCGCGCTGTTGCTCTTCGCCGAGGCGGGTGTCGACCGAGCGGTGCTCGAGGTCGGCCTCGGTGGCCGCCTCGATTCCACCAACATCGTGACTCCAGCCGTGACGTGTGTGACGAGCATCGAGCTCGAGCACACCGACAAGCTGGGGCACGACATCCGCGAGATCGCGCGCGAGAAGGCGGGAATCCTGAAACCCGGTGTGCCGGCCGTAGCGGGGCAGCTGCCCGCAGCCGCGCGCCTGGTGCTGGAGCGCCGCGCGCAAGCGGTTGGTACGACGATCGCGTGGCTCGGTGACGACTTCGTGGCTGAAATCCGAGGTACCGGACCGGGCGGGATGTCGCTCGTGCTGCGCGATGGCCCGATCGAGTTCGAGGTGGAGCTGCCGGTGTTGGGTTCGCACCAGGCCGCGAACGCCGCGATGGCGCTCGCATGCGCGCGCCGCGCCGGAATCGGGGCGGACGGCGGGCTGTCGGCCGTGGCGCGCAGCGGACTCGCGTCTGCGCGGCTACCGGGGCGGGTCGAAGTGCTCGGACAGGCGCCGACATTGATCGTCGATTCGGCCCATACCGCGGTATCGGCGAGCGCGCTTGCCGCCGTGCTGGCAAAGCTGCCACGGCGCCGCTGCCACCTGGTGCTTTCGATCTCCGCCGGCAAGGACACGGATTCGATTCTCGCGGCACTGCTTCCGGGCGCCGACATCGTGACCGTGACTCGCGCGGATCCGGTGCGCTCGCTCGCGCCGGAAGCGCTCGGGGCCGCCGTGCGGGAGGCGGATTCGGACCTCGAGCTGCGGATCGTGCCCGATCCGCAGCAGGCGGTGCGAGCTGCACGCGCGGAGCTCGCCGCCGATGACCTGCTGTGTGCGACCGGTTCGGTCTACCTGGCTGGAATCGCACGCGGTGTGCTGAGGGAGTCGCCAACCGGGGAATACGGCGGGAGCTCGCGTGGAGGCTCCTGACCGCGACGACGAGGCGGCCTTTGCCGTCGCCGTGCGCGCGAACCTGCCGCGCAACTTCGCCGCGCATCTCGCTCACGGTCTCCTCGGGCAGACGGGCATGCGCCTCATCAACGCACCGACCTTCGTCCCGCTCTACATCGCGAACCTCGCGGGCTTCGATGCCGCCGCGGGAATCGCTCGAGGGTTGCAGTACTTCGGGATGTTCCTGTCGCCGATTCTCGGCGCGACCCTGATCGAACATCGGCGCAAGGTGCTGCCGGTCGGCTTCGCGATCGGCGCGGCCATGCGCCTTCAGATTCTTGCACTCGCGCTCGCCGGGCTGCTGCTGCCCGATCCCTGGCCCCTCCTCTGTGCCTGGTTCTTCCTGTCGTTGTTCGGCTTCTTTCTCGGGATTCAGGGGGTCGTGTTTCACACGCTCGTCTCGAAGGTGATCCCCGTCGAGCGTCGTGGCACGCTGATGGGGCTGCGCAATGCGCTGGCGGGAATCACCGCGTCTGCCGCTGCCGTGTATGCGGGTCCGATGTTGATCGCGGGAAACGCGCTCGGGAACGGTTATGCGGCGACCTTCCTGTTCGCATTCGTGCTGACCTCCGTCGGACTCGCGACGCTGCTGTTCGTGCGTGAGCCAGCGTCGCCGCAGGTTCGCGAGCCCGCGCGGGTTCGCGAGCGGCTACGTCAATTGCCGGCGTTGTTGCGTTCGGATCGTGGCTTCACGCGATATTTCATCGCTCGGGCGATGGCGACGATCGGCCGTATGGCGGTGCCGTTCTACGTCCTCGACGCACGGGGACGGGTCGACATCGGCGGCGCCGAACTCGGCGCCATCAGTGGTGCATTCATTCTGTTTCAGAGCCTTGGCCCGTTGCTCGGGGGTGTGGTCGCCGACCGCCGTGGCTTCCGCTTCGTGTTCCTGGCCGCCCTGGTGACCTGGATGCTCGCGGTGGTCGCGCTGATGAGCACCAACGGCGCCGTCGGACTGATCTTCGTCTTCGCGGCGCTCGGTGCCGGACTCGGGGGGTTCCAGATGTCCGCGCAGAATCTCGTGCTCGAGTACGGGTCGCGGCGCAATCTGCCGATGCGGATCGCCGTGGCGAACTCGGCGTCGGACCTCGTCGCGGCGGTCGGCGCATTGATCGGCGGAGTGCTCACGTTCTTCGTTTCGTTCAACACGATCTTCGCGATCGCACTCGCGTTCCAGGCGGTGGCACTGGTCGTCGTCGGATTCTGGGTCGACGAACCGCGAAACCGACGCGGCTGAACCGCGTACCTTCGCTACGACGACTCACCACTCGCTCGGGCCCGACGGCAGCGCGGGTTCACGAGCGAGCAACAAGGAATGCGCCCGGGCCTGCACCCCGCGATTTCTCGCGAGGGGAGGGGTTGCTGGCCCGGGCGCAATGCTAAGCGGTTGCTCTGACAGCCCTGGGTAATAGCAAGCCGCGTGCCAGCCATGCTGATTCTGATGGATTCTCGTAAGTCCCCGGGTGAACTGTGTTCTTTATCACGAAAATTCAAAGCACCGGCAACCGGTCGGCAACCGTCGACGATCGACCGACACAATTTGTGTCGCGAAGGACGAATCGCGCGCGAGCCTTCCGGTCAGTTGCGCAATCGTTGCGCAATGGCGAGCGTGTGGGCGGGCGTCGTCCCACAACACCCGCCGAAGAGGCTCGCACCGGTGTCGCGCCAGATCGAGACATGCTCTGCGAGTTCGGACGGCTCGAGCGCCTCGCTGTGGCCGCCAGAGTCCGTCGGTGTTCCTAGATTCGGGTAGAGGCCGAACGGTCGCTTCGTGTCGCGCAGAATCGCGAGGCAGGCTGCGACGTTCGACGCGGGCAGGCAGTTGACCAACACGGCGTCGGGCCGGGCCGCCTCGATTCGGGCGAGCGCGGAATGCAACGATTCATCGGACAGCAGGCGCGTGCCGTCCCAGCAGACGAAGCTCACCAGACTCGGTAGCCCGGTCGCGCGGGCCGCCCGCAACGCCGCGAGTGCCTCGCGTCCGCTGTTCATCGTCTCGATCAGGATGCCGTCGACTCCGGCAGCGGCGAGGTGTTCGGCGTGTTCCGCGTGTTCGCGTGCGAGTTCGTGGTCAGCCGGAACCAGGTCTGGACGGAAGCAGTCTTCGAGAGGCGGCGCGGAACCGACCACGAATATCTCGCGGTTGGGTGCGCCTTCACGTGCAGCGCGACGCGCGATCTCGACCGCGGACCGGGTGAGTTCTTCGGCGCGTTCTCCGACTCCGCCGCGCTCGAGGGTCCGTCGCTGGCTGCGAAAGCTGTTGGCGGTGATGACGTCTGCACCCGCTTCTACGTAATCGCGGTGAATCGCGGCCACGAGTTCGGGCGCCTCGATGAGTGCTCGAGCCGACCACAGCGGCAGTTCGATTGCAGCGCCGCGGCGCTCGAGCTCGGTTCCGGTCGCGCCGTCGAGCACGAGCAGATCTCGCTTGGCTATGCGGGTTGCGAGCGACGACGGGCCGTTCGATTGCATACGGTTCCCCGAGGCAGCGGAACCCCGAGCGTGTAGGACATTTGCAGCCGGATCAACCGCTCCGCCGGCCGACGCCGGTGTGGCCCGGTTCTGATACTCTCCAGCGCGGGTCGGCCGCCCGGCCGCCCGATCGACTCCTCCCCTCCACGGAGACTCCGAAGCCGCTATGACGAAACCCCGTCCCGCCATAGCCGTGGTCGGCGCCGGACTCGCCGGACTCGCAACCGCCTGCGAGCTGACCAGGCGTGGATTCGACGTCGCGGTGTTCGAGCGCGAGGCACACCCGGGGGGTCGTGCGCGCAGCGAGAAGGTCGAGGGGTTCACGCTGGAGGCTGTCGGGCCGCTGGTATCCGACGGTGATCGCCGGCTGCTCGCCTGGATCGACGCGGTTGGACTGAGCGACGAGATGTTGCCGCTTCGGCCTGTGCTGACGAAGCTCGCCGTCGGCGAGAAGCTCGCCACGGTCGAATCCGACGGGCTGATCGACATCGCACGGACACCCGGTATCCGCCCACTCCAGGCGCTTCGGCTGATTCGTCTTCCTCGCTTGATCGCGCGCTACGGGGATCGCCTCGCCTATGACGCGCCCGAGCGCGGTGCATCGCTCGACGACCGCAGTCTGGGAGATTTTGGGCGCCTGTACTTCGGGAGCAGCGTGCTGTCGCACTGGCTGGCACCGCGTGTCACGGAGACGAGCCTCGGTCGCGCCGATGACCTCAGTCGCGTGCTGTTCCTGCGGCGCTTTCGATCTCACGGCAGCGCGCGATCGGGCCTGTTGCGCTCCGGGCTCGGCGAGCTTTCGGAAAAGGCGGCGAGTGGACTGGCCGTCACCTACCGGGCCGAAATCGAGCGCATCGAATGTGGGGCCGCCGGACGGATCACGTTCGACGTGAAGGGCGGAACCCGCTCACAGTCATTCTCGCCCGACGCGGTGGTTGTCGCGACGTCGGCGCCCGAAGCCATGCGCATTGCGGCACCGTCTCTCGTCACCGCCGAGCGTGAGAGCCTCGCGGATGTGCGTTACCGCCCCGCGATCAGCCTCGCGGTCGGCCTTCGCCGGCCCTTCCACCCGCACCCACAGCACATTCAGCTGCCGCACGGCGAGGGCTCGCCGCTCGAGTCGGTGCTGCTCGAGCCGGGTGTGACGGGCGGTCGGGTACCGGACGGTCGCGGGCTCGCCCTGCTGCGCGCGACCGGGGCGTTCAGCGCGGCGACATTCGACGCGCCCGAGGAGACGCTCGTAAAGGAACTCCTGGCTGCATTCGCCCGGATTCACCCGGGTGCGGAATCTGCAGTGATGTTCACGAAACTCCATTGTGTCGCACGTGCGCTGCCGGGATTCGATGTCGGGCGGTATCGCGCAATCGCGAGCTTCGAACGTGTTCAGCGTGAACTGCGTGGTGAAGGCCGTCGGCTCTATTTCGCCGGCGACTACCTGATGGATCCGTCGCTCGAGGGCGCTGTCGCGTCTGCGCACCGCGTCGCTGCTGCGGTGGCCGAAGATCTCTCCTCACCGGCCTGATGCACCGGTGAGGTGCACCACATCTGCCGGAATCGACATGGACAGCGGATGCCGAAGTGTCAATATCGGCTCTCGGGCGCTGTTGCGCCTCTGTTCCGCACTTGCGAGGCAATGGCGGATACCAGTGCCAGGAGCCGGAAATGAGTGATCTCGAAGGTTTTCGCCGGGAAACTCGCGCTTGGTTGGAGGCGAACTGCCCACCCTCGCGGCGGCGGTTGCGCGATGGTGAGGTCGCGCCGGCGTGGGGTACGAAGGAACTCGACGAAGAGGTCGAGCGCTGGAAGAAGCTGATCTGCGACAAGGGCTGGTCGGCCCCGAGCTGGCCGCGGGAATACGCGGGCGGCGGTTTGTCGAACGAGGAGTCCCGGGTGCTCGCGCAGGAGATGGCGCGCCTCGGTTGTGTTCCGCCGGTGGGGGGCTTCGGCATGTACCTGCTCGGGCCGGTGCTGCTCGAGTTCGGCAACGATGACCAGAAGCGCCGCTTCTTGCCCGACATCGTCCACGGGCGCGTGAACTGGTGCCAGGGCTACAGCGAGCCCGGTGCCGGCTCGGACCTGGCCGGGCTCCAGGTCCGCGCCGAACTCGACGGTGACGAATACGTGATCAACGGTCAGAAGATATGGACCACGAGCGCACATCTGGCCGACTGGATCTTCTGCCTCGTGCGCACCGACTTCGATGCCGCCAAGCACGATGGCATCAGCTTCATCCTGTTCGACATGAAGAGCCCGGGTGTGAGCGTGAGCCCGATCCAGCTGATCAGCGGTGCCTCCGACTTCTGCCAGGTGTTCTTCGACGACGTGCGCGCGAAGGCGGAGAACCTGGTTGGCGACAAGAACGGTGGCTGGACGATCGCGAAGCGACTGCTGCAACACGAGCGCAGCGGCTTGTCCGGAATGATGGGCGGTGGTGCGAGTGGGTCGAAGCGCGCGAAGGGCGGAAAGCGGCGGGTACCGGCGTTCCGCGGCATGGCCGATGCGGCCGAGCCGTATCTCGGTCGGGACGAGCACGGGCGGCTCGCCGATTCCCATCTGCGCGACGAGATCGTGCAGCTCGAGATGGACGGCATCTGCTTCGGGCTCACGATGAAGCGCAGCGGTGAGGCCGCGAAGGCGGGGCAGGGGCCTGGTCATAGCGTGTCGATGGCGAAGTACTTCGCGAGCGAGTCGAACAAGCGGCGCCAGGAGCTGATGGTGTCGATCATGGGGAACCGGTCGTTGGGTTGGGAAGGCGAAGGCTTCTCACGGGCCGAGTTGGACCAGACGCGCGCCTGGCTGCGCTCGAAGGGAAACTCGATCGAGGGCGGGACGTCCGAGATCCAGCTCAACGTGATCGCGAAGCGCGTGCTGGGCCTGCCCGACTGAGCGCACCCCGGGAAGCCGGGAAACGAGGAAGCCGATGCCGCTTGTGCCGACCGAAGAACAGGAGATGCTGCGCAAGACCGCGCGGGAGTTCGTCACGGAGAACACGCCCGTGAAGCACCTGCGCGCGCTGCGCGATTCGAAGGACCCAGTCGGATACTCGCCCGAAATCTGGAAGCAGATGAGCGAGCTCGGTTGGACCGGTATCACACTGCCCGAGGAGTACGGCGGAAGCGGTCTCGGCTACGCGGAACTCGGAGTGATCCTCGAGGAGTGCGGGCGAACGCTCACGCCGGAGCCGCTGTTGGCCTCGGTCGTGCTCGCTGCCGAGGCCGTTGCGCTCGGCGGTAGCGAGGAACAGAAGCGCGAGTTGCTGCCGCTGGTCTGCAGTGGCGACCAGGGGCTCGCGTTGGCTTTCCAGGAGAGTGGGCGTTTCCATCCGTATCGCGTTACCACCAGCGCGACTCCGACGGACGGGGGCTATCGCATCAGCGGCTCGAAGCAATTCGTGTTGAACGGCCACATGGCCGGTCGCCTGATCGTGGTCGCGCGCACCTCCGGTGCCGAGTTCGAGCGAGGCGGCTTGTCGTTGTTCCTCGTCGACCCCGCCGCCGAAGGGGTCGAGGTTACGCGCACCTCGATGGTCGACGGCCGCAACAGCGCGCGCGTGGTGCTGTCTGGGGTCGAGGTCCCGGGCGGGAGTCTGCTGGGAGCCATCGACGACGGTGCGGCGATTCTCGACCCGGTCTTCGATCGTGCGACGGCGGCGGTGTGTGCGGAGATGCTCGGCAGCGCGAGCGAAGCGTTCGAGCGAACGGTCGAGTACCTGAAGACCCGCGAGCAATTCGGTACCCGGATCGGCACCTTCCAGGCACTCAAGCACCGAGCAGCGCTGATGTTCTGTGAGCTCGAGCTGTCGCGTTCGATCGTGGCGGAGGTGTTGTCGGCGATCGACGAGGAGCGCGAGGAGTTGCCGACGCTCGTCTGCACCGCCAAGGCGCGCCTGTCGGATACTGCAGCACTCGTGAGCTGTGAGGCGATCCAGATGCACGGCGGTATCGGAATGACCGACGAGGAAGAGATTGGTTTCTTCCTCAAGCGCGCACGCACGGCAGAGTTGTTCCTCGGCGATGCCCACTATCATCGCGACCGATTTGCAGAACTGCAGGGCTTCTGAACGCTGGTCTCAGCCCAGCGTCGCGACCGTCACGCCTTCGCCGCCTTCGGACTGCTCGGCAGCGGCGAACCCGGCTACGTAGGGCGAGTTCGAGAGGAAGCGGCGCACGGCGTCTCGGAGTGCGCCGCTACCGACGCCATGAACGACGGTCAGGGTCTCCCTGTTTGCGCCCGCTGCACGGTCGAGCGCTTCGAGCAGCCGGTCCTCGGCTTCGTCGACCCGCAGGCCGCGCAGGTCACAGCGGCTCGCGTCTCCGGAAACGGTGTCCGACCCCAACGAGGCGTCTGACTCGGCCGGGATCACCGCAATTCGCGGTGGCGTCTTGGTGGTCGCTTCCCTGGGTAGCGCGCAGATGCGTTCGCGCGCGACCAGCAGGCGCGCGCCGCCGATACGGACCGCGACCCGGCCACGCCGATCCGGCAGGGCGTCGAGCAGGCCGTGCCCCGCTCCCACGACTTCGACTGGATCCCCCGCATGCATCCGTCGCCAGTCGATCGGGTCGCGTTCGGCTTCCGAGGTTGCGACGACTCCGGCCGCCTGCTCTCGATCGTGCGTACGCTTCTCGAGTGCAAGCAGGCTTTCGCGCGCACGTGCTGCTTTCTGGGCGGTACCGCCTCGTTGCAGCTCGCGAATTACAGAGGCCACCTGCGCGTGCGCCTCGCCGAAGATCCGGTCGAGGTCGTCCCGCATCTTCCGGTACAACACGTCCCGGCGATCTCGCAGCCTCTCGAGTCGCACCTGGTGCTCCACTCGAACGCTCTCGGTTTCCTCGCGGACCTGCGCGATTTCGAGCTGCTCGCGTTCGAGCGCGGTGCGGCTCGCGCTGAGTTCGCTCAGGATCCGGTCGAGCTGGCGGTCCTCGCGTTCGAGGATCTGGTTGGCGCGCTCGAGCACGTCGTCTCGCATGCCCATTCGCGCTGCGACCGTGGTGGCGGACGACGCGCCGGGGAATCCCGTCTTCAGGCGGTAGGTGGGCTCGAGGGTCTCGGGGTCGAATTCGACACTCGCGTTCGCGAATCGGTCGTCGACTTCGGCGAGTTCCTTCAGCAGGTTGTAGTGAGTGGTCGCGATCGTCCGGGCGCCCGCGTCCGCGAGCACCTCGAGCACGGCCTGAGCGAGCGCCGCTCCCTCGCCCGGGTCGGTACCGACGCCGACCTCATCCAGCACGACCAACGTCTGGGGCGTCGCGCGGTCGACGATCTGTGCCAGATTCGTCATGTGGGCCGAGAAGGTCGACAGATGCTCGCGGATGTCCTGCTCATCGCCGATGTCGGCGATGACCTCGTCGAAGAGATCGACCCGTGCGCCTTCGCCGGCGGGAACGAACAGACCTTCCGCGACGAACAATGCCGCGAGGGCGGCTGCCTTCATCGAAACCGTCTTCCCGCCCGCGTTCGGCCCCGAGATCACCAGCGTGGTGAAAGTCTCTCCGAGCGAGACGTCGTTGGGCACGACTTCGCTCGGGTCGATGAGCGGGTGGCGTAGCTGTGGCAGCCGCAGCACGCCTTCTCGCCTGACTTCCGGCGCGACCGCCTCGAGTTCGTCGGCGTAGCGCGCTCGGGCGAACGCCGCGTCGATGTGCGCAGCCGCGAGAACACCGGCCTCGATCCTGTCGGATTCCTCAGCGGCACGCCGGCTCAGGTCGCGCAGGATCCGACGGATTTCGCGATCGATTTCGATCTTGGCGCGCTTGTGTCGGTTGTTCAGATCGACGAGAGCATCGGGCTCGATGAAGAGCGTGTTCCCCGAGCTCGATGCGTCGTGGACGATGCCGCGAACGCTGCCGCGCGCGTCGGCGCGCACCGGCAGCACGAAGCGGTCGTTGCGGACCGTGTAATACTTGTCGGTGAGCCGCGAGACGGTGTCGGCATCGCGCAGGAACTGCTCGGCGCGCTCCTGGATATCTGTGGAGAGTCGGCGGGACTCGCGGCGAGCGTCGGCGAGCGTCGTCGATGCTGCGTCGGAGATCTCTCCGGCTGCATCGATACAGCGCGAGATCGCGTCGGCGAGGTCGCTGAGGTCCGCAATCTCCTGTGCGCGCTCGGAGAGTCGCGGTGCATCACTGCTGCGCCGCGAGAGGAAACGGTGGGTCGCGTGCAGTGCGTCGAGGGTCTCGCCGATCTCTTGGAGTTCGCGCGGCGAGAGCGCGCCGTCCTTGCGCACGCGCGCGAGTGGTTCGCGCAGGTTCCGCATGCCGGCGAGCGGCGGGCGTCCTGCGGCGATGAGCACGCTGCGGGCTTCGCCGGTTTCGGCGAGGCGGCCGCGCGCAACGGCGAGCGCGTCGCCGCGCGATGCCGCCACAGTGGCGGATCCCCGGGATCCGGTCGCGATCTGCTCGCGGCCGTCGGGAGTTTCGGCGTGCGCGACCAGACGTGAAATAACGTCTGGCCATTCGAGCTGTTCCAGCGTCTTCTGCGATGTGCCGTAGCTCATCTGCCCATTCTAGGGGCTGTCGTCGGTATTCACTCGCGGCCGCCGTCGGCCGAAGGGTCTGCATGGGCAAGTTTGCAGCGACCGAGGCCGTACTGGAATCGACCCGTGAACTCTCGAGTTTTCGTGTGAAGGAGATTCTAGAAGCCGTCCACGCGGAAGACCGACACGCGCTCGAAGCCGTGGGCGCAGTGCTGCCGAGCATCGAGCGCGCGGTCGAGATCTTGATCTGCGCGCTCGAGGGTGGCGGCCGCTGGTTCAACGTCGGTGCCGGGACGAGTGGGCGGATGGGCGCGCTCGACGCGGCCGAAATTCCGCCGACCTTCGGGCTACCCGCCGATCGCGTCCAGGCCGTGATCGCGGGCGGTGAACGCGCGCTGCTGCGGGCGGTAGAGGGTGCCGAGGATGACGCTGAAGCCGCGCACGGGGAGCTTCGCGAGCGTGAGCTCGGCCCAGGTGATGTCGTGCTCGCGATCTCGGCGAGTGGCGAGACCCCATTTGCACTCGGGAGTTTCGATATCGCGCACGAAGTGGGGGCGCGCCGGCTTGCGCTCACCTGTAATCCTGAGTCGTCGCTCGCGGCGGCTGCCGAAATTGCCATCGCGCCGGTTGTTGGTCCCGAGGTGATCGCGGGCTCGACCCGGATGAAGGGTGGACTCGCTCAGAAAATGGTGCTGCATCTGCTGTCGACGAGCGTGATGGTGCGCCTCGGCCGCGTCGAGGGGAATCTGATGACGAACATGATTCCGGCTTCGGAGAAGCTGCGGGAGCGTGGCGCTCGTATCGTGATGGAACTCGCGGGGGTCGATGCGGCGACCGCGGCCTACCTGTTGGAGTCAGCCGACGGCAATGCCGCACAGGCTGTGGAACTCGCGCGTAGGCGCTCGTGATGGAAGGCCCGGTGGGTTGGACGCCACCGGGCCTCACTGGTCAGCTGACCGCGCGGGCCGTGACCCCTCCAGAGCAAGCCCCCCGCCTGCATCCGGAAGAGCCGGCCACTGCGGCCGAACCCGCGACCGGTCAGCTGGCGTTCACGTCCTAGGGCGCGGTGCTCGACTTCTCGAGTTCACGCAGCTTCTTGTTGATCTTGCTCAGCTTGCTGTTGACGCGGCGCAGGTCGCTCTGAGAAGCGACATTCAGCGTCTCGAGGAGGCTGTCGACGTTCTTCTCGATTTGCGTGGTCACATCGTCGACGGCGCTCTGAGCGCGTTTGACGTACGGGTTCTTGTTGAACTCCTTGCGCAGCCGATCAACCTGCTTCTCGGTTCGCTTCTCGAGGCTCTTGCGCTGGGCCTTGAACTTCTTCTCGGCCCGCTTCTGAACTTTCTCGAAATCACTTTCGAGCGAGGACATGGCCTCGCGAACGCGATCGACGCTTTCCTGAACGATAGTGGCTTGCTGTGCCATGACTGTCTCTCCCCCCTCCGCGGACGGTCCCGCGTGGGCTTCGGGCGGGATCGCCCTGTGCCTGGACAGCCGCAAGATAACACAGTGCGTTATCGCGTCAATATCCTGTAGAATCAAGAAAATATGTTATAAATCCAACTGTTGCGTAATGACTCAGTGCGTTAAAAACAACACGACAACGCACTGCGGCATGAGCTCAGAGGCGTGCCACCGCACTCGACCAGGAGAATCCGGAGCCGAACGTCGTCATCGAGAACAGCTGACCGGGCGCAAGCCGCCCCGCTCGGATCGCCTCGTCGAGCAGCATCGGGATCGAGGCCGCCGAGCAATTGCCGTACTTCTCGATGTTGTTGATCTGCTTCTCCTCGGGGATCTCGAGCTCCTTGGCGACGTACTCGTTGATCCGCAGGTTGGCCTGGTGGAACAGGAACAGGTCGATGTCCTCGAGTTTCAGGCTGGCCGCGTGAAGCGTTTCCATCAGGACCTGCGGCATGCGCGTGACCGCGTGCTTGAAGACGAAGCGTCCCTCCATCTTCGGGAAGTGTCGTCGCTCGTCGATCATCGCATGGTCGATCCGAACCGGCGTATGGCCCGAGGCGGGCGCTTCGATCCATAGCTTCCGTGCGAACTCGCCCTGCGCGTGCAGCCGCACTTCGATCAGCCCGGCGGGGTCGTTCTCGTCGTCGTTCGCTTCGAGGATCGCCGCGCCGGCTCCGTCGCCGAACAACACGGCGACGTCGCGCCCCTCATCGGAGAGATCGATGCCCGTGGAATGGACTTCGCAGCCGACGACGAGGACGCGCCGGTACATTCCGGACCGGATGAAACCGTTCGCCACCGCGAGTGAGTACACGAAGCCACTGCACTGCGCGCGCAGGTCGAAGCACGGGATCTCCGATGTGCCAAGTGCTTCGTGGAGGAAGAAGGAGGTGCCCGGGAAGTCGGCTTGCGACGACAACGTAGCAAGCACGATGCAATCGATGTCCGAGGTTTCTAGCTTTGCTGCTTCCAGTGCGCGTTCGGTCGCCTTGCGTGCGAGGTCTGCGGGCTGAGTACCCGGGTCGATGTAGCGGCGCTCGCGGATACCACTGCGCTGCATGATCCACTCGTCGCTCGTATCCATCAGCTTCGCGAGGTCGTCGTTCGTGACGACTCGATCCGGAACGCACATCCCCGTGCCGACGATCCTGGCGCGTAGGTTCATCTCGTTGCTCCCCCCTCGACCGCGAGAGCCGGCGATCGTGGCCTGCCCTCGTTGGCCGATTCCTCACTCCAGAGAATCAGTTCCGCTCGGATCAGCAGCTCGCGCAGCCCTGCGCCCGTGAGTGCTGAAATCGCGACACCGCCGAAGCGATCCGCGAGACTCCGGCCTGCGTCCGGCGGTAGTCGGTCGATTTGATTGAACACCAGCAGCTCGGGTATGTCCCGTCGGCCGATTTTGTCGAGCACCTCGTGGACCGCGGAAATCCGCCGCTCGACATCGGGCGCCGAGGCGTCGACGAGGTGGAACAGCAGGTCGGCATCACTGAGTTCTTCGAGTGTCGCGCGAAACGCAGTGACGAGGTCTTCCGGCAGGTCGCGAATGAACCCGACCGTGTCGGTGATGATCACTTCGCGTTCGCGTGGAAAGCGCAGCCGGCGCGAGGTCGGGTCGAGGGTCGCGAACATCTTGTCTGCGATGACGACATCGCTCTTCGTGAGTGCGCGCAGCAGAGTGCTCTTGCCCGCGTTGGTGTAGCCGACGATGGAAAGCACCGGGACGTTGCGCCGATTCCTCCGCCGGCGCCGCGCTTCGCGCTGCCGCTCGAGTTTCCCGAGCTCCTTCTCGAGCCGCCGGACCCGATCGCGTGTGCGCCGGCGGTCGACCTCGAGCTTGGTCTCGCCTGGTCCACGTCCTCCAATACCGCCCGCAAGCCGTGACAGCGAGACATCCGCGCGTTGCGCGAGCCGAGGCAGGCGATAGCGGAGCTGTGCGAGCTCGACCTGGAGCTTGCCGTCCCGGGAGCTTGCGTGCTGCGCGAAGATGTCGAGGATGAGCTGGGTGCGATCGATTACACGCAGGTCGAGCCGATTGCTGAGGTTGCGAGCCTGCGTCGGCGTCAAGTTCTGGTCGAAGATCACCAGATCGATGTCATACTGGAAAGTCAGGATGTTCAGCTCCTGGAGCTTGCCCGAGCCGATCATCAATTTGGGGTCGGGCTGCGGCCGATTCTGGCTGACCTCGAGCACGACCTCGACACCCGCGGAGCGCGCGAGTTCCTTCAACTCGTCGATCTGAATCGTGACGTCTGCTGCGCACCGGCCACCCGTCACCGAGACCAACAGCGCTCGATCGCCGTCCGTCACTTCGTGGCTGCGATCCTGGCGCGCGAGTTCTTCCTCGAGAGCTCGGATCCAAGCGCGGAAGTCGAAATCGAGCTGCGCGGGCGGAAGCGGATCGAGGTACTGGATCGGTTCCTCGGTGCCATGGGTCGCGCGCAGCGCTGCGACGTGGGCCAGGCCCGGCAGCCCCTCCAGAGTGGCGGCGAGCGAGACCATCGCGTCCAAGCGCAGCAGCACGAGGTCGGTCAGGTCGTCTCGTGTCAGGCCTTCGTCGACGAGGTGGGTGTGAATGCACCGCAGGCCACGCAGCCGCCCGGCTCCGGCGCGCATTCGGCCCCAGTCGGGCAGCTCGATCGACCGGGCGTCTCCCACCATCACGTGGGTGACGGCGCCGCGGCGATCGACCAGTACGCCGACCTGCCGGCCACTGTCGCGGCTGAGCTCGGTCATCGCCCGGGCAAGTTCCTGATTGACGACGCGATCCGGGGGGATGCGGCGTCGCGCGAGACGTTCGAGCTGCCGAACATAGTGGGCCTTCAGGCCCTGCGTATTGCCGAAGATCTGGATAGGGTGTCCTCACCGACGTGGGGCCGCGGAGCGCCGGCTGTCGCAGCCGACCGGACCTCGCCACCGTCTGAATCTAAGGAGGTGACCGCTGGGAGGCAAGCTGGAAGTTGTTATCCCCCGGGGGATTGCGTCTGCGGGGTCTTGCAGGCCACGAGCGGTGTCCAATACGGCGGTCTTCCGGGCATCCGGTCGCCGCACTAACTTCTCCTGCTCCGGCAACCATCGCCCCAACAGGTTGGAAAACAAGGGTCAGACCACGCTGCCAACGTGCCGAAGAGAGAACAGGCAATGAGCTTTGCAGAACGGAAACTCGCAATCCTGATCCTGGCCGCGGGCCAGGGCACCCGGATGAAGTCGCGGACCGCGAAGGTTCTGCACCCCATCGCCGGGCGTCCGATGCTCGACTATCCGCTGTCCGCCGCTGAAGCGCTCGAGCCGGACCGGGTCGTGGTCGTGGTCGGACGCGACGCCGAAGCCGTGCGCCAGTGTTTCGACGGGCGAGCGGAATTCGTCCTGCAGGAGCAGCAGCGCGGTACCGGTCACGCCGTGCTCTCTGCACGCGACGCGTTGGCGGGTTTCAGCGGCGACGTGTTGATTTTGTACGGTGACACACCGCTGCTCTCGTCCGGGACGTTGCGCGCGATGGTCGAGCGGCGCCGGGACACCGGGGCCGACCTGATGATACTCACGGCCGAAGTCGACGTTCCGGGTATCGTCGTGCGCGACGCAGACGGGGGGGTGGCGCGCGTCGTCGAGGCTCCCGATGCGACTCCCGACGAGCTCGCGATCGTCGAGCGGAACACCGGCGTCTATCTGCTGAACTCGGAGTGGCTGTGGAAGACACTGTCGCAAGTGGGCGACGACAACGAACAGGGTGAGATCTACCTGACGGACATCGTCGAGCTGAGCATCCGCGAGGGCGGACGGATCGAGGCGTTGGAGCTCGATGACCCCGACGAGGCGTTCGGCATCAACACTCGCGCGCAGCTCGCCGAAGCCGCCGCGGTGATGCGCCGGCGCAAGCTCGATCAGTTGATGGCGGACGGAGTGAGCATCGTCGACCCGACCGCGACCTGGGTGGACGTCGACGTGGTGGTGGGCCGCGACACCTTGATCGAACCCGGATGCGTGATCCAGGGCGACAGCCGGATCGGTGACGGAGTTCACCTGAAGCCCGGCTGCATGATCGAGACCGGCTGTGAGATCGCGGACGACGTCGAGATGGGGCCGAACGCGCACCTGCGGCCCGGAACTCGCCTCGGGAAGGGGGTCCGCATCGGGAACTACGTCGAGGTGAAGAACAGCGTGCTCGGCGATGGTGTGAAGGCCGACCACCTGACGTATATCGGTGATGCAGACATCGGCGCAGGCGCCAGCTTCGGTGCGGGTTCGATCGTCGTGAACTATGACGGCATCGCGAAGCACCGCAGCAGGATCGCCGAGGGGGTCTTCGTCGGCTGCAACTCGAACCTGATCGCACCAATCGAGCTCGAGCGAAACTCTTTCGTGGCAGCGGGGTCTACCATTTCGAAGTCAGTTCCGGCCGATGCGCTGGCGGTGGCGCGCGCAAGGCAGAAGAACGTGGAGGGCTGGTCGGCGCGACGCCGCGAGGCCGCCCTCGCCGCAGAATCGAAAGCGGGGAAGGGCCCCAGAAAGACCTGAGCGGCGCCGGCCGCGACACATGGCCCAGCGGGAGTCAGCCAATGTGCGGAATCGTCGGATACATCGGTCGCGGAGAACGCGCCGTGGACGTACTGGTCGACGGCCTTCGCCGGCTCGAATACCGCGGTTATGACTCTGCCGGGGTCGCGATCTTCGATGACGGTGCGATCACGGTTCGGCGAGCCCTCGGCAAGCTCAGGAATCTCGAAGCGACCCTGCGCGACAAACCGCTCCCCGGCTCGGTCGGGATCGGGCACACGCGTTGGGCGACGCACGGCAAGCCGGCGGTCCGAAACGCGCACCCGCACCGCAGCGGGAAGGTCGTCATCGTCCACAACGGCATCATCGAGAATTATCGTGCGTTGCGCGCGGAGATCGAACGAGCCGGACGCACCATCGAGTCGGAAACCGATACCGAGTTGATCTCGCACCTGGTCGACCTGCGGATCTCGGAGGGAGCCGATCTGCTGACGGCCGTGCGCGACGCCTGTGCGCGCCTCGAGGGGTCGTACGCTCTTGCAGCGTTGTCAGAGGGACATCCGGATCACATCGTCGCCGCGAAGAATGGCGGCAGTCCGATGATTCTCGGCATTGGGGAGAAGCAGAATTTCCTCGCGAGCGATATTCCGGCGATCCTTCCCTATACGCGCCAGATGCTGTTTCTGGAAGACGGTGAGTTCGCGGTGCTTTCTGAAGATGGCATCCAGATCATCGACAGCGACAATCGCCCGGTGGAACGCGAGCCGAAGCCGATTCAGTGGGATCCGGTCTCCGCGGAGAAGGGCGGATACGACCGCTTCATGCAGAAGGAGATCTTCGAACAGCCGCGCGCGATCGTGGACACGATCGGCACTCGCGTGAATGAGAACGAAGACGACATCGACCTCGACGGCATCGAGTTCTCCGCCGAACAGATCGAAAATCTCTCGCGGATCTACCTGGTTGCGTGTGGGACCGCGAGCTACGCGTGCATGGTGGGCAAGTACCTGATCGAGCAGCTCGCAGGCGTGCCTGTCGAAGTCGATCTCGCGAGTGAATTTCGTTACCGCAATCCGATTCTGGACGAACGCTGCATCGTCGTCCCGGTCTCGCAGTCGGGCGAGACTGCGGACACGCTCGCGGCGTTACGGCAAGGCAAGGACTCGGGAGCGCGTGTGCTTTCGATCTGCAATGTACGCGACGCGACGATCGCGCGCGAGAGCGACGACGTGCTCTACACCCATGCGGGGCCCGAGATCGGCGTTGCATCCACCAAGGCGTTCACGACCCAGATCGTCGCACTCTACTTGTTGGCGCTGAAGATCGGTATCGCGCGAGGGCGCATCGGCCGTGACGAGGCGCGCGAGCGAATCGCCGAGCTGATGCGGTTGCCGCGCACCGTCGAGCGAACCGTGCAGCTCGACGAATCAGTGCGCGCGATCGCGCAGAAGTACTTCCACTCCACGGATTTCCTGTTCCTCGGCCGCGGCATCATGTATCCGATCGCGCTCGAAGGGGCGCTCAAGCTGAAGGAAATCTCTTACATCCACGCCGAGGGCTACGCGGCGGGCGAGATGAAGCACGGTCCGATCGCGTTGATCGACGAAGACATGCCGGTTCTCGTGATTGCAAACCAGAGTTCCGTGTACGAGAAGGTGGTCTCGAACATCGAGCAGGTCCGGTCGCGCGATGGCAAGGTGATCGCCATTGTGAGTGAGAACGACAGCGAGGTCGCGGAGAAGGCGAATGACGTGATTCGCATCCCGGATCTCGGCGAATACCTGACTTCGATCATCGCGACGATTCCCCTGCAATTGCTCGCCTACCACATTGCCGTCCTCAAGGGCACCGACGTCGACCAGCCGCGCAATCTCGCGAAGAGCGTGACCGTAGAATAGCGCTCGCCTGCGCTTCGCCGTCGATCAAGCATTGAGGGCTACGCCCTCGTCGATTACCTTGTCGATGGACATTCGACGAATCGTCGGAATGGCCCGCCGGGGGGCAGTCGACGTGCAGGCCGAAGACATCCTAGAAGGCCTGAACGCCGAACAACGAAAGGCCGTCGAGACCAGCGAGGGCCCGTTGCTCGTGCTGGCCGGTGCGGGTAGCGGAAAGACCCGGGTATTGACACATCGCATTGCCTATCTGGTCGGCGTGTGTGGTATTCCGACCGACGGCATTCTCGCAGTGACGTTCACCAACAAGGCTGCGGGCGAGATGCGCGAGCGAGTCCAGAAGTTGCTGGGCCCGACCTCTGAAGAGCTGTGGGTGGCGACTTTTCACTCGACCTGCGTGCGGATCCTGCGGCGCGACATCGGACACCTCGGCTATTCGCGCGGCTTCGTGATCTACGACCAGGCCGACGGCCTCGGCGTGATCAAGGATGCATTGAAGCGCCACGGGCTCGACCCGAAGGCGACGGACCCGCGTCGCATCCAGTGGCGCATCGACGAGTGGAAGAACGCGGGGATCGGGCCTGGTCAGGCGGCTGCAGCGGCGACTGACATCGATACCGAGCGCGCCGCAGAGATCTACCTCACCTACCAGCGGCTGCTCGTCGACGCAAACGCGCTCGACTTCAACGACTTGCTCGTGAAGACCAGTGAGCTGTTCGAGCGATTCCCCGAGGTTCTGGCCCACTATCGTCGACGTTGGCAGTACGTGATGGTCGATGAGTACCAGGATACGAACCACGTGCAGTACAAGCTGGTGCAGCAAATCGCCGGAGAGCACCGAAACCTCTGCGTAGTCGGTGACCCGGACCAGTCGATCTACGCGTGGCGCGGTGCCGACATCCGCAACATTCTCGATTTCGAGAATGATTATCCCGACGTACAGACGGTCAAACTCGAGCGCAACTACCGCTCGACGCAGCCGATTCTCGAAGGTGCGAGTGCGGTCGTTGCGCAGAACGTCGACCGCAAGAGCAAGCAACTCTACACCGATCGCGAAGGTGGCGACCTGATCGAAATCTTTGAGGCCGAGGACGATCGTGAAGAAGTGCGATACGTAGTCCGGCGCATCCTGGCCGAGGTACGCGGCGGTGATCGGTCGGGTGGTGACGTGGCGATCTTCTATCGCACCAATGCGCAGTCGCGTGTCTTCGAAGAGGAATTTCTCAAATACGACGTTCCCTACGTGATCGTCGGCGGTGTCCGGTTCTACGATCGCGCCGAGGTGAAGGACGCGCTGGCCTACCTGCGGGTGCTTCTCAACCCGGTCGATACGGTTTCCCTCAAGAGAATCATCAACAAGCCTGCCCGAGGGATCGGCAAGACGACGATCGATCGCGCCGATGATTCCGCCATCGCGAACGGCACCACGCTGCTCGACGCTCTGCGTGTCGTGGCGGCAGGTGGGTCAGGAGGGCGTTCTGCGCCCAAGGTTGCGGCCTTTCTCGAGATGATGGACGAGCTGCGCCACGACATCGACGGCCGAAGGCCCGCCGACGCGATTGCGCATGCGCTGGACAGGACCGGCTATTTGCGTGTTCTCGAGGCCGAGGGAACGCCCGAAGCGGAGGCGCGGGTCGAGAACCTGAAGGAACTCATTGCTGCAGCGGACGACTTCGACCGGGCGAATGCCGAGATCGAGCAGGACGAACGCAGCGAGCTGGAACTCTTTCTCGACCAGGTGGCCCTGGTCTCCGACCTCGACTCCTATGACCGCCGTGAAGACTGCGTCTCACTGATGACGGTTCACTCCGCGAAGGGCCTCGAGTTTCCGATCGTCTTCGTCGTCGGGATGGAAGAAGGCGTGTTTCCTCATTCGGCGTCGATGCGGGACGAGAGCGGTATCGAGGAGGAGCGCCGGCTGTGCTACGTCGCGATGACCCGCGCAATGGAGAAGCTGACGCTCACCTGTGCAGCGGAACGCTTCCGTTTCGGATCGCGGACCTACGGTGTTCCTTCGAGGTTCCTCAAGGAGATTCCATCGCACCTAGTGGCATCGGCACGGCCGCGAAGGGCCTCTGCTGCGCCCGCGCGTGGGACGACGGATTCGAACCTCGATTATTCGTATGGGCAAGCCGAGGCCGGTGAGTCGCCGGAGCTGGCACCCGGTCTCGCGGTCCGGCATCCGATCTTCGGGCGCGGCTCGATTCTCGCAGTCCTGGGGGCGGGGCCCGGGCAGAAGCTCCGCATCCGCTTCGAACGCGCAGGCGTGAAGACGCTGGTAGTGCGCTTCGCGAATCTCGAGCTCGGCTGAGCTTTCGCACCGGGCTGCACGATCAGTGCAGCAGGCTCCTGGATCGCGTTCTTCGAAATTTGATCTTGAAGTTCCCATCGTATGTGAGCCGGTGGGGTCGCGTGAAATGCACCGACACGAAGGTCGGGTCGCCCTCGAGGTCAACGTGGCGGCGAATCTCGACGCTTGTGGGGTCGAGTTCACGCGCAGCGGCGAGGAACTTCGGCCCAAAGTCGAAGACCGCAAAGTCCTCGTCGAACAGCAGGTAGACGTGGTGGACTGTTCCCGAGAA
>JAFDEI010000009.1 GCA_019310425.1 Deltaproteobacteria bacterium | reverse complement strand
TATTGGACGACGAAGCTCAGCCGCACGATCGCGTTGTCCTGCGTCTGCATGCTGGCTTCCTGTATCGCCTCCTTCGAGGTCGCGCCCTCTTCCACACCCCCCACCCCGAATTCAACCTTCTGCAGCGCCCCGACCTTCACGATCTCATGGACGTCAATCGGCGACGGCAAATGAAAATGCAGGCCCGCCTGCGAAACCGTCTCCTGATAGGCGCCCAGCCGGAAGATGATCGCCGCCTGCCCGGGGTAGAGCTCATAGGTTCCGAAGAACCACCACCAGGAGCCCAGCCCGGCCGCGACGAGGATCACGAAGAGCGTGTTGCCGATGGTCTTCGCGACCGAGCGCTTGACGCGCTCCTCACCGGAGAGTTCGTCGTCGTTCGCCATCGCCTATTCCTCGGAACCACCGGCGCCGGATTTCGACAGCTTGTCCTGCGCTTCGTAGAGCGGCCGCAACAGATCGATCGGAATCGGGAACACCACCGTGGTGCTGTTCTCGGTCGAGATCTCCGACAGCGTCTGGAGATAGCGCAGCTGCAACGCCGACGGCTCGCTCGAGAGCACCCGGGCCGCTTCGGACAAGCGCGCCGACGCCTCGAATTCACCCTGCGCGTGGATGACCTTCGCCCGCTTCTCGCGCTCGGCCTCGGCCTGCTTTGCCATCGCGCGCTGCATGTCCACCGGCAGGTCGATCTGCTTCACCTCCACCGCGCGGACCTTCACGCCCCACGGCTCGGTCTGCAGGTCGATGATCTCCTGGAGCTTCTGGTTGATGGACTCGCGCTCGGCCAGCAGCTCATCGAGTTCGGCCTGGCCGCACACGCTTCGGAGCGTCGTCTGCGCGAGCTGTGAGGTTCCATAGAGATAGTTTTCGACCTGGATCACGGCCTTCTCGGGATGCAGCACCCGGAAATACAGCACCGCGTTCACCTTGACGGACACATTGTCGCGCGTGATCACTTCCTGCGACGGCACGTCCATCACGATCTCGCGCAGGCTGATCTTCACCATGCGATCGACACCGGGGATGATCCAGCGAAGGCCTGCCTGCTTCACGCCCGCGTAGCGGCCAAATCGAAAGATGACCCCACGTTCGTACTCGGCAAGCACTCGGATGCCGAGGAAGATCAATGCCGCCGGAATCCCGATGGCAACCAGTACAGCGATACCCATATCGTCCCCTCTCTATTCCCTTCCTTGATCCAACGACGGCGTTCCGGCCTCAGCTCGTGGGTCGAGCCCGACGCACCCGCAGCCGCATGCCTTCGACGGCCGTCACCTCGACGGCGTCGCCCTCAGTTACTTCCCCATCTGCATCCGCCGTCCAGTACTCGCCGCGCACGAACACCTTCCCCTCCGGCGAAAATGTCGTCGCGGCAGTGCCCCGGCTGCCGAGCATCTCGTCGACGCCCGAGACCGGCTCGGCCAGGAAGCTACGGCCGACCGCGTACAGCACGACGCCCGCGCAGACCGCGAAGCCCGCAACCGTCGGCAGCAGGACCGACCAGAACGAGACGGTGAGATCGCTGACCTCGGGCATGTCGAACAACATCATACCACCCAGCAGGAAGCACAGAATACCGCCCGCGAACAGCAACCCGAACGACGTCACGAACAACTCGGCGATCATCAGCATCATCCCGAGCACGATCAGCATCAGCCCCACCCACGAGAACGGCAGGATCTGGAACGCGATTGCGGCGAGCACCAGGCAGATCGCGCCCGCGATGCCGGGTAGCAGCATACCGGGCTGTTGGAACTCATGTAGAGGCCCAGCATGCCGACCATCACCAGGATCATCGCGACGTCCGGGCTGGCGAGATAATTGAACAGTCGCGTCAGCGGAGGCATCTCGATCTCGCGAATCTCCGCGTTGGCGAGGTCCAACTGAACTTCGCCGGCGCTGGTTCGAACGGTCATGCCGTCGATCTTGGCCAGCAGGTCGGAGCGGTCATCCGCGATGAGGTCGATGACACCGAGTTCGAGGGCCTCATCCTGCGCAACAGCCTCGGCCGTGCGCACCGACGACAGTGCCCACTCGACGTTGCGATCGCGTTCCTTCGCGATCGACTCGATGAACGCCATCGTGAACTTCTCGGCCTTCTCCATCGAGACGTCGGTCCGCTCGTCGCCTTCTCCACGCTCGCCGCCGCCGCCGGAGATGCTCACGGGCGACGCCGCGCCGATGCTGGTTCCGGGTGCCATCGCGGCCACATGCCCCGCCAGAGTGATGAAGGTGCCCGCCGACGCCGCCCAGGCACCGCGCGGCGACACGAAGACCACCACCGGAACACGTGAATTCAGGATCGCCTGAATGATGTCCTTGGTGGACGCGAGCAAGCCACCCGGCGTGTCGAGCTCGATCAACAGCGCCGCTGCGGCCTCGTTCTCGCTCTGCTCGATCGCTTGCTGGATATAGTCCGACGACGCGGGGTTGATCGATCCCGAGATCGTGACGACGTTCACGTGGCTCGCGAACGCGGGCGGCACCGCGATCCCCACCGCGAGCAGCGAGCACGCAAGAGCGCCCAGAAGCAGCCGGCTCATCCCTTGCCCGCGCGGAGCTTTTCCATTCGATCCAAGAGTTGGGCTGCAACATCGGATTTGCTCATCGGTGGCAGCTCCTCGATTTCGCCGGCCGGCCAGACGAACACCACCACGTTGTCGTCTGCGTCGAAACCCGCCCCTTGCCGCGTGATGTCGTTCGCAACCATCAGGTCGCAGCCCTTGCGTGCGAGTTTTCGACGCGCCGCCTCGACCAGATCGTGACTCTCGGCCGCGAAGCCGACCACGATCCGATCGCCCTTGGCGCGGCAGACTTCCGCCAGGATGTCCGCATTCTGGACCAGCTCGAGCGTGACCCCCCTCCCCGCCGGAAGATCCTCCTTCTTGATCTTCCGCGGCGAAGCCTCGGCTGGGCGAAAATCCGCCACGGCTGCGGCCTTGACCACGATCGTCGCACGATCCAGCTCGGAGAAGACCGCGTCGCGCATTTCGCTTGCGCTCTCGACATCGACTCTTCGGACGCCCGACGGTGTCTCGACCGCACTCGGCCCGGCCACCAGGATCACCTCGGCGCCACGCCGTGCGGCCTCGCGCGCAATCGCGAAACCCATCTTGCCGGACGAGCGATTGCCGAGGTAGCGGACCGCGTCCAGCGCCTCGCGCGTGCCGCCGGCGGTGACGAGTACGACCTCCCCGGCCAGGCCCTCGCTGCCTAACGCGAGCGCAGCCGCGTCTGCGATTGCTACGGGGTCGGACATGCGCCCCTCGCCATCCCATCCACAGGCGAGCTCGCCGCTGTCGGGCCCGATACAGCGCACGCCCCGGGCGCGCAGAACCTCGAGGTTCTGCTGCGTCGCTGCGTGCCGCCACATATTCACGTTCATCGCGGGTGCGAGCAGAATCGGCGCACGGGTCGCCAGCGCGAGGGTCGAAACCGGGTCATCGGCCAGCCCATGCGCGAGCTTCGCGATCGTATTCGCAGTGGCGGGCGCGACGATCAGCAATTCGGCCCAATCCGCGAGCGCGATGTGTCCGATCTCGCTCTCTTGAGTGAGGTCGAACAGCTCGGTCACGACACTTTCGCCCGACAGCGTCTGGAGCACGAGGGGCGTCACGAACTCATGCGCCGCGGGCGTCATCGCGCAACGCACCACACAGCCGGCGCGGGTCAGTGCCCGGACCAGCTCGGGGGCCTTGTAGGCTGCGATCCCGCCGGTGACGGCGAGTAGAACGCGCCGCTGATTCATCTTCCCTCTGGAAAATCGCTTTGACGCTGCGAAGTTAGCGCCCGACACGAAAACGTCGAGCGGGTTGTCCGGCAAGGCCTGAATCCGCCGGTAGTGCCCAGCAGTCCTCGAGGCACCCCGCCAGCCGCCCCGGATCGGAGGGATTCGCTACCTCGTTACCGTTGCTGCAGTTCTTCCTTGAGTTTCAGGGCGACCAGCGGCGTGAGGAAGACGGTTTCGATCTCCGGGTACAGGTGCTTGTTCATCAGCGCCATTTCGAATTCATATTCGAAGTCCGACATCGCCCGAACCCCTCGGATGATGACGTTCGATCCGAGCTCGCGCGCATAGTCGGTCGTGAGGCCGCTGAATGACGTCACTTCGATGGACTCCATTCCGCCGAGCGCACTCTCGAGGAATTCGATGCGTGCCTCCGGACTGAATGTCTCGTTCTTCGCGACGTTCACGGCCACGGACACGACGAGCCGATCGAAGATCCGGTCCGCCCGGTGGATGATGTCGAGGTGACCGTTGGTGACGGGGTCGAAGCTCGCGGGTATCAGCGCAAGTGATTTGTCGTGCGACTCATTCATGTTGAAACCGATCCTCCGGGCTGCGATTCCGACCGCTCGGACACTGTCGCCGACAGCCGGAATTGCGTGATCATGGTGTCGCCGTATCGGCGCTCGTCCACCGGCACGAGCCCGACCACTTCAGGGAGATGATGACTCCGACTGCGCTCGAGCACCACCACCCCCTGCGGCGTGAGCAACTCGGCCTGCGCGATCGCCTCCAGGATCGGACCGGCTGCGCCCGCGGCGTAGGGAGGGTCCAGCAGAACCAGATGGAAGCGATCGCGAGCTCGCGCCAGCCGCCCAACCGCCTCCACCGCGTCTCCTCCCATCACCCGCGCACGGTCGGTCAGTTCGAGCGCGTCGAGATTCGCCTGCAGCACCGCACGCACGGAGCGGGAGCGCTCGACACTCACGAGAGATTCGGCGCCACGCGACAGCGCCTCGATCCCGAGCGCACCGCTTCCCGCAAAGAGGTCGAGCACCTTGACGCCGTCGAGATCCCCGAGCCGGGCAAAGAGCGACTCTCGAACGCGATCAGCCGTGGGGCGCACGCCGGACTTCGGTGACCGCAGCCTCCGTCCCCCGAGTCGACCACCGGTTACCCTCAAACCCACTCCTCACTCCCTTCCCAGACAATCGCAATCGATTCGTGTCGGGGAAACGACACAGGTGTAATTTACAACTGCTTCGTCGTTTCTTACCGCGCGGTAAGCAAATCCATCGAATTGCCGTCGATCGAAGGCCCAAAGCGGCTCGTCCGCAGGCCGTACGCGGAGTGTCACATTTTTGATCAACACTAGTTCCTGTCTTCGACACGGAATTCGGGAATTGCATCAAGATCCGCCTTGCTCAACCGCGTGCTCACCTCTACAATTCGGTGCGTCGGTCGGGTGTGCAAAGGTCGACACAGTATTCCATAATAAGCCAACATCTCGGTTCCCCAACTCGTCTGCCGCGCAAGAACCGGCGACTTCCCCTTACGAGGAAACTTTCACCGGGGGGGGGGGCATCGAGCCAGCCCAAGAGGAAGATGGAAACCATGGCAACAGCTGCAGTGGCAAGACTCAAGCGGAAGCTCCCCGATCGAATAGCCCAGGTTCGAGGCGACCGGTCGCAGCGACAGTTCGCTCGCGATCTCGGTGTATTCCAGCAAAACGTGAACCGCTATGAGAGCGGAACGACACCGCACACGGACTTCCTGATCACGCTCGCGATCAAGGAGCAGATTTCCGTCGACTGGTTGCTGCTCGGAAAGGGCAAGATGCGCCGCAGTCGCTGAGCCCAGCTCAGCACCGTATCGATGAAGGCCCGGTTCCCACCGGGCCTTCTTGCGTTCCAGCTGCCGACAGCCTGCGCATCACCCCTCCCGGGCGGATACCGGGCCTTCGCGCCTCCCGGATAGTGGAAGTCGACTACCCAACTCGCACCGCTATGCAAGAAACGTCATCGTGCAACTCCGGACTCGAACGTCCGTGACGACGGGGAATTCCGCTTCCCGGGCCCAGAGAGGCACGCTTCTTGCTCCTTCAGACTTCATCGCGGTGAACTCGCAGACGGAGTAACGAAGCATGCACCTACTCGCGCTCTTGACACTGGTACTATCGGCAGCCGACCACTGGACCACCTACCTCTGCCTCCGCAGCCCGCTCGACGGCTGGGAAATCACTGAAGCCAACCCGCTGGCGGAATGGCTGTTCGAAGCGGCGGGGCTGGTACCCGGATTGTGGATCGACAGCGCGGTGACGCTCGTCGCGGTCGGCTTTCTGCTTTCCACTCGACACCTCTCCGAGAGCGCCAAGGTCTGCTTCTTCAGCCTGATCGCAGCCTGGACCGGAATCGCGGTGATCAACAACCTGAACGCGATCTCGACCATCGGCCTGTCGCTCACGGGTTCCGCGTAGGACCACGCCATGCAGCGCAGACTCGCAAGCACCCTGATGAGCATGAGCTTGTTCGCACTGTCGTGTGAAGTCCCGACGACGCACGGCCTGCCGTCCGTCTCGGCTCCTGCGCCGGCCGCGTCCCCGACCGCCGCAGCTCGGGAGGTGCCCCCGACCGACCCGATGCTGGCCATCGTGATCGATCGTTTCGCGTCACGGCACCGGACGGGACTGACCCGGCCCGAAATCGAAATCGTCGCACAGGCGATCATCGACGTTTCGAAGCAACACGACATCGATCCCTCGCTCGTCCTCGCGGTGATCCACGTCGAGAGCCGCTACAACTCGTTCGCGGTGTCATCGGTTGGTGCGATGGGATTGATGCAGATCCTGCCCTCGACCGGCCGGGAACTCGCCGCCCGGCACGGGATCGACTGGACCGGGCCGCAGACGCTGTTCGACCCCGTCTCGAACGTCCGGCTCGGCGTCGCATATCTGAGGCAGCTGAATGATCGCTATGGCAGCACCTCGATGGCCCTCGCCGCCTACAACTGGGGACCGGGCAGGATCGATCGCCGTCTGCGCAGCGGCACGCCGATGCCGACCGTCTACCCCACACTCGTCCTGGAAGCAATTTCGGCGCACAGCCAGCGCCGCAGCTGACGGAGCTGACCGCTAGCGTCGCACCATCGCGGGGGCGAGTCAGTGCGAGCCGGCCTTCGCCGCTGCGGCGGCTCCGGTTCCGTCCGCTCCTGTCGCAGTCGCCTGCGACAGTACGACGACGAAGTGGTCGAGCGCGTCCATGGCGCGTTCCGCGATGCTCCGAAAGTCGTTCACCATCACCGAGAAGACGACCTCGGTGCCATCCGAGAGCATGGCATGGCCCGAAAGCGCGGTGACCGAGGTGAGCAGCCCGGTCTTCGCTCGCGCGGCACCCACGGCATCTTCGACTCGCTTCTCGAGCGTTCCGTCCGCCCCCGACACCGGGAGGCTCGCCGCAAATTCGGGCGCCATTGCAAAGGACGCGTCCGCGATGCGAAGCGCCGCGACCAGCTGCCGCGGCGAGACGCGATTGTCGTACGACAGACCGGAACCGTCGACGATCCGCATTCCATCCATCGGCACTCCGATCGCGGTGAGTTCCTGGCTGAGCGCCGGGATGCCGTTCGCCCAGCTTCCGGGCGCCCCACTCGCGCGCGCGCCGAGCGCCTTGACGAGGCTCTCCGCCATGCCGTTATTGCTGTACTTCATGAACAACCGCACGATCTCCGACACCGGATGCGCGGCAAACAGCAGCAATTCCGGCGCGGACTCGGGTGCCACGCCGAGTCGGTCTTCGCCCGCAACCGTGATTCCGTTCGCTTCGAGCTGCATTCGCAGCACGGCGGCCGCGTAGCCGACAGGATCTTCGACACTGCGGCGAAATACCGCGGGCTCGCTCCCCACCCGGAGGTTCCCCCCGACTTCGATCTGCTCGTGGTCGGCTTCGAGGCTGCGCTTCACGGTCAGCCGGCTCTGTTTCCGTCGACTGCTCGTGAGTGCCTTGTTGACCACCCGCAGATAGGGCACCGGTGGGTCGACACGTACGGTCACGCGGTCGCCGGAGTTCGCAGCGGGAACGACGACCACCGTAAAGGCGCCATAGTTCGCGGTGAATGCACCGACCGGCGCGTGGTAGGCGCGCGACGAGATCGGGCCCCAGGTCGGATTCCAGCGCTCCGCATCGAATGCCGTGTCGTCGATCACGAGATCACCGCGCACGCTCCTCAGGCCAGCCATTCGCAGGTCGGCCGCGAAACGCCAATAGTCCTCGGAGGTCAGCGATGGATCGCCGGTTGCTTGGAGATAGAGATTCGCCACCGAACCCTCGGCGTCGGGCGGAGCGTCGGAATAGACGCCGATCGGGAAAGCGTGCGTCGGGCCGAACGCGCGCAGCGCCGCAACCGCGGTCAGGATCTTCTGGTTCGACGCCGGGATCAGCGCGCGATCCGGCGAGCGCGCGTAGAGCAGGCGCCCATCGCCCCGCGCGACCACCAAAGCGCCGACCTGGGCATTCCGCAGCGCGCGGACGTCGAGCGCTGCGTCGAGCGCCCCCGAGAGCGGGCCCTCGGCCTTCGCGCCTGCCGCGATGAGCAGTAGGGCGAAAGCCCAGCAGATCGCAGTTCGCAGCTGCACGCGTCGTTCCCCCCCCGAGTGGCGGAAATCCGCCGACTTGGAACGAGCGGTGGGGCCCGTTCCGATCGATGACTCCATCGGCTCTCTTCGGGGGGAAGATGACTCGACTCCAGTGCTCGCGCACCGCTGCCGTAAGATACTCCGGGAGCCCGGACCGAAGCAATCGAGTATTCTTCGGCCGATTCGAAACGAGTGCTCACCGGGGGGACGGTGCTCAACTGGATCTGGCTCGGCTTGATTCTGATCGCGGTGCTGTTCGGCGCCTGGACGGGCCGGATGGAGGCGGTACAGGACGCGGCATTCGCGAGCGCGAAGTCGGCGGTGAGCCTCGTCATCAGCATGACGGGCTTCATGATCTTCATGCTCGGACTGATGGAGGTCGCCAAACAGGGCGGCCTGCTCCGCTTCATCGCGCGCACACTCGCCCCGGTGCTGAAGCGCCTCTTTCCCGACATCCCGCCCGATCACCCCGCGATGGGTGCGATGGTGATGAACATGGCGTCGAACGTGCTCGGGCTCGGGAACGCCGCCACGCCGTTCGGATTGAAGGCGATGGAGGAACTCGATCGCCTGAATCGGCGCCCGGGAATCGCATCGGATTCGATGGTGCTGTTCCTCGCGATCAACACTTCGTCGATCACACTCATGATGCCCACCGGCACGATGGTGATCCGCGACCACGCCGGTTCAGCGGACCCGGCCGCGATCTGGCTGCCGACCTTGATCGCAACGACCTGCTCGACGATTGCGGCTATTTCGGCCTTCTACCTGCTGAGACGGCGCAAGCGATTCGCGCTGCCGCCGGAATCGGCCGGCGCAGACACGCCGATCGAGGAAGTCGCGGCAGGCGCCCCCGCCGAATCCGGAACCGAAAGCGAGAATTGCGACCTGGCCGACAATGAGACAGCAGCGCCGCCAAGCCTGGCGCGCCGAATCGTGATCGGGGGCTTCCTCGCCGCCCTGGCGCTCGGCCTCGGCCTCGAGGTCCACACACTTCTCGCCGACCACTCGTTGCTCGACACGGTGAAGATCATCTCGAAGGGCTGGCTGGTACCGATGTTGATCGCGGCGCTGTTGCTGGTCGGGTTCGCGGCCGGTGTCCGCGTCTACGAGGCCATGATCGTCGGCGCCAAGGAAGGCCTCGGAGTCGTCGTCCGAATCATCCCGTACCTCGTCGGCATCCTGGTCGCGGTCGGAATGTTCCGCGCCTCGGGCGCGATGGATCTGATCATCCGCGCTCTCGACCCACTGACGAGCCCACTGGGCTTCCCGGCCGAAGCGCTGCCGATGGCGCTGCTGCGCCCGCTCTCGGGATCGGGGGCTCTCGGCATCATGGTCGAAACGTTCGAAACCCACGGCCCCGACTCCTTCGTCGGGATGCTCGTGAGCACACTCCAGGGCTCGACCGAAACCACCTTCTACGTCCTGACCCTCTATGCCGGCGCGGGCCGCGTGAGCGAGCTGCGACACGCGTTGCCGGCGTGCCTGATCGGTGATCTCGGTGGTGTGATCGGAGCCACCGTGGCGTGCCATCTATTCTTCGGTTGATCGTGTCGGCCGACCCCCAGGGCAAACTCGAAGACCGGGTCCGGGAGCTAGCGGAACACGCGCTCGGCGCCCGAGTCACGCACGTCGAACCGCTCACCGCCCAATTGGGCCTGCGGCACTTCTTCCGCGTCGCGCTCGCGACGGGCCCGGTGCCATCGCTGGTGGCGCGCGTCGACCTGCCCGAGGATCCGAGCGGCCGCCCGGCGGGCGCCGCCCCGGAACCCGCGCTCGAACCGATCCGCGCACTGCTCGAACGCCACGGCCTGCCGGTGCCTGCGTGCTACGGCCGGGACGAGGCCGGCGGCATCGATCTGCTCGAGGACGTCGGCGACCAAACGCTGCGTGACGCCGCCGAGGCGGCCGACGCCGACGAGCGCCGGGCGCTCTACCAGGCGGTGTGCGACCTGGTTCCGCGGATCCAGCGGATCGCCGACCCCGGGCCGCAGGTCGCGGCCTTTCGCCGGCGTCTCGACGACGCCCTATTCGCCTACAAGGCCCGCCTGTTCGCGACCTGGGCGCTGAAATCCGACCGCCCGGCCGCGCGGGAATGCGTCGACACGGCCTTCGCCGTGGTAGCGGACGCGGCCGACGACGCGCCGCAGCGCCTGGCCCATCGCGACCTCCAGAGTGCGAACATCCACCTGCGCCCGGGCCCGAGCCCGGGAGGTACCCCGGTACTGATCGACCTCCAGGGCGCCTTCCTGGCACCGCCCGAGTACGATCTCGTCTGCCTGCTACGCGATTCCTACGTCGACCTCGGCGACGTGGAGGTCGAAGCACAGGCCGAACGCGTGCGGTCGGCGCTGCCGGATGCTCCGAGCCGTGACGACTTCGCGCGGCGCTTCGACCTGCTGACGATCTCGCGGAAGGGCAAGGATCTCGCGCGTTTCATCCAGGCCGCGAGCGAGCGCGGCGACGAACGATTCCTGGCCTACGTTCCCCGGACACTGCGCGTGGTTCGCGACGCTGCGGAACGGTCGGCACAGCGCGACCCACGCCTCACCGACTTCGCCGAACTCTGCCGCGAGGAGTCGAGAGCCGCATGCGCGCAATGATCGTCGCCGCAGGTCTGGGCACACGGCTGCGCCCGCTGTCGGAGCTGCGCCCGAAGCCCGCGATGCCGGTGCGGGGCATCCCGCTGATCGCGTACCAGCTGGCCCTGCTTTCGCACTGCGGTGTCAGCGAAACAGCGATCAACGTCCACCACCTGCCCGAGGTGCTGCAGCAGGCCGCGGAGCGCTACAAGCCGCCGGGCATGACGCTGCGGTTCTCGATCGAAACCGAACTGCTCGACACCGGCGGTGGCATCCGGCGCGTGGCCGACTTCCTCCGCGAGAGCGACCCCTGCCTGATTCTCGGTGGCGACATGCTGCTCGACGCCGACCTGGCCGGCCTGATCGCACAACACGAGGCCTGCGGGAATGCCATTACAATGCTGTTGCGCGACGACCCGCGAACGCGCATCTTCGGGTCGATCGGGGTCGACGCCGAAGGCTGCGTGCGGCGCATCGGCAAACGCTTCGATCTGGGTGGAGAACAGGCCGCGGGCATTTACACCTGGGTGAATGTCGTGGCGGCGCGAGCTTTCGAACAACTTCCGGAGCGCGACGTGTTCAGCCACCTGGATCATTGGATTGCACCCATGCTCGCGAACGGAGCACGGGATATCCGCGGAAGTGTGACGCCCGACACTCAATGTGTCTGGGAGCCGGTCGGGACGCCTGCGGAATATCTCGCCGCGAACCTGAATCCGCCCGCGCTCTCGTACATCGATCCGGATCGGCACGCGCGCGCGAATGGTGTGCGATTCGAACCCGACCTGGTGATTGGTGCTGGCGCAACGCTCGAACCCGGCGCTAGCCTACGCCGCGCAGTGGTGTGGGACGAAGAACACGTACCGGCGGGCATTCGAGCAAGCGACGGCGTCTTCGCTGGGGGCGCTTTCCATCCCTGCGAGCCGGAGGAATCGGCCGTGGACGCAATAGGCCGGGAAGCGCAATGAGCGAAGTCGTATTCATCGGAACCAGCGATGCCTTCGGCTCCGGCGGCCGGCGACAGTCGGCAACCCTGGTCCGCGGACCCAATGGCGCCTTCCTGCTCGACTGCGGCATGACCACCGGCACCGGGTTATGCGAACTCGGCATCGAGCGCAACGAGATCGACACCATCCTGGTCTCACATTTTCACGCCGATCATTTCGGCGGTATCCCGCCTTTCATGCTCGCCTCCCTCTACGAAGACGGCCGTCGACATCCGCTCCGCATCGCCGGGCCCCCCGGCATTCGCGACTGGGTGCACAATCTCGCGGGCGCGATGGGCTACGCGATGGAAGACCGCCACTGGCCGTTCGAGATCAGCTTCGACGAACTACCGCTTGGGGCCCCGAAGGAAATCGGCCCGGTGCGAACCTACGCGTTCGAGACCCATCACCAGCCCCACACCTTCCCGCACGGGATCATCTGCGAAACCGGAGCACACCGGATCGCCTACTCGGGCGACACCGGCTGGTTCGACGACCTGCCGCGGCTCGTCGCGGGCTCCGACTTATTCATCAGCGAGTGCACCAATCACGTCAATGCCTTCGAGTACCACCTGAGTCACGAAGTCCTGGTCGAGAAGAAGAGCCAATTCGATTGCGGTCGGATCCTGCTGACCCACCTCGGCTCCGAGATGGCGAATCGCCGCGGCAACTGCGACTTCGAAACCGCCGACGATGGGCTGGTCGTAAAGCTCTGACCTCAGCGCCGGGTGCGAAAGCCCGCGGCCAGGTTCAGATCCGCCCCGACCGCCCAGGCACGATCTCGCCGAGTACCGCCGAACACGCCGCACCCGTGCAACGCGGCAGATGATTGGGAAGGCCGAGCAGCGCATTGCGCCCCATCAGTGCGAACGCCATGGCCTCGGCGGCCCCCGCCGGAACGCCCGCGGCGTCGAACGGCTCGACCGCGGCTCCGGAAAACGCAGCGGCCAGCGCCTGCATCATCGCTGGGTTCTCGCTGCCGCCGCCGCCGACCAGCACGCGATCGATGCCCGCCGTGTCGGCGAGAAAATCACCGCACCCGGCCGCAACGGAATCGGCCGTGAAGGCAACCAGCGTCGCGACGAGATCATCCTCCGATCGACCGTCGTCCTGCCAACGTCGGACCAGCGATTCCGCCATGGCGATGCCGTAACGCTCACGCCCCGTCGACTTCGGCGGCGACCGCCGCAGGAATTCGTCGTCGAGCAACTCTTCGAGCAGCTCGGCGTCGACCGACCCCGCGAGCGCGCGCCGCCCGTCCCGGTCCATCCGCTCGACCCCATCGGAATAGCAGCGCACCACCCCATCGATCAGCGCATTCGCGGGCCCGACATCGAACGCGACCACCTCATCGGGGCACGCTCCGCGCGGCAACCACGTCACATTCGCGATCCCGCCGAGGTTGAGTGCCACGCGAGCCTCATCAGCCTGCGCAAACGCCGCAAAATGAAAGAACGGCGCCAGCGGAGCGCCCTCCCCGCCCGCCGCCATGTCCCTCGGCCGAAAATCCGCCACCGTCGTACACCCCGTCCGCTCCGCAATCACCGAGGGATCCCCGATCTGAAGCGTCGCCCGGTGTTCCGGATGATGCGCAACCGTCTGCCCATGCGAAGCAATCGCCGCAATCGAGTCGAGCTGCACCCCGGCCTCCGCCGCGACCGCGGCCGCCGCCGCCGCAAAGCGCTCGCCCAGATCGACATCGAGGCGCGCAAACTCGCACAGCACCTCTTCTCCGGGCAACCGCCGATCCGCCAGCAGATGAATCCGCCGCTGCAGCTCGTCCGGAAAATCATCCTGCCGAAACGCCAACAACTCGAACGGCCGCGCCGAATCGCCGTCGGGCCACTCCATCAGCGCCGCATCGACCCCGTCGGCCGAGGTCCCGGACATCAGACCGATTACTCGCATGGCGGGAGCTTAGGTGAACCGATGGGGCGAATCGCGTTAATTGTCGGGATGCGCAGAGCATTCGCGCTTGGGAATCGTGGCGCTGTCCCGACTTCGTGTGGGTTTCTGGCGGAGTTGAGATTGACCGCAGAAGGGGCGCGATGCAGGTCGCAAGGAGGCTTGGGAGGGGGGAGCCATTGCCCAGGTCGGGAGATTAGAGAGCCGGGAGCTCGTCTGGAGGGGTAACGGATCCGGGACCGCGGGTACCGGTGGGCCATGTGCTTTGATCTGGGCAGAACGGATTTCCACCCGCAGGGAACGAGTCAAGTATTTTGATTTTACATAGCACTGTTCGGATCGAAAGACTCAACAGACCAACTCGATTTTGCCTTGCATATTTTTTGATTTTCGCTATGTTTTCGCCATGCACTCACGAGCACCCAAGCAGCAATCGTTCCACGACTATCGCATGCGCAGCGGCCGAGGCGGGCCGCGACTGGGAGCGGGGCGCAAGCCCTCGGGCCGGATCTGCGAGCGAAAGAAACAGCGCGAGTGTTTTCGCGGCGGCAAGCCGGTGCACGTCACACTGCGCGTGAGGGACGGCCTGCCACGACTTCGCAGCCGGCGGCTGGTCGATGAGCTGCGGCGGAGTTTCGGCGAGGCCTGCGAAAGGGGTGATTTTCGTCTCGTCCATTACAGCGTTCAGCACAATCACCTTCACCTGCTGGTGGAGGCCGAGGACCAGGCGGCGTTGGGGCGCGGCATGAAGTCGATCGGGGCGCGGATTTCGCGGGCAATTCAGAGGGTCTTTGGCGTAACAGGGCGCGTGCTCGCACAGCGGTATCACGCCCACGTGCTGCGCACTCCGCGCGAGGTGAGACAGGCGCTGCGGTACGTGCTGCTCAATGCGCGCAAGCACTGGCGCGAGCGGCGGGGGGCCGTGCCTCCCGCGCGCCTCGACGCCGCCTCTTCGAGCCGATGGTTCGACGGCTTCACACGCGAACTCCCGGGCGGCCGCGCGGGGCCGCGGGAAGTCGCGCGGCCGAGGACGTGGCTCTTGACTCGCAGCTGGCGCCGGCACGGGTTGATCGATCCGGCTTCGATTCCGGGCACTCGCTGAACCGGAGTTTCGGCGACATGTAGTAGACCTGGCTGAAAGTGGCAGGAAGGTATGCACTCGTTGAAGCATTCTCCTTCCTCACTCCCGCTCCGTGCCGATGCAGCCCTTATACTCGTTTCCGAATTATCGTGGGGGGAATCGGTATGGGAATCGGACGCGGGTCGCTCGCAGGCTTAGCCGAACTTCGGAACTTCAAGAGTTGTCGCCTCTCGTCTTGGGATCGCAAAGGCGGAAACCTCGACAACCTTCAGATTCGATCCGGGGACACTGCCGTTCTCGGCGAGATTTCTTCTGCCGGCTGCGTCAAGCACATCTGGATGACCGCAATGTCGATTCCCGACGACCCTGACTTCCTGACGAAGATCGTCTTCCGCTGCCATTGGGACGGCGAGGAGTCTGCGAGCGTCGAGGTCCCGCTCGGAGACTTCTTTGGAGTCGGATTCGGGCTGCGCCGCAACTTCGTCTCGCTTCCGCTGCAGATGAGCCCCGAGGACGGCAAGGGCTTCAATTGCTGGTTCCCGATGCCATTCGCAGAAGGCGCACGATTCGAGATCGAAAACCAGAGTGATGGTCTCCTGCTCTTCTACTTCTATATCGACTACGAGGAGTACGCGGATCTCGGCGAGGAGTTCGGCCGTTTTCACGCGTCGTGGAACCGCAGGAATCCTACCGCGGGTACCGCGAAGGCTCAGGGCTATGGACGAGAGCACTACTACACGCCTGATCGTGCCACCGGTCCCGGGCTTGGCATCGACTTCAAGGGCGAACAGAGGAGTCCGTGGACCGAGCCGAACCTCACCGGCAATGACAACTATACGATCCTGGACGTACGCGGTGAGGGACAGTACGTGGGTTGCGTGCTCAACATCGATGTCTTCGATCGCCAGGTCAATGACTGGTACGGCGAAGGCGACGACATGATCTTCATCGACGATGAGCCATGGCCACCGCGACTACACGGAACGGGTACAGAGGACTACTTCAACACCGCTTTCTGTCCCACCCAGGAATACTCCGCCCCCTACCACGGAATCACCCTGTATAGCGGTGACCCCTCGTGGCCCTGGGGCGGCAAGAACTCGATGTACCGGTTCCACGTCGAAGATCCCATCCGCTTCGAAACTTCGATCCGCGTCACGATCGAGACCGGCCACAACAACGCCCTTGCAAACGATTACTCGAGCACCGCCTACTGGTATCAGCGCGGACGCAGGCAAGCACTACCGGCGTTGATTCCAGTCGCGGACCGCCAGCCCCGGCGCGACCACACCTAGGGAAGTAGCTCAGCCCGAAAAGCCTGCGGATTTCGCTCGCGAAAGCCGAGATCTTCGAATACATCGAGATGTTTAACAATCGAACCCGATGCCATAACCACCTCGGCGGCGTCAGCCCAGAGGAATTTGAAACCACGGCCTCTAGTGTCCACGAGACCGCCCTCCCTATCCGATCCAGAACAACCCGTGCGCGGCGTCCGACTGCGCCGGTTGTCGCTGACGCAGTCAAAGCTCCAGCCGCTTCGATACGCGTTCAAGCGAGTTTCGAACCGGTTCGAATCGGGGTCGCTCCGAGCGTATTGGCGTCATTTCCGGGGCACGATCAAATCAACCGGCAATCGACCGGTATGTCCAAAGTTCGGTAAACGCCGACGGTCGGTCTTCCGATAGGAGGCATGGGAAACCCCTCTGAGCGAAATGGGCACGATTCTCTACATCGACGATAACCTCCAGGTCCCTGCGGACTTCGAAGAGGATCTGCGTGCCGCCGGGTATCGCCTGCTGCATACCGCCGATCCCGACGAGGCCCTCATCCTGATTCGGGTCGAGGAGATCGACCTGGTGCTGGCAGAGATCGTTCTCTCCAGCTGCAATGGGATCGCGCTGCTAGAGGAGATTCGTTCCTATGGCGGCTGGCCGGCCGAGGTGCCGATCATCGTGCTCACGAAGGGAGAGCGCTCGCCGGATCTCTACGGTGGAGCGCTCGAGGTCGGGGCCAAGGAGTTCTTCACCAAGCCCGCTCTGAAGACGGAGCTGCTCGAGAGCGTGCAGCAGTTCGTCGGCGAGGCGTCGAAATCAACCGATGTCGATCCCTCCGAGGCGTCGAGTTCACCAGAGAGCGAGGCGGAGATCGTCGGCGATCTGGCCGAGATTCCGATCTCGGAAGTGCTCCGCCGCCTGTGCCGCGACGCGGCCAGTGGTGTCCTGACCGTGACGCATCACAAGGAGCGCAAGGCCTTCGAGCTGCGCAACGGTTCGCCCGTGGCCGCCAGTTCCAGCGGTGGCGTCGAGGCGCCGGAGAAGTTTCTTGCCCGGCGCGGGCGGATCAGCAAGGAGCAGTGCGCGGCGGTGAGGGAAGTCCTTGACGCTGGTCAGGGCAGCTGCTGCGAAATCCTCGTCGAACTCGGCGCGCTCTCGCAGGAGGAATTCAAGGCGGCGATCCGAGAGCAGGCGGAGGAGCAGCTGCTCGAGATTTTCCGCTGGACCTTGGGGGCCTTCCAATACTTTCCCGAAAAGCACCTCCGCCCCGACGTCGCCCTGGAGATCGGTCGTGACCAGGCTGCGCTGATGCTCGAGGGTGGGCGACACTGGACGCCGAACGAGATGGCGGCGGAGACGCTGCGCGCACACGCATCACTCTACGTCTCCAGGGCGGAAGAGCCGCCGTGCGAACCTGCAGAACTCGACCTCACTGCTTCGGAGCGTTCCGTTTTCGAAGATCTGTACGGAAGTCGCAGCGTGCAGGCTGTGCTCGATTCCGGCGATCTCGATGCGCGCGCGCTCTACGGTCTGTTCGTTGCGGGCTTGCTGGTGCTCCACGCAGAACCGGTGATGATGCTGCTCGATCCCGTAGCGGTGAGCGAGCCGCCGTCGTCGGCTGTTGCCCAGCAGATTCCGACCCCCGAGGAGCCGCTGGCAGAGGTGCGCACGGAGCTTCCTGAGGACGCAATCGAAGCAGGGCTTGGCGACGACCTGGAAGCAGGCCCGGGTGAAGACCTGGAAACCCGGCTGGGCGAGGAACTGTCAGCAGACCAAGGCGAGGGCCTGGAAGAAGGCTTGGGAGACGATCTGGAAGCGGGCCCGGGTGAGGACCTGGAAGAAGACCTGGACGAGGAGCTGGAAACAGGCCTGGGCGAGGATTTGGAAGCAGCTCCGGAAGTGGAGCCCGGCGAGGGGTGGGCGGAAGAGCCTGTGGGCGAGCCGCCCCCGGCTCGGGTGGGCGAGTCCGTCGCGCCAGTTTGGAACGCGGAGCGCGCGTTGGCGGAACTCACCGCCTTCTTGGGTTACATCCGCGAGAAGGACGATTTCGATGTCCTCGGAATCAACGTCGACGCCACCGACGAGGAGGTATGTTACGCCCACGAGAGCCTCATCGATACTCTGCCCTCGGAAGCGGCGTCTGCTGAACTGCCGGAACTCAAGGATCTCGCGGGCGAGGCCCGTGCTCGGATCGACAAGGCCTTCGATCGCCTCCAGCTCAGCAGCTCGCGATCGGTCTACGCCCAGCTCCGACCCCAGGCCGTGAAGGTTCGCAAGCAGGCCCGGGCGCAGAAGACTCCCGAGCAGATTGCGGCCGAGACGGCGGCGAAGGTCGAGGATCTTGCCTCGCGCGGCCTCGACGCGGAGTCCTGGTTTCGCACGGGCAACGGTTACGTCCACGCGAAGAATTATGAGCCGGCGGTCGAGGCCTATGGCATGGCGGCACACCTCGATCCCAAGGAGGGCGAATACTTCGCACACCTCGGCTACGCGCAATTTCTCCGCGCGCCCAAGGATCCGTTGGTTCTCAAGGAGGCTCTCGAGAACATCGCGAAGGGGATCAAACTCTCACCGGGCCGAGAGAAACCCTACGTCTACCTGGGCAAGATCTTTCGGGCGAACGGCGCCGTGGACCGGGCGCGCAAGATGTTCGAGAACGCCGTGCGGATCAAGCCGGGCTGCGATGAGGCCCTGGAGGAGCTCGGCGTCATGGATCAGGGGAAGTCGAAGAGTGGAAAGTTGATCGGCCGCCTGAAGGATATTCTCACCTAACGGGTTCTCACCTGATTTCGCGGACACATCCAAAAGGGCTTAACCCAACCGTCCGTGGAAAAGGGTTAGAACCCGAGAGGGGCGCGGGTGCCGCATCCGAGGCATTGGCACGCGCTGCGAACTCTCCCGCTGAGGTAACAAACTCAGCCTGCGATTGGTCTAAACCAGTCAGACGCCCCGCGTCATGCCGCATTGTCGAGAACATCATCATCGGAATCACGCCGGCCGAGTGCCTTCCGGCCTCCCGTTGGGCGGGTCCGGTCGCATGGCCTTCATCATGTCTCACTGTTTTACCCCAGCTCCGTGGCGTTTTTGAACCACTTGTTCGATGAGCAGATCTTGAAGGTCCCATTATATCTTGCGGTTTAACCTGTAGTCGTGTTCCAATCGAGCGGACCGCTCAGGGAGAGAGCAAAGATGAGTCAACATCGCTGGGAAACCGTCGCACTAATCGGCATCGTCGCTACCGGCGTTCTCGCGGCCGGATACTTCATGGGGCGTTCGGATGAGCGGGCCGGACGGTCGTTCTCGCTGGTGAGGCCCGTACAGGCGGCCGACGCCCCGACCTTGTCGCCCACGAAAGCGCGAGCTCGTGATTTCTACGCGCCCAACAGCGAGGACCTTCGGCCGGACGAAATGCGGCTGATTGCCTGCGGCACCGGCATGCCCACGCCGCGTCCGAAACAAGCGGCGTCGTGCTGGCTGCTCGAACTGGGGAACGGGGACAAGTTCCTCTTCGATGTCGGGACCGGATCGAATGAGCGCATCGCAGCCATGCAGATCCCCTACAACTACCTCGATAAGGTCTTCCTGAGCCACCTGCATACCGACCACTTCGGAGATCTGGATGCGTTGTTCATCGGTGGCGCGCTCTCCGGTCGCCAGAAGCCATTGCGCGTCTGGGGGCCGAGCGGCGATACACCGGAGAGGGGGACGAAGTACGCGCTGGATCATCTGTTCAAGGCGCTTACCTGGGATATAAACGGCCGCGCGGGAATCACCGATCCACGTCCATACTTCTTCGACGTCACCGAGTTCGACTACAAGGCCGTGAATGGGATCGTCTATCAGGAAAACGGTGTGACGATTCGCTCAATTCCAGCCATCCACTCTTTGGACGGTCCGGTGAGTTTCATCATCGAGTGGAACGGCCTCAAGTTCGTGTTCGGAGGCGATACCTATCCGAACAAGTGGTTCGCGGAGTATGCGAAGGATGCCGACTTGGCGATTCACGAGTGCTTCATCGCCGTGCCGGAATTGATCGAGAAGTTCAGGTTCACACCGCAAGGCGCTCTAGCGGTGGGCACTCAGATCCACACCGCACCCGAAGCGTTCGGCAAGATGATGTCGATCATCAAGCCGCGCATGGCCGTGGCCTATCACTTCTTCAAGGACTTCGACACCACAGCGTCGATCAATGATCGCATCCGCACCACCTATGACGGTCCGCTGAGCCTCTCTGAGGACTACATGGTCTGGAACATCACCAAGGACGACATTCGCGTGCGGATGGCGAAAATTGATGAAGACGTCTGGCCGCCGCCGGCCACCGGGAAGCCGCAGGTGCCCGATCCGAGTCTCAGGGTTCCTTATTCGGACATGATCGCGGGTGGCAGATACGACATGAAGGACGTGATTCAGCCCACGTATGACGAGGTCAACAAGAAGTACGGACTCGACGAGAAGCAGGAATGAGGTAGGGCGTCGCGGGGGACTCTGCGGCCCTGCATCGAAGATCTCGCCGCTGGTTTCACTTTGACCTGTGGAGTCCGGCCCCTTGCTCGGCGTAGATCATGCCCGCGCCGATCATCGCCCGCCCTGAATGTGGTGGCGCGGGACGAAATGATCTGGCAGCAAGCGACTACTTAGGTCGGTTTTCGATCACGGTTGCTTGTTGGGCGGCGGCGATACTCGCAGGCTCTTGCCGCGGACGCTGAGAACGCTGGCTAATCGGTCGACTCAGCGTCGCAGGGACTGACCACGTCGGGGTTCAGATGGGCAATCTCACGCGAGATCTCGGTGCTGGTATATCTAGGGACAATATGTTGAGGACAGTTCCAGTCGTAGGCCTGAACGGTGAGCATGATCGCGCGCTCGACTTTCGCATCGTAGCCCTCGACCGTGAGCGTGGTACTAAGTTCTGGATCGTCCTGAACGTCCGCCACCCTGGCTGTCGCCCAGATTTTCAAACGCTTACGGCCCGGGTAATCCATGAGGATCAGCGCCACGCGCTCATTGTCCTTGAGATTCCCGACGCTGATGTATTGCCGGTTGCCCCGGAAGTCGGCAAAGCCGACCGTTCGTTCATCGAGGACATTCAGGAAACCTTGCGGGCCGCCCCTGAACTGGACGTACGGCCAACCGTTCTCGCCTACGGTGGCCATATAGAACGAGTCCCGAGCACGGATGAATTCGCTCTCACGATCGGTGAGAACGTAGCGGTCACCGGCTTGCTCCATTCGCAGGTAGGCGTCACGGGAGCCGTAGTGCTCTTGCGCAGCCTTGACGCCTTCGGTGAAGGCGAACTTGGTGAAGTTCTGGCCCATGATCCACCTCGCGAGTGTTCTCGCCGCCCACCGGACCGACGCCCACCAGCCAGCACCAGCACTACCCGGGTCCGACCCTGCCGCGCTTGCTTGAAGCGCCTTTGATTGATGCCAGACACTACCACGGGCCGGTGGAAGTGCGCGGCACTCCGCCAGCTGCAAGGCCGTATTAGACGGCTGCGCAATGTGAAATTACAGATCTTCTACACGCTCCGGGAAGCGCAGGTCATCATCGAGGGTTGGCGCCGGGAGTACAACACGTTCCGGCCCCACAGCTCGTTGGGCTATCGCCCACCGGCGCCCGAGACGGTCCAATGGCCGCCTTGGCCGAGGGATGAGAAATTGCTGGGTGCACTAACATAGGAACTGGTACGACAAACGGGGCAGGTCAGCGGGGGGATGGCGATCCGTTGGGCGGCTCTGCGAGGCACCCTTGTATTTCCAAGATTTGACTCAGTGTCGGTATCACGATTCTCCGGGTTGGTCGGATTGGTCGGTTCCGTTGCTCGCTGTCGGATGGCTGGAATATCCTCATCGGTACGCGCGGGGAGCTGCCCCCGAAGAGCTCGCAACCCACCTCGATACTCTCGTTCACCAAGACACATACGTAATCATGATGATGAGATTTTCTGGATCGCACGAGTGCTCGATCTGCTTCGCTAACGGTATTGGGAGGACGGAAGTACCCTATTCGAATGACAACCTCTTTATACCTGGACACAGCGTCGTGTACGTCGCACCCAGTGGGATCAGTCACTACCTAAGATTGCACACCTATTCGCCGCCCTCCGAGTTCATCGATGCGGCGCTGGCATGCCCTGATCGTCGGTCGGCGGAATACCGCGAGGCCCTTCGCGAAGCGAACGCCGGGATCTACGCACCAATATGGAACAGAGGACTTGATTGCCCCGTCGATTAAGCGATTGACACGGACCAGCGTGGGTTGCCACCATTTTCCCGTAGTCTTATCGGCTTGAGGCCAGCGAGCGATGCGGAGGCATTGTCTCGCAGGAACCCGCGGCGCACACGCTTCAGGTCTGCCGCCTATCAATCCGTTGCAGCGGACAGCAACCGCCCGGTTCGATTGATCTCAGTTGCTGTCTGGCTGCCCAAACCGGAACCGGGTAACCCCCGTCAGGATCCGGGCCTGGCTGAGGGGTTGACCGGAGGTCACCACCACGACCTAGCGACCAATTCCGGAACATTTGACCCCTCTTAACTTCTTACCCTCCCCCAGTTTGACATCCGACTCCACTCCGCGAATACTCTGCCCTCGCCGCCCCGACTGCCCGGGGCCGCCTTTCACCTTTCAGCGGAGCCAGTGAATTGAACGACTCCTCCCGAACACAGGGCGGCTTGATCTGCATCGGTGTGGTGATCGTCGGTGCGTGGTTTCTGCTCGGCTTGCTGCAGCAGAGCTACTGGGCCATCGCGATCCCGGTCGCGGTGCTGGTCTTCTTCGTACTCGGACTGAGCTTCTGGGTGGGTTACACCATTGCGACGATCCAGGTCGATCCCTACCAGGACAGCGAACCCGACGTCCGGGAACCCGATCCCGGACCGAACGTCGACGAGTAAGCCCCGCCGGTGCGCATTGCTCTGCTCACATATCGCGGAAACATGTTCTGCGGCGGCCAGGGGATCTACGCGGCCTATCTCGCTCGCGAATGGCAGCGAGCGGGCCACGAGGTCCACGTCTTCGCGGGGCCGCCGTTGCCCGAGCTCGAACCCGGCATTCCGCTGCACGAGATCCCGAACGACAATGTCTTCGGCCTCGATCACCCGGATTTCTTCGACCCGAAGAAGCCCTTCTCGCTGCTGAAGCCGCTCTCGCTGTGGGAACTCGGCGTGTCGCGCTTGGGCGTCTTCCCCGAGATGCAGACGTTCGGCTTCCGGCTGCTGCGGCGCTGGCGCGAGTTCCAGAACCGCTACCACTTCGACATCGTCTTCGACAACCAATGCCTGAGCTGGGGCCTGCTGGGGATCCAGGCCGCCGGAACCCCGGTGGTTTCGGTGATCCACCACCCGCTGCACATCGACCGTGAGGCCGACTTCCGCATCGACCCGCGCCTTTCGAAGAAGATCCGCCGGACGCTGTACTTCCCGCTCTTCATGCAGCAGCAGGTCGCGCCGCGGCTCAGCAAGATCGTCACGGTGAGCGAAGCCTCGCGCGTCGAGATCGAGCGCTATTTCAAGATTCCGCAGAAGGCCATCGAGGTGGTCTACAACGGCACCGACGCCGACCTGTTCCGCCCGATGCCCGAGGTCGAAAAGGAAGCCGACCTGCTCTTCGTCGGCCGCACCGAAGACCGCAAAAAGGGAATCGGCACCATGATCGAGGCGGTCTCGCTGTTGCCCGAGCACATCAAGTTGAAGATCGTCGACGGCCGCATCCCCGACGACGGCCTGGTGCCGAAGTTGATCCGCCGCTTCGGCATCGAAGATCGCGTGATCATCCGCAAGGAGATGTTCAGCGTGCCCGACCTGGTGCGGCAATACTCCACGGCCCGGGTCGCGCTGGTGCCGTCGTTCTTCGAGGGCTTCGGCTTCCCCGCCAGTGAAGCCATGGCCTGTGGCCTGCCCGTGATCGCGAACGCCGCCGGTGCGCTGCCCGAGGTCATCGGGACCGACGGCCGCGCGGGTCGACTGGTGCCCGAGCGCGATGCGCGCGCGATGGCGGACGCCATCCTCGACGTGCTGTCGGAGCCGGGACGAGCCGAGCAGATGGGCCGAGAGGCCCGCACCCGGATCCAGAACGTGTTCCAGTGGAGCGATGCCGCGGCGAACATGATCAAGGTCTTCGAGGAGACGCTGCGTGCTACTCACGGTCGATCTCGAGCGGCTTGACGTCCAGCCCGGCGAAATCCTGCTCGATGCGGGCTGCGGCGAGGGGCGGCACTGCTTCGGCGCGCTCGAGCGAGGCGCCCGCGTGGTGGGGCTCGACCTCGACCTCGACGCGATGCGACCCGCCGCGGGGGGCCTGCGCAACCGCGGCCGCGAACTCGGCAACCTCGGCGGCATGACCCAGGGCAACACCTTCCACCTGCCGTTCCGCGACGAGACCTTCGACAAGGTGATCTGTTCCGAGGTCATGGAGCACGTGCACGATTTCACCGCGGTCGCGCGCGAACTCGCGCGTGTGACGCGACGCGGCGGCATGCTCGCGATCACGATCCCGACCGCGACCAGTGAGCAGCTCTACCTGCGCGTCGGCGACGATTACTTCGAATCACCCGGCGGGCACATTCGGATCTTCCGTCCTCGCCAGCTGGCCCTGGGTCTCGGTCGCGCGGGCCTCGCCACCCGCGGCGTCGGTTTCGCACACGCGCTCCACACGCCTTACTGGGTGCTCCGCTCGATCGCGCAGCTGCCACGCGCGGATGAAAGCCGTCTGGTGCGGGCCTATCGTCTGTTCCTGATCCGCGCGACCGGCTCGAAGTGGGCCACCACGCTCGAGAACATCCTCAATTACTGCTTCCCGAAGAGCCTCATCCTCTACGCCGAAAAGCCGGGGCCGAGGCGCGCGGACGCCGGAGCGTGACCCGCCCGTTGCGACTCTGTTTCGTCGCCTACCGCGGCAACATGCGCTGCGGCGGACAGGGGGTCTACCTGTGGTTCCTCGCGCGCGAGCTCGCCAAACTCGGCCACTCGGTCGACGTCATCGTCGGCCCGCCCTACCCCGACCCGATGCCCTTCGCGCGGTCGCTGACCGAGCTCCCGAACGAACAATTCTGGGGTCGCTGGTTCGCGGGACGTGCCAAAGCGATGCTGCCCGAGCCGAATCCATTCAAGATCTTCGAGCCGCTCAACTTCTACGAACTCGCGGGTAGCTACTTCGGCTTCCTCCCCGAACCGTTTGCGTTCAGCGTACGTGCCTTCCGCGAGATCAGCGCACGGCTGCGCGCCGGCGCGCGCTACGACCTGGTGCACGACATCCAATGTCTCGGCTGGGGCATCCTCGGTCTGCGCGCGCTCGGCCTGCCGATCGTGAGCACCGTCCACCACCCCCTCACCGTGGATCGACGCGCATCTTTCGTCCGTGACGAGAGCCTGCGCGACGCGCTGGGGACGATGACCTTCTACCCGATCGGAATGCAGTCGACGGTCGCGCGACGCCTCGATCGGATGTTCACGTCTTCCCGCGTGAGTGCGAAACAGATCACACGCGATTTCGGAATCGCGCCGGAACGCATCAGCATGGTCGCCAATGGCGTCGACACCGACCTCTTCCGCCCGGATCCGGGCGTGCAGCGCAGTGAGAACGAAATCCTCTGCGTGGGCCGCGCGGGCGACCCGAACAAGGGCATCAAGACCCTCGTCGAGGCGCTCGCCAAGCTGCCGGCGAAGGTGAAGCTGACTCTCGTCGACGAGGATGGTCCCGACAATGTCGGGCGCAAGCGCGCGGAGGCCCTCGGCATCGCGGATCGCCTCGACATCGTCGGGCGCGTTCCGATCGACACACTCGTCCGCCTCTACCAACGCGCCACCCTGGTCGCAGTGCCGTCGCGCTACGAGGGCTTCGGACTGCCCGCCGTCGAGGCGATGGCCTGCGGCACGCCGGTGGTGGCCTGCCGCTCCGGCGCCTTGCCCGAGGTGCTGGAGGTCGGCGGTGGCGGGCTGCTGGTCGAACGCGACGATCCGGATTCGCTCGCGGCCGGCCTCCGCACGCTGCTCGAAGACCACGAACTCCGCGCGAAACTGGCAGCCCGGGGCCGCGACCGCGTGAACGCCGCCTACGCCTGGCCGAGGGTCGCGAAAGCGACCGCGGACGTCTACGCCGAAGTACTCCGGGAGCGCGGCCGACCCGCGAGAACCACCACGTCGGAGAGCGACGGCAGGCGCCGCGCCAACCAGTCGAGCCCCTCGAGCGCAGCCTGAGCGACCGGCTCGGGCAGCTTGCCGACCGAGCGCGTCCACGCCGGCAACCCCCAGGCCAGCGAGATGCCCTCGACGATCTCGAGTTCCACGTGCTCGCCGACCTGCTCGCGCATCAGGTCGACCTCGTAACGGGTGAAATGATCACTCGGTACATCGTAATGACGGCGCCCCCGGCGGACCTCGTGACCGAGCCAGCCTTCGCGCACATCGTCGCTGCTGCGGGCGACGCGGCACGACAGGGAGTCGAAGTTCGCGATCGCGAGCACGACCCGTCCGTCGGGCTTCGTCACGCGCGCCATCTCCGCGATCGCGGTCGCGGGCCGGTCGAAGTGATCGATCGCCCCCTTGCAGATCACTCCGTCGAAGCTGTCGCTCGCAAACGGCAACGAATCGGACCACCCCTGCACCCAGCACGGCAGCGGCCCGTCGACCTTCTCGCTCTGCATCGCGGCCAGCGCGGTCATCCGCGACGACGGCTCGGCACCCACCGCCCAGGCACCCCGGGCCGCCATCGCAACGGTGTCCTGGCCGAAGCCGCTCGCGAGGTCGAGCACCCGCCGACCCGGCCCCGGCCGTGCGAGGTCGATGGTCCGGAGCGTCATCCGTTCGAAGAGGTACTCACTGTCGCGCGTAGTCCCCGTGGGGATCACGTCGCGCATGTCCCGGTCGAGGTCGACTACACGCATGCGGCGGACGACCTTAGCAGGCCTGCGCCGAGGCCGGAGCGTTGGTTTACGGTATCCTGAGCCCCAATGGCGGAAGCGCTCACCGCGAAGGACCAGTCGTCGGCGGACAACGCGTCCGATCGGACGAGTGACCGCGGATTCGACCGCCTCGCCTCCTTCCGGATCATCTACATCGCCATCTTCAGCTTCGTCGCCTTCTCGGTCGTGACCGTGCTGGCGGTCGAGAGCCTGCTGTCGCGCCACTTCAAAGAAGCCACCAACGCGGCCATCCGGGTCAGCCCTGCCAACGGGCCGATCGCCCCACAGATCCAGTCTCAGGTCAGCGACATCACCCGGGGCTCCGCCTGGACCCGCCTCGGCGGCGTCAGCGTCCGGGCGATCGTGATCGGGGCCAACGGCTCGATCATCTACAGCGGCGGCCAGATCGTGCCGCCGCCGCCCAGCTTCGACCCGATCGCGGTGTTTCGCGAGGCTCAGCGCCTGCTGCCCGCGAGCGTGGAAACCTTCGTCGCGGTCCCGATCAATTCGCTGCTCGTGATCAGCATCCTCGTCAGCTACGGCGCAATCCTGATCAGCGGCCTGTTCGTGCAGAATCGCAATGTCGCGCGCCGCGAAGCGATGCTGATCCAGAGTGCCATCGACGCACGCGACGAGACCGCGAAACGCACCGGCAACATCGAGCGCGAGCTGGAACAGGTGCGGATGCGACTGCTCCAAGTCGAGCCGGCCGAACGCGCGCACACCGAGGAGATCCAGGAACTCCAACAGGAGCGCGGCAGCCTCCAGCGCAAACTCTTGGAGCTGGCCGAGCGTGAGCAGAAATTGCGATCGACCGCGGAACGCTCGATCGAGCTCGACGAGGAGCGGCGCGCGCTCGAGGATCTGCTCGAAGAAGCCGCCACGGAACTAGGAGAGCGCGAAGAGACGATCGGCACGCTGAAATCGCAACTCAAACGAGCTGCGAAAACGGCTCCGAGCGGCCGAAGCCGCGCGACGGAGCAACTCGCGAAACGCATGCGCACCCTCTACAAGAGCCTCGAGTTCGACGACCGCGCGATCAGCGACATGATCGCGCTGCGTGACGAGACCAACCGCTTGAAGAGCGAGGAAGCCATCAAGCGGCTGTCGGACGACGCGGACAACACCGCGATCCGACGCAAGGTCGGCGGCCTGCCGCCGCAGCTGTCGATCTTCGAGCTGGGCTTCGCGGGCAAGGGGCGGGTCTACTACACGCGCGGCGGGCAGCAGCGGTTTCGGATCCTCGCGATCGGCGCGAAGAACACCCAGAAGACCGACCTCGAATATCTGAGCCGACTCTCGATCTGAATCCGGCCGGCGCCGCTCAGGCGCGCGCGGTCACCACCGGCCAGACGGCGTCGCAGGCCTGACGCAGCACCTCCTTCAGGCGTGCATCATCCCACGGCTTCGTGATCAGCCCCCGTATGCCGAGTTCTTCGAGCTTCTCAGCCGGAATCTTCTCGGTCCAGCCGGTGATCAGCATCCGCGCGGCGTCAGGGCGACGCTTCGCGGCCTCTTCGAGGAACTGCAGCCCGCTCATTCCGGGCATTTTCTGGTCGGAGAGAATCAGATCGACGGGTTGGGTATCGAGGATCTCGAGCGCCTCGTACACCGACTCCGACGTGATGACCTGGTAGCCTTCGCGGCGCAGCGTCCGCCGCAGAGCGGACAAGATCCGCTCTTCGTCGTCGACGACCAGCAGAGTCGGCTGTTCACGCCGGGGGTCAGTCTCCATCGAGCTCCGCCTCGTCCCGCTCGAGCGGCAGGAACACACGGAAGGTGGTGCCTTCACCTTCCTTGCTGTCGACGGTCAGACTCCCGCCGTGCCGCTTCACGATGCTGAACGAAGTAGAGAGCCCGAGACCGGTACCGGAGCCGACCTTCTTGGTGGTGAAGAACGGGTCGAAGATCCGGTCGATGTGCGACGCCGGGATTCCGACTCCGGTATCCGTCACCTCGATCACCACGCCATCGTCGCGCTGGCGCGTGCGCAGCCAGACCTTCCCGGTCTCGCCACTCTCACCAACCTTGGCCTCGATCGACTGGTAGGCGTTCACGAGCAGGTTCATGAAGACCTGCTTGATCTGCATCGGGTAGCAGGCGACGGTCTGGAGATCCTCGTAGTCCTTCTCGAGTACGACGATCTGTTTCATCATCGGCCACACGATGGTCGCGGTCGAATCGAGGCACTGGTTCACGTCGGCGAGCACGTGTTCGCTCGAGTCGTGGTGCGAGAAGTCGCGTAGATCCTGAACGATGTGGCGGATCCGTTCCGAGCCCTCCTGCGATTCGCGGATCGCCTTGCCGAAGTCCGAGACCACGTAGGCGAGATCGACTTCGCGCGACAGCTCGCTGAGCTCCTCTCCGGCCGCCCGGATGGTTTCGAGATCGCCGCTCGGGATGACCTGGAGCAGGTCGTCGACTCGCCCCCAGACCTGCCGCAGGTCCGTCAGGTACTCGGCCATCTGGAACAGATTGGCGTGAATGAATCCCATCGGGTTGTTGATCTCGTGTGCGACTCCCGCCGCGAGCTGGCCGATCGAAGCCATCTTCTCCGTCTGGAGCACCTGGCTCTGGAGTTGTTTGACCTCGGTCAGATCCTGGAAGATCGTGACCGCGCCGATCTTCTCACCCGCGGAATCGAAGAATGGCGAACACGAGATCCCGACCGGTACGGGTGTGCCGTCACTGCGGATCACGATCCGCTCCGCCCCCTTGTAACTGACGCCGGACGAGAGCGTCCGAGCCAGCAGCGAGACCTCTTCCTCGTCGCTGCTGAACCAGGCCCAGACGGCACGACCGCGCAGCGCCTTGGGGTCCTCTCCGAGGATCTTGCCTGCCGGCGGGTTACAGAAGGTAATGCGGCCATCCATGTCCACGACCAGCATCGCGCTGTTCATGTTCTGGATGATGCTTTCGTTGTACTGCTCCAGGTGGCGGATGCGTCGCTCGGCCTCTCCCCGATCGCGCACAGTGCGAAATCGCCGGATCTGTTCCAGCGCGACGACGGCCAGCACCTCCTCGCCGTCCCGCCCGAACGCCACACAGTCGCTCGCACCGCGCCGGAAGACGTCGAGGGCGACGTCGTCGGAGGCATCGCGGATCGCGACCACCACCGGCGGACCAGCACTGCGCAGCTCCTTCAGAATGCGCTCGCAGTGCACCGCGAGCGTGTAGTCGACCACCACGAGATCGACCTCCCCCGCAGCGCACAGATCAATGCAAGTCTGGGCGTCGCCCACGACTTCGAGCTCGACGCCGGCACCGAGGCGACGCAACGCCGTTCTCACGTCGACGCCGGCCACGGGGGTGTTCGGCTGGGCCACGACGATCCGCACAGACCGATCCGTCTGCTTCACGCGGCCTCCCATGCGGCGACAGCTGGCAACGCCAGCCGCGCAAGTAATCGAATTCCAGAGGGGGAACGCGAATTTACCTCATCGATTCCCGCGCTTCACCCCCCTCTTACGAGGGCGTCAGGCCGTGCTTCGCGAGCTTGCGGTAGAAGGTGCTGCGGCCGATCCCGAGCAGACTCGCGGCCGCGCTCGCGTCACCGCCGCTCTCGCGCAACGCGCGCTCGAGCACGCTGCACTCGTAGGCTTCGAGCGAAGTGGGAATACCCGCCAGCGTTGGGTCCGAGCGCCGAGTTACGAGACGCCGCGTCCGGGGTAGATCAGCGACCCGCAGCCGCGGGCCCGGTGCGAGTGCGAATGCGGACTCGATCACGTTCTCGAGCTCGCGCACATTGCCGGGCCACTCCGACTCGACCAGCACCTCCAGCGCTTCGTCCTCGATGCCCTCGACTCGCGAGTTGGCGGTCCGATGTTTGTCGAGAAAATGGTGGACCAACAGCGGAATGTCCTCGCTGCGGTCCCGCAGCGGCGGAATGTCGACCCGGACGACGTTGAGGCGATAGTAGAGGTCTGCGCGAAACGCGCCGGTCGAGACCATATCGGCGAGGTCGCGGTGGGTCGCCGAGATCACTCGGATGTCCACCGGAACGGTATTCGACGCGCCGACCGGCCGGACCTCCTTGTTCTGGAGTGCGCGCAGGAGCTTGGCCTGGACATTGAGCGGAATCTCACCGATCTCGTCGAGGAACAACGTGCCGCCGTCGGCCATTCGGAACAGGCCCGGCGAACCGACCGCCCCGGTAAAGGCTCCCTTCTCGTGCCCGAACAACTCGCTTTCGATGATGGTCTCGGGGAGTGCGCCGCAATCGACCGGCACGAACTGTTTCGAGGAACGCGGGCTCGCAGCATGGATCCCGCGCGCGACGAGTTCCTTGCCGGTGCCGCTCTCGCCCTCGATCAGCACGTGGCTCTCGTTGTGGCGCATCGAATGAATCGTACGCGCGAGCGTACGCATTCGACTCGAGTGTCCGATCATCTCAGGCATGCCATTGCGGCGGTGCAATTCCATCTCGAGTTCGCGGTTGCGCTGCACGAGCTCTCTGCGTTCGAGTGCCTTGCCCACGATATTGCGAATCCGATGCACGTCATCGAACGGCTTCGCGAGATAGTCGAAGGCACCGCGGCGGATGCAACCGACCGCATTCTCGATGCTCGCATTCCCGGTCATCATGATGACCTCGACCTCGGGCCGCTCGCGCTTCACATGCTCGAGGATCTCGAGGCCACTGCTGCGCCCGAGCCGAATGTCGGCCAGCACGACCCCGAGCTTCGGCTCGGAGAGCATCGGCTCAGCGGCCTCGGTCGATTCCGCAAGCACGGTCCGATAGCCCCCTCCTTCGAGGATCCGACGCAGCGACCGCAGTAGCAGCGGTTCGTCGTCGACCACCAGCACGAACGGCGCATCGGGTGAATCGTGTCGCGGGATCTCACGGGAAGGTGCAACCGGAGCCTGGGCAGCCATGCTCCCTTATCGGTCCTGGAATCGGGACGCTTGAATGCTCGCCTCGGTATCTCTAGACTGCGGTCACCCCCCTCCGATTCTCCCCGGAGGAACCACCCTGCGGAATGCACACGTTCTCGTCGTCGACGACGAAGAACTCTACCGCCACGCCCTGGAGCGCATCCTCAAACGCGTGGGTCACAGCGTCACGACCGCGCGTGACTCCAGCGAGGCGCTCGCCATCGTCTCCGACCAGAAAGTCGATCTGGTGCTTGCGGACATTCAGATGCCGGGCATCAGTGGCCTCGAACTGGTCCGCCAGATCCACGAGATCCACCCCGACCTGCCCTGCATCGTCATCACCGGCTATGGCACCCCTGAGAACTCCGTAGAGGCCCTGCGCGCGGGCGCATTCTGGTACCTCGAGAAACCGTTCGAGCAGGGCCACCTCGACGTGGTGCGGGCGCTCGTGGAGCACGCAATCGAGCTCGGCCGGCTCAAGTCCGAGAACCGGCAGCTCCACAAACAGCTGCACTCGAAGTACGGCTTCGAGAACATCATCGGCAACAGCGCCGTATTGCGGGAGGCACTCGCCATCGTCGACAAAGTCGCCGACGCCGACAGCACCGTGCTCGTCACCGGCGAGAGCGGCACCGGCAAGGAGCTCTTCGCCCGGGCCATTCACTACAACAGCCGCCGCGCCGACCAGACGCTGGTCGCGGTCAATTGCGGTGCGATTCCCGAGGAACTGCTCGAATCCGAGCTCTTCGGCCACGTCAAAGGGGCATTTACCAACGCGACATCGAACCGCGAGGGGAGGTTTCTGCTCGCGAACCGGGGCACGATCTTCCTCGACGAAATCGGCGACATGAGCCCGAATCTCCAGGTGAAGCTGCTGCGCGTCCTCCAGGAAAAGACCTTCGAGCCCGTCGGCTCGTCGAAGACCCTGAAGTCCGACGTTCGGATCATCGCAGCCACCAACCAGAACCTGGAGATCGCCATCCGCGAAAAGCGCTTCCGCGAGGACCTGTTCTTCCGCCTGAACGTGATCCCGATCGAAGTGCCGCCTCTGCGGCAACGTTCGGAGGACATCCCGATTCTCGCCGAGCACTTCCTCGAGAAACTCTGCCGCGCCCGCGGTCGCGAACACGCCGGATTCTCCTCGGAGGCCCTGGACCTGCTCTGCGACTACCGCTGGCCCGGGAACGTGCGAGAACTCGAGAACCTCGTCGAGCGTGTGATCATCACGAGCTCGGGCGACGCGGAAATCGGCCCCAGCGACCTGCCGAAACAATTCCACGAGACTCCGTCCGTGACGCTCTCGACTCCGAGGGTTCCGGCCACCGGCCTGTCGTTTCGCGACGTCGTCGATGACTTCGAATCCGACCTGATCCGACAGGCTCTCGAGCAAACGCAGTGGAACAAGAACCGCGCCGCACAGCTGCTCGGCCTGAACCGGACGACGCTGCTCGAGAAGATCAAGAAGAAGGGCCTGGAACACACCGAACACTGAGCGCCCCATCCGCTCCACCAGCCGACCGGATCCCACCCCGCCGCCCGACCGGATCCCGCCTTGTCCCGGCTGCGAGACGGATCACTGACGGTTTCGTAACTCGGGTGTCGGCATACCGTCGGTTTTGCGGCAGAGCCGCGCATCGGGAATCCAACCTGCATCCCGATGAGGCGGCGCGCTTCCGCAATTTCTTGCGGATCGACTCTTTCTGGAAACTTCCGAAAACGGTTGATTTCCCAAGCGTCCGCTGGGCTTCGACCACTCGAGCTGCCGGTCGCACGACCGCATTTCGTCAGCTTGCCCGAGCGGCTGACCGAAGTTGGCACGCCCCGTGCTTCTTCTCCCAGCAATCGACACGCAAGCGCAGGTCGAACCGCAGCCGGACGGCTGAAGAAGGTAGACGGCGCCGCACAGGAAAGAAGAGGGAGTAGATGGAAGCCTTGCTTCGCGACGCCAAGCAGAAGAGCTCGGAGATCCCGCCGCCGCTGAGAGAGCAGATCGTGCTCGAGCACACACCGTTAATTCGATACATCGTCAATCGGATCGCCGTGCGGCTTCCGTCCCACATCGACCTCGACGATCTGCACAACACCGGTGTGATCGGCCTGATGGATGCGATCGAGAAGTACGATCCCGACAAGAACTGCAAGTTCAAGACCTACGCCGAATTCCGCATCAAGGGTGCGATCCTCGACCAGCTGCGATCACTCGACTGGGTCCCGCGCAGCGTCCGCCAGAAGAGCCGCAAGCTCGAGCGCGCCTACGGCGAGGTGGAGCAGCGCCTCGGCCGCATGGCGAGCGAAGACGAAGTCGCAGACTCGCTGGGTCTCCAGATCGAGAAGTTCCACGAACTACTGAATCAGGTCCGCGGCATCTCGATGATCAACCTCGAAGAGGTTCGCGGAACCA
>JAFDEI010000129.1 GCA_019310425.1 Deltaproteobacteria bacterium | reverse complement strand
CGTTGGATTTCGTTCTCGAGTTCGCGCACGTTGCCGGGCCAGCCGTAGGTTGCGAGCTGCTGGACGGCATCTTCCGAGAGGACGACCCGCGCCTTGTGTTCGCGTCGGCCGTGCAGCGCGAGGAAGAACTCGGCCAGCGGGCCGACATCACTCGGCCGTTCCCGCAACGCCGGCACGTGAATCGGGAAGACAGCCAGTCGGTAGTAGAGGTCTTCGCGGAAGCGGCCTTGCTGCACTTCGGTCAGCAGGTCGCGGTTGCTGGCCGCGATCACCCGAACGTCGACCTGGCGCGATTTCGTGCTGCCGACCGCGCGCACCTCGCGCTCCTGCAGCACCCGCAAGAGCTTCGCCTGGAACGGGCCCGAGGTTTCGCTGATTTCGTCGAGGAACAGCGTCCCCCGATCGGCGGTTTCTACCAGGCCGGGCTTTTCGCGATTCGCGCCGGTAAACGCACCCTTGGCGTGCCCGTAGAGTTCGCTCTCGAGCAGGGATTCGGGAAAGGCGGCGCAATTGAACCCGACGAAGGCCTGTTCGCGGCGTGCGCTGCAGTCGTGGATCGCGCGCGCGATCAGCTCTTTGCCGGTGCCGGTCTCGCCGCTCACGAGCACGGTTGCTCGCGAACGCCCCGCACGCTCGATGAGCGCGAACACACGGCGCATTTCCGGACTCTCGCCGATGATGGCGGGGAAGGGCGATGCGCCCCTGCCTTTCCGGTGCTTCGGGGCGGGGCGACCGGAACGTGCGAGCACGACCTGTTCGATGCAGTCGCGGAGCTGCCGGCTCGGAGCGCCCGCCACCGCCCGAAGCTCGCTCGGAAGCACCGCGACTGCACCGGCTTCGAGCCAGTCGCCTGGTTCGGTGCCCGCCTCCTTGGGGACCCGCACGATCACGGGGCAGCCCGGCCATTCGCAACTCAGGCGCTCGAGGTCGCGCCGACCGCTCGGTTCGTCGTCGACGTCGAGCACGACCGCGTCGAGCGCGTCGAACGAGTGCGTAAGGGCGAGCTCGACGTTGCGCTCCCAGGTGACGTCGAGCGAGGGGGCATCGGCAATCAGGTCGCCCGCGAAATTTCGCGCGCGACCGATCCACAACAGTGCGCGAATCGGCATGAGGGTCTCCTTGCTGGTTCGGGTTCAGCCAGGAGACGAGAGCAAGGAGCGTGCCGCCCTGAAGCGCGTGCACGCTCTCTTGAAGGCGAAATGTCGACCGAAAGCGGCCAGCTTGCCGGCGGTGGCCGCTTTCGGTCGATTTCAAGTGTTCACGAACACGATCGCATCAGATCTTGTCCGCGCGCGCGCGCTCGAACTCCGCAGCCTTGTCGAGGCCGACCTGCGTCAGCAGCTCGGCTCGCGCGCGCACGAGCTCGGCATTCTTGGGGTCGGCGTCGATCTGTTGCGACAGCGCGTCGATGGTGTCGTACCAGATGCCCGCGTCCGCGAGCACGTTCGCGCGGTTGTTGCCCGCAGCGTCGAGCTTCGCCGCGAGGTCGATCGGGGCATCGATGCGAATGATACCGCCGCCCGCGAACTGGTCGCGTTCGTGCGCCTCGACGTCACCCGGGATCGCGATGAACCAGTGGTAGTCGACGTCGTTCTGAAGCGTCAGCCCGTGGTCGGCGAGGCGGACCCGCTGGATGCCGGCGGTCTTCGGCGTCGGGAGGGCCGCCTTCAGCAGCGGTTCGTCGGACTGGCTGCTGCTGACTCGCAGGCCGACCTTGTTGTCGTTGATCTCCGGCAGGAACCAGTAGAGCACCGGGTCGCCCGTGAGGGTGAGCCCCACGCTCTCGGGTGCGATCACGTCGATCGTCGGCGCCTGCACGCCGGCGCCACGCGTGGCTCCGCCGACGCGGGTGCGCGGAGCGTCGCGCTTCGGCGGGATGTAGATCATCGGAGGCGCCACCTTCGCGACCTTCTTGGCGTCGTCGTCACTGTTCTTCTTGTGCGAGTCAGCCCAGGATCCGCCGGCCAACGTGAGTAGAAACAACGTGATGAACATCTGCGTGATCGGATGGCGTTTCATTTCTCTCCTCCTTCGTGCGTCACGGACTCGTCATTGGACGAACCGAGAACCCGGTAGATTCGCGTGGTTTCGCGCTTTCCCGAGAGCGCGTGTTCCCCGAGGAATTCGGTTTCGAAGCCCTCGCCGAGGCGGTCGAAGGTTGCGCCGCCGATCAGCACGCGGCTGACCCTCGCTTCAGGATCCGATGCGAAGGACTCCTTGTCGAAGGTCTCGAGTCGAGCCGCGGTATTGATCGCGTCGCCGACGGTGGTGTACTTGAGACTTCGGCTGCCGCCGATCGCGCCCATGGTGGCCGGCCCGGTGTAGAGCCCGATCCGCATCCGGCCCTGATCGAGCCCCTGGGCGCGCCACTTCGCGTTCAGGCGCGTCATTTCTTCACCCATCGCCAGCGCACATCGGACCGCGTTTCCCGCATCGCGTGTGATCTCGTCTTCGTTCTCGGCTGGTACCGGGAATCCGAAATTCGCCTTGATGCCGTCGCCCGCGTAGTCGTCCACGACGCCGTCGAAGCGTTCGACGGTCTCCGCCATGGCATTCAGATAGTCATTGATCCAGGTCGTGAGTTGCTCAGGCCCCATCTTCTCCGAGGCGCCGGTGAAGCCCTTCAGATCCGAGAACAGCGTCGTGAGCGTGACGCTGCGCGCGCGCGGCAGGCCTCCGCTCGCATCGTCCATGAAGGCTTCGCGCTGACGCCAGATCTCGTCTGCAACGGCCGGGCGCAAGAAACGCGAGAAGAGGTCGGTGACCTGGCGCCGCTGTGCGCGTTCGGTGACGCCGACGTAGAGGCTCGACAGGCCGGTGGCGACCGCAGCTGCGAGCGCCGGCGCCACCACCACGATCCAGGTGCCGTGAAGGAACAGCTGATACGCGAATACGACCAGGGCGCCCAGGCCGGCGATGACCACCAGCCCCTGAGTCATGAGGCTGCGGTTCCAGAGGCCGATCCCAGTGCCCAGGCAGGCCCACAACAACAGCCACAGCGACTCGCTGCGCTCGCTCGCGACCCCCAGCGGTTTCGATTCCCCGTGCGCGTAACGGATCAACTGGCTGACCGCGTGACCGTGGACCTCGATGCCGGGCATCAACTCGTCTTCACGAGTGACCGGGGTGTAGAAGTGGTCCTTCACGCTGCTTGCGGTCGAGCCGAGGATCACCACGCGACCGCGAAACTCTTCGTCGGGCACTTCGCCGCGCGCAACCTGGCCGAGCGTGAAGATCGGGTAGGCGTTGGCGCCCTCGAGGTATTCGATCAGGAATTGGTAGCCCGCTGCATCTTCATCGACATATCCGCCGTCGTTCGATTCGAACGGCGGGATCGTGGTCTCGCCGAGGCGCACGAAATCCGGTCGGTTCGGGTCGGCGGTCAGCGTGAGGCCGTCCGGAGTGAGGTAACGCAGCGCCAGCTGCAGTGGGAACGACACATACGGCGTGTCACCGTCCCAGAGGAAGAGCAGTGCGCGGCGCAATGAGCCGTCCTGGTTGATGTCGATCGGCAGGTCGGCGAATCCGAATTGATTGCTGCCCTCGAGGAACTTCGGCGGCGGGGTGCCGCCTCCGTCCGGGTCGGGGAAGCCCATCACCATCACGATGCGATCCGCTTCGGTGACGACCTTGCCGAGCGCCTGGTAATGGGGCGGCAGCGGCGCATCGGGGTCGCGAGCGCCACATGGCTGCGGGACCGGCGCGTCGCGGTAGAGGTCGACGCCGATCGCGCGCGGGTTGGCGGCGAGCACGCGCTCGAGCACGCTCGAGAGTGTGTCGTCGCACAGCGGGTGCCCGAAGCTGCGGATGTCGTCCTCGACGATCTCGATCAACGTGATCCGCTGCGCGTTCGCAGCGGGCAGCGGGCGGCGTCGCAGAAACTCGTCGTAGGTGGCGATCTCGAGCGACTCCAGTGCACCCGTGATTCGGAGCGCCGTCACCAGCCCGAACACCGTGGCTGTGATGGACAGCGCAGCCACGGGACGGGATCGGTAGTAGTGCTGGAACCGGGCGTTCACCCGCCGATCCCCCCATCAGTGTCACGGCTCGCAGCGCAGCGAGGTTCGCTGCACTACAGCCGTGACATTGGCCGCAGCATAGTCGATCGCCCCAGGGCCGCTGTGAAGCAGTTCACCCTGAAAAAAGACGCTCAAAGATGCGGGCGTTGGCCTCAGCCGGCTTTCAGCTCTTTGTCGATGACGGCCTTGAAGGAATCGAACGGGCGGGCACCGCTCAGGAACAGGCCGTTGATGAAGAAGCCAGGGGTGCCGGTCACTCCCAGTGCAGCGGCTTCCTTGGCGTCGGCGTCGACCTTCTTCTTGACGTCCGCTGAGGCTGAATCCTTCTTGAACTTCTCGACATCGAGGCCAAGCTCAGCCGCGTATTCGGCGTACTTCGCTTCGGTCAATTCGCGCTGGTTGGCGAAGATCTTGTCGTGCATTTCCCAGAACTTGCCCTGGCGATGCGCCGCCTCGGCGGCCGCGTGGGCTGCCGGGGCCTTGCTGTGCATCTGCAGCGGCAGGTGCTTGAAGACGATCCGGACGTCCTTCCCGTAGGTCTTTTCGATCTGGTTCAGCGTCGGCGTGACGCGTGAGCAGAATGGGCACTGGAAGTCGCTGAACTCGACCACGGTCACCGGGGCGGACACCGGACCGCCCTTGCCGGGCGACCCGGCGGTGTTGATCTTGTATTTCTTGCTCGGGTCCGGGCGCCCCCCACGTGAGGGTGCAGCCGCCCGCCCAGCCGGAGCTGCCGCCGGGATCGCGGCCACGGCTTTGCCGACTGCGGCGATCTGACCGGCTGCGTTGTCGATCGATGTCTGGATCAGCACCGCCGCGGCGACGACCGACGCACCGAGGATCAATGCCGCAACGACCAGCATCACATTGCCATTCTGGCTACTTCGATTGCCCACGTTCAGGTACCTCCCAAGTCCAAGAGTTTAGCGTTTCGGCTGACTGTAGGAAGGAACTTGACCCTTCCCGCAGAATTCAATGCTTCGTTGCAGCCATTCCTGCGGCTGTCGCACGGCCTCATCCTGCCCCTCCCGCGAGCTTGGCGCGAATCGCGCCGCCCGTCATCACGAGGTCCAGGCTCCTGAGGCCACCGCCGCTGATTCGGAAATCGAGCCGGAGTGAGGTTGGTTCCGTCGAGGGCGTCGCGTGGGCGAGCGAGCATCCGAGCAGTCGCCACCACGGCTCGTCCTCACTCGCGTCAACCAGGCCTCCGGGCACCGCTTCCTGGTCGGGGATCGAATGCGCGGTGAGCCGGCCGCGCGCCGGGTCGGCAGCGAGCAGGACGCGGCCCACATCGAAGGTGAGCAGGTAGGCCGAGGTGAGCGGGGTCTCGTCGCCGCTCGCCTGCGCGAGCCGCTCGGCCTTCAGCAGCTGGGCACTGGCATTGGCTGCGTTCTTGAAGACTTCCATGCGTTGGTTCACGCTCGCTTGTTGGAAGGTTGCTCAGCGTTTCCACCAGAAGCGGTCGAAGCTGCCACAGCCCAGTTTGCCGAAGCCTTCGCCGGCCCTGGTGCCGGCCGGGACGTTTACCAGCTTGTCGCCGTCGAATCGGCGGTCGATCACGCCGTCGAAGTCGCTGTCTTCGTCCTGGCGGGAAACGCCGCCGGGACCGGTCGACTGCACCACATCGGGCTTGCGGTCCTTGTTGGTGTCGATCTCGACGCGGGTGATGTTTCCGCCGCTGTACACTTCGCGTGTGTCGGCTACACCGTTGCCGGAGGTGTCGATCAGCAGCTCGACCATCTCCCCATTCTTCACGATCGCTCGTGCGTTTAGCTTCTTGCCGTCTTCGCTCAGGAAACACTGTCCGGTGACGCTTCCGTCGGCAGCCAGGAAGAGCTTCTGCGCGGGGCTCCGACCATCTTCACCGACGAGTTCCTGGATCTCGATGGAGCCGTTCGAGGCGAGGTGGCTCAGCACGTCCGGCCGGCCGTTACCGCTCGTGTCGAGGCCCTGGCGGACCGCGACCTCCTTTTCGAAGTAGTTCCAGACGTCCGTCTTGCAATTGCCAGTCGAATCCTTGTGCTCGGCGCGTACGCGACCCTGTTTGTCGAACCATTGCTTCAGATCGTTGCAGCCGTCGCCGTTCGAATCCTGTTCGAGGCTCACGATCGTTCCGCTCGCGAACTTGGCGAAGAAGTCCGGCTTGCCGTTGCCGCTGCGGTCCTCCTTCTTCGCGATTACATCACCCGACTTGCTCGTCGTCACCCAGGTGTCGATCGTACCGTCGTTGTTGGTGTCGGCTTCCTGGATCTGCGTGCCCTTGTCGCCGGCGGTGCTCTTCAGGTCGACCTTGCCGTCGAAGTTCGAATCCTCTTCCTGGCGCGCGATCTTGCCCGCCTCGTAGTAGACCCAGAGGTCGGGCCGGCGGTCGGCGTTGCGGTCCTTTTCCGTTCGGGTCTTCTGCCCGCTCGCGAAGTAGGTGACCGTGTCGTTGTTGCCGTCGTGGTCCGTGTCCTCGTCGATCCGCTCCGGGCGTTCCTGATCGTCGAAGAAGGTCACGACGTCGGGCTTGCCGTCGGCGTTGCGGTCCTCGTCCTGCCGAGCGCGCTTGCCGGCCTCGTAGAGGATCGTGACGTTCGGTCTCCCGTCGCCGGTGGTGTCGGCTTCGGAGCGTACCGCCTGTCCCTTCTCGAACACGGTTGCGAACTCGAGTCGACCGTCGAAGTCCTGGTCGGCTTCTTCGCGAACGAGCACGCCTTCCTGGTAGATCTTCACCTGGTCGGGCTTGCGGTCGCGGTTGGTGTCGATCTCCTCGCGCGCGGCCCGTTCCTGATCGTCGAAGTAGATGACGACATCCGGCTCGCCGTCGCCGTCGGTGTCGCGCGTCTGGCTCGCCTGGCGCCCGTTCTCGAATAGGATGGTCGAGTCGTACTTGCCGTCGCCGCGGGTGTCCTGTTCCTGGCGAACCGACACACCGTCGCGGAAGATCGTCACGACGTCGTACTTGCCGTCGCCGGTGGTGTCGCGTTTCTCGCGGACCTTCTCGCCGTTCTCGAAATTCACGACGACATCGAATCGCCCATCGCCCGTAGAGTCGCGTTCTTCGCGCACGGGCACGCCCGCAGCGTCGAACTTTCCGCGCAAGTCGATCTTGCCGTCGCCATTGCTGTCTTCCGTGAACTTCGCGGGCTTGCCGCCTTCGAAGGTCACGCTGCGATCGGGCTTCTCGTCGCCGTTGCGGTCTTCTTCGAGCATTTGGGTGACGCCCTGCGCATCGTTCCTGCGCCACGAGTCGACCTTGCCGTCGCTGTTGGTGTCGCGTTCGACGGCGGTTTCCTTGCCCGACTTCGGGTCGAGCGTGATCCAGGTGTCGATGGAGCCGTCGAAATTCGAGTCTTGTTCCTGTCGGATGACTGCCTCGCCGCCCGCGTGGTAGTTCCACAGGTCGGTGCGGCCGTCGTCGTTCTCGTCGAGTTCGACCATCGCGAGCTTGCCGCCCTCGAAGAGTTCGAGCCGGCGCCCCTCCTGTTGCTTGCCGCCCGTAACTTCACGGCGGGTGATCATGCCGCCGTCGTACTTCGTGACGACCTCGAATTTGCCGTCCTTGTCTTCGTCGAGTTGCTCGACCAGTATTTCGCCCTCGGAATCGAAGGTGTAACGCGCGTCGACATCGCCGTCGCCGTCGCGGTCTTCGTCTTGCACCGCCTTCTTGCCCGCGCGGTAATCGATGAAGGTGTCCTTCTTGCCGTCACCGGTGGTGTCGGCTTCACGGCGGAGCTTCGTGTCGCCGTCGTATTTCGTTACGACATCGGGCTTGCCGTCATCGCCCTGGTCCTCTTCCTCACGAACGCGCTTGCCCTTCTCGAAGTGCCGGACGATGTTCGCGCGGCCCGCCGCCTTCGTGTCGAGTTCCTCGCGGACTTTTTCACCCTTCTTGTTCAAGTAGATCACGAGCTCGGCGTTGCCGTCGGCGTCCTTGTCCTGAGCCTGGCGGCGCTCGATCCCCTTCTGATAGGTCGCCACGGTGTCGAAATGACCGTCGCCCGTGGTGTCGGCTTCCTTCTTGGCGATCTTGCCCTTCTCGAAGAAGGTGATGACGTCCGTCTCTTCGTTCGCGGTGGTGTCTTCCTCCAGCCGGACCTTCTTGCCGTTCTGGTAGAAGATGGCGGTATCGAGCTTGCCGTCGCCCGTCGTGTCCTGCTGTTCGCGGGTCTTGTGGCCAGCTGAATCGAACTCCGCGCGGACGTCGACATGGTTGTCGAAATTCTTGTCTGCTTCGATGACCGCAGCCCGGCCGTTCGTGTAGCGGGTCCAGACGTCCGCGGCTCCGTCGAAGTTGGTGTCTTCTTCGAGGCGAGCGGGCTGGTCGCCCTCGTAGTAGAGCGTCGAGTCCGCCTTGCCGTCGGCATTCTTGTCATCGAGCTGGGTGTGGGGAGCGCCGTTCTTGTGGGAAATCCAGCGGTCGACCTTGCCGTCGCCGCTCGTATCCTGCTCCTGGCGCGCGGGTTCGGCGTCTTCCGTGAAGAAGATCCATACGTCGATCTGGCCGTTGTGGTCGGTGTCGCGCTCGGCTCGTTCCGGCTTTCCGTCGATGTAGAACACGAACTCGTCGTGTTTGCAGTCCTTGTTGGTGTCGCTGAGTTTCTGCGCGAGGTTCTCATTCTCGTCATACCGCAGCTCGACCGCCGAGCAACTGCCTTGCCCGAAGGCGGGAAGGGCGGCGAGCGGAACGAGCGCGATGGCGAGAAGGACGGCTCTAGCTAGCACCGGGATTGCTGAACGTCGCTGTGATCGGCACGCGTGCGAGGCAGCGAGCAGAGTCGGGAATCGGAGGGAAGGGAGAGGCGGAGCGCAGGGCGTCGATGGCACTTACCCCGAGAGCGTTGTCATCGGCTCTGACGAGAGAGACCTTGGTCGCGGAGCCCGCCACGTCGAGGCGGAACTTGAGCGTCACGCGCTGGTCCGGGCCGACGCCCGGGGGCAACGACCAACGGTCGATCGTGCGTGTTTCGACGCTGCTGAGGTAGGACTGAACGGCGGGCAATCCGAAGCAGTTCGTCGTATTGCTGGTGCCGGTCCCGCTTCCGCCGGAGCCGGCGGTCGCGAGTCCTTCGCCGACTGCAGTATCGACACTCGCGATCCGGGTGCCCGTCGGAGAACCCACGACGTCGCGGTTCGACAGGATTCCCTCCTTGACCGAGGAACCGCCGCCGATCTCGAGCTTGCCCGTGCCCGAAGTCGTGCCGGTTTTCGCGGCGGCCACCTGGCGCGGGCCAACGGACGGCCCCACCGGCGAGTTCGCGCGCACCGGGCCGCGAACGACCGGCCCACCGACTGCGCCGACATCGACACGCGTCGCGCGCGCCGTGGCAACGGAGCGTACGGCGGAGACGCGGTCGACCGAGACGGCCGAGCTGCGGCTGATTCGAGTCGGCGCCGCGACGGAGCTGATGGCCTGCATGTCGAGCGCCTTGGCTTCGATCGCGGCCGAGGCGTCGGCGACGACGCGCGGGTTCACGATCTGCGGTGCCACGGCCTGGCGAGCCGGCGCGTAGTGGGTCGAGCGTCGCTCTGCGAGCGCCTTCCGCGCGGGAGCGGGCTCGGGCGCATCTGGTTCGTCGCGCAGCAGCGAAACCGGGATGATCACTTCATCGATGATCGGAGTGAGGCTGGCGATGAAGACCAGGATTGCGATCGCGCCGCCGTGGAGCAGGAACGCGGCGGAGAGTGAGCCCGCCCGTCGCTTGATGTCCTCGGGTTCCGAGAACGTCATCGGAAAATCATCGGGGTTCGCGCCGCCCGCAGCGGCGGCCGCCGGCGTGAATGCACCACCCATCCGATACGACTTCATCGCAGACTTCTTCTTGACTCGTCGCGATGTCAGAATCAACGGATCACTCATTCAGTACGCCTGCGTTGCTTTCCCATCGGTTCGTCCAATCTCGCAGCCCGGCGGTCCACGCTTCTGCCTTTCGTCCAACCCCCGAAGGGCAAAGCGTGACGCAGCTCACAGAATTAGAGGTGCTATCGGCCGAACAGGTTCTCGATTTCAGCGGTACTTTTGCGTTCATGTGAGGTGGCCGAGAGGACGAAACAGCCGAACGATACCTCCTCGGAAAATCTAGCGCACGATAGGCGAGGAACCTTCGGTCTCCCAAGGGTGTCACGCTGGTGTGCGGGGGGCGATCCGGTAACCTGAGCCGCCGACCCATCGAATGCTTCGACACCGCCAGGGCCCTATCGGATCCGGGCTGCCAGACGACGAGAGGGAATCAGAGTTGGACGCCAACGCAATCCTGGAACTGCTGCACCAAGGTGGGCTGACGGTCTATCCGCTCGGCTTGGGGTCCGTCGTCGCGCTCGCAATCCTGATGGAGCGTGTGCTGCGATTTCGCGGCCTGGAGGCCGGAACTCGGTCCCTGACGCGCGAGACGATCGAATCGCTGGTTCGCCGCGACCTCGATACGGCACGCTCACTGTGCGAGAAGTCGAAGCTGCCGGTCTCGAACATCTACCTCGAGGCGATGCGCTGGAAGAACATCGCATTGGAAGACCTCGAGCGCGTGATATCGACCTCGCGCATGGAAACCTCCTCCGACATGAAGCGAGGGGTGTGGGTGATTGGCACCATTGGTTCGCTTGCGCCGTACGTTGGCCTGTTCGGAACCGTCATCGGCATCATGAAGTCGTTCGCCGACATGGCGGAGCACGGCGCGGGCGGCTTCGAGGTCGTCGCGGCCGGAATTTCAGAAGCGCTGGTTGCCACCGGGGCGGGTCTGTTCGTCGCGATCGTGGCGCTCGCGTTCTTCAATTATCTCCAGGTCCGAGTGGGCGCGATTTCTTCGACCTACACACGGTCCTGCGAGCGCTTCTTGCAGGCACTGCTCTATGTAGAGTCGGCCAGCAACGCGCCGGAAGGCGAGGAGGAGATGCCGAGTGGGCGCCTCGTTCCGGCCTAGCGACGAAGAGAGCCACGACGACGGCGTCGTCGCGGAAATCAACATCACTCCGTTGACCGATGTCTTCCTGGTGCTGTTGGTCATCTTCATGGTCACCACCTCGGCGATCCAGAATCAGGGCAAGACCGTC
>JAFDEI010000128.1 GCA_019310425.1 Deltaproteobacteria bacterium | reverse complement strand
CGCCAGCACGAGCAGTTCGCCGTACGCGTAGGCGTAGCAGTAGAACGGCGAGTGCACGAAGTGCGGGATGTAGAGCCACCACCAGCCGTAGTCTTCGGAGAGCTTCACTGAATCGGCGAACATCGGTTCGTTGGCTTCCATCCAGAGTGTGTTGACGCGCTCGATCGGGAGTTCGCCTTCGCCGCGGCGCGCCGTGTGCAAGCTCTGCTCGAAGCGCGTCATCGCGACCTGCCGGAAGACCGTCGCAAACGCGTCTTCGAGCTTGCCGCAGAGCAGGCCGAGTCGGATCTTCGGGTCGCTCTCTTCCTTCATCAAGCGCCGGAACACCAGCATCTCGCCGAAGACGCTTGCGGTCTCGGCGGTCGTGAGTGGCGTGTCCTGCTCGAACAGCCCCTGCTCGGCTGCCAGCGATTGATGGACGCCATGGCCGAGCTCGTGCGCGGTGTAGTTGAGCAGCACGTAGGGGTGCAGCGAGGGCAGGGTGGAGGCGCAGAAGGCGCCGCCGCGCTTGCCCGGTCGAAGCTCGGCGTCGATCCAGTTTCGCTCGAAGAAGCGCCCCGCGATCTCGGCCATCTCGGGTGCGAAGTCGCCGTAGGCGTCGAGCACGATCCGCTTTGCATCGGCAAAGCCGCAGCCGCCCGTTTCCGCGACGATGGGCGCGTAGCGGTCGAAATCCTCGAGCTGATCGAGCCCGAGAATCTTCGCCTTCAGCCGGTAATACCGCGCGACCAGCGGGTAGCGGGCGACGCAGGCCGACAGCAGTGACTCCACGCTCGCGCTGTCGATTTCGTTCGCGAGGTTGCGCGAGTCGATCGGCTGTGGGTAGCGGCGAAGCTCGTCTTCGACGGCCTTGTCCTGCACCAGCGTGTTGAAGATGAATGCGAGCGGACGCGAGTTGGCCTTCAGCCCCGCGGTGAGCGAAGCCGCGGCAGCACGGCGGGTATCGCGATCGGAATCGTAGAGGAGCGACAACACCTCCTCTTCGCCGAGGTCGAGCGACTCGCCGTCACGTTCGAGTGTGAAGCGCATGTCGGCCAGCAACTCGTCGAACAGTCGGCTGAACGCACGGCTGCCGGTATTTGCAGTGGCTTCGAGAATCCGTTCTTCGGGCTCGCTGAGCACGTGCGTGCGGTAGCGCCGCATCGATTCGAGCAGGTGCCGGCGCTTTGCGAGCGCGGGGTCGGCGAGCAGCGCATTCGCGGTTTCGGAGTCGAGCGTGACCCATTCCAGCTCGAAGAAGATCAGCGCATTCTTGATCTCACTGCCGCGCTCCTGCACGTGCTGCATCAGTGCGCCGTGCCGCGCGGTCGCGGTGTCGGCTGCGAACAGCAGGCCCGCGTAGACCCCCGCGCGTGCGACCGACTCGTTCAACTCTTCGAGGGTGTCGACCGCGTCCGAGAGTTCGGCCGCGGTAAGCTCCGCGATCCGGCCGCGGTAGCTGCCCTCGAAATTCTTTGCCTGCGTGAATGCGTGGTCGAGGTCGGCGTCGATCCGTTCGTCGTCCGGGCCTCTGTATAGGTCCGACAGGTCCCACCGGACCCCGTCGCTGGATGTTGTGGCGTCGTTCTTGGCTGTCATGGTTCCCCCGGAGATCGGCGGCGGAGCATACCGCGGTACACTCGCCGTCACGATGGTGGTGTTGCATGCGGATATGGACGCCTTCTACGCCGCGGTCGAGCAGCGCGACCATCCCGAGTGGCGTGGCCGGCCGGTGATCGTCGGCGGAACCGGGCCGCGCGGCGTGGTGTCCACCTGCAGCTACGAGGCGCGGGAATTCGGCGTGCACTCTGCGATGCCGGCGTTCGAGGCGCGGAGGTTGTGCCCGGAAGGGGTGTTCGTGCGCGGTTCGATGCGTCGTTACGGCATCGAATCGAAGCGCATCTTCGAGATCCTCCGCCGTTTCACGCCGCTCGTGCAGGGCATCTCGCTCGATGAGGCCTTCCTGGACGTCAGTGGCACGGAGCGGCTGTTCGGCCCGCCCCGGAAGCTTGCCGAGCGCCTGCGCGCCGAGGTGCGCTCCGAAACCGGCCTCGCGATCTCGGTCGGCATTGCGCCCGTGAAGCTGGTCGCGAAGATCGCGAGCGACCTCGCCAAGCCTGACGGGCTGCTCGAAATCTCTCCGGAGGCGGTGCCCGGCTTCCTCGCGCCGCTGCCGGTTCGGCGCTTGTGGGGGGTCGGGCCGGTAGCGGGCGCGCGGCTCGCCGCCGCGGGCTACGCCACCATCGGCGATCTCGCGTGTGCGGACGCGAAGCAGCTCGAAGCGCTATTGGGTGCGTGGGGCCTGCGAATTTCGAAACTCGCGCGCGGCGAGGACGTGAGCGAGGTCGAGCCCTTTCGCGAGGCCGTGTCGTACAGCGAGGAGAACACCTTCGGCGGCGATGTTTCCGACCCGCGGGAGTTGCAGGCCGCGATCATCGCACATTCGGAGGCCGTGGCGCGCCGGCTGCGCAACGACGGTCTGCGCGCTCGCACCGTGGTGCTCAAGCTCAAGCTCGCACGGCGTGTTGCGGCGGGCCCGCACGGCTACCCGTTGCTCAGCCGCCAGACCACGCTCTCCGAGGCCAGCGACGATGGTGATGCGATCTCGCGCGCAGCCTTCGACCTGCTCGCGCGCGCCGACCTGCGGGAGCCCGTCCGGTTGCTCGGCGTCGGCACGAGCAATCTCGTCGGTCGCTCGGGCGAGCAGCTCGGCCTGTTCGCCCCGGAAGCCGGGTTCGAACGCCGCGGACGGCTCAATACCGCCCTCGACGAGCTCACCCGAAAGTTCGGCACCGGCGCGGTCACCCGCGGCAGCATCGCGGCTCCGGAACGCGCAGCGCTCAGCCATCAACGCAAGCGCGGCGAAGACCCCGGCTGAGCCGACGCTCGTCGGCCGGGTGAGGTCGCAGCGCTGAAGCTCTGCGACTTCGGCCGCGGGCCTGCTGCTTGCGAGTCAGGCGCGGGGAATCCCCAGCCCGACTCGGCGCGCGGGCGCGCCCGAAGACCTCCTTGCCGAGGTTCTTCACGCGGTCGCGCACCTGGTAGGCGACGAAGAGTCCGCCATCGTGGAGCGAGTCGTGCACGCTGCGCAGGATGTCACGGCCTACGCCGACCGCCATCGTGGAGAACGGGATGCCGGACAGGATCACGTCCGGGGTCGGCAGTGCGTAGCGGTCGAGTGTTTCGCCGATGTCGGCTGCGCTGCCCTGGTGCACGATCAGGCGCGGGTCGTCGATCTGCTCCAGCAGCTCCACGAAGCGCGGGTTGACCTCGATCACGAGCAGGCGCGCGTCCGCCTTCATCGCGGCGAGCAGCGCGCGCGTGGTGCCACCGGTGCCCGGCCCGAGTTCGACCAGCAGCCTGGCATTCTCGACCGCCGCGGCGCGGACGATGCGCCGTTCGAGGAAGCGCGAACTCGGGATGATTGATCCGACTTCCATGGGTCGCTCGAGGAATCCCTGGAGGAAGGCGAAACGGTGGTCCGGCTGCGGCTTGATGCGGTTCGGCGTGGGGGGCATCTGGAGATCCTCGTCCATGGCTGCAGGTGGGGGAGTGTCTGGGCCGGTTCTAGCTGGCGCCAGAATGTAATCGATTTGTCAGTCGTAGACCGCGTCGATTTGCCAGATCTTTCGAACGCGGTCGAGGCGCAGCCGTGAGACCGTTCCGTCGCTGGTCTGGACGTCGAAGCTGTCGTAGGCGAAGCGCTCCTCGGGAGTCCACCAGCCCCCAGTGGTGCGCCAGGGGCCGGACAGGCGGAGCACCCGGCCGTTCGCGATCGCGCTGCGGACGGCTTCCGGCCGCCCCCGGGCGACCCGGACCTGAGCAGTCACGGGCGGCCGTAGCGCGCGTACCGCGAGGGCGGGGTCGTCTCCGGGCCGGGACGATGCGGGCTCCGGGGGGGCAGCACCTGCCGGAGTGGGTTCGAAAGGGCCCAGTCGAAACATTTCGGGCCGATGACTATCGGCGACTGCGGGCGCGCCGATGCGCCCGCGGCCGCAGAGCGCCTCGAGTTCGGCGAGGGTGCGGCCGAGTACCGCCGGGGCGGGTCCCGCCGGTCGGAAGAGATCGAGCTGATCGCCGCGCAGCGCGCTGCCTTCGGTCGCGAGGCAGACGCCCTCGACCGCCGCCGCGGGCGGGTGGGTTTCGAGTGCCCGGGAGAGCAGCTGGATCAGCACCCGCAGGTCGAGGGTCGCTGCGGCGGCAGCCACACGACGCACGTCGCGGCCACCGCCGCTGAGTTCGAGCGTGAGCGTGATCTCGTTGCAGGCCAGCTGCCGTGTGCCGAGTCGCGCGAGCAGCCGCGACAGCAGCCCCTGGAGCACGAAGCGCAGGGGCCCGAGGCGATCGATGCCATATTCCAGGTCGATGGATTCGCGCAAGGCGCGTTGCTTCGGGACCGGCAGCGGCAGTTCGCGGGCCTCGCCACGCGCGCGATCGATCAGCTCCAGCACGTCGGGGCCGAGGCGCGTACCCAGCGCGTGCCGTGGCAGCGCGAGCAGGTCCCCGACCGTCACGAGGCCGAAGTGGCTGAGCTGCTCTGCGAGTGCGTCGTCGGGATCGAGCAGGTCGAGGGGTTGTGCGGCCATGAAGTCGCTTTCGCGATCGGGCGGGAGCACGCAGGTGTTGCCGCCGCGCGCGAGTTTGCGCGCGGCAATGTGGGCGACGCTGCGTGATGCTGCGATCGCGACGCCGGCCGGTAGGCCGACGCCACGGGCACGCGCGGTCAGTGCCGCGGCGAGGCCCGCCTCGGAGCCGAACAGCGCTGAGGTGCCCGAAACATCGAGGTACGCGGCCGCTTCACCCGCGTAGGCGCCCGCCGCGCGGGGTGCGAGCGCGGCACGTGGCGAGCATGAGAGCGCGACGTCGAGCAGCGCGCCGCGGGCCGCGCGTTCGAGCGCGGGCGAAATCGGCTGTACTCGGAGTGCGCCGCAGAGTGCGCGCGCGTGGGCGACCGTGGTCTGCACGCACACGCCTTGCCGGGTGGCTTCGGGCGAGACTGCGAGGATCTCGGCCCGCGGGCCTGCGCCCGACGTCACCGCGAGCGGTTCGCCGACGAGTTCGGGCCGCGCGCGCAACTCCGCCGCGAGCGGCAGGTCGGGCAACAGCAGGCACGCGATCCGCATCGCGGACTCACGCAGCCTGAATGGAGCGCAGGCGCAGTGAGGTCGTCCGACTTCCGGGAGCGGTGCGGTGGCGCACGAGTGCGATCTCGACCTCGAGTCCCTCGAGCAGCGCCGGCACGCCGTCGATGCTCGCACGGATGGGGCTGAGTTCGAGCGCGATCTCGGCCGCGGTGCCGAAGCAGCGTGTGAGCGAGAGCGCGACCAGCGCGGTGCCGGTACCCGCGGCCCGGCGCGCGAGCCGCGGCCCGGTCGCGGGTGCGATGCGCAGGTCGGCGACCGCGAGGTCGAGCAGCACGAGCGCAAAGCCCCGTGCATCGAGCAAGCGCTCTGCGCAGCGCAGCGCCTCGCGCAGTCGCGGCGCGCGCACCCAAAGGATGCGTTCGAGGTCGGCGCCGGCTGCATCGGCCGAGGCGGGGTCGAACGCGTCCGCGGCGTCGACCACCGCGGTCAGTTCACCGGCCCGCGTGGTTTGGGCCAGTAGCGCGAGTGCGAGCGAGGTCCGCCCCGATGACAGCGGCCCCGCGACTTCGCTGAGTCGTCCGCCCGGGAAGCCGCCGCCGAGTAGCCGGTCGAGTGCCGGAACGCCGCTCGCGAGCATGCTCGGGGAGGGGCTCGGCTGCTCTCCGCGGCGCAGCTGCGGGCCGAGGTCGCGCAGTAGTTTCGCGACCGCTTCGGGGTCGCGGGCGGTGTTGGTGGGGGAGCGGGACACCTCTTGGATTTTCGCTTTAGTTTCGCTTTACGTCAATGCTCGATTCTGGCTGCTGGGTGGTTTGAAGTTTTGCGGGGCGGTTGCCAGGGGCGGGTGGACCCCTTTCGCGCGGAGGGGCTGTGGCCTTTGTGGCGGCGATGGGCCGGTAAGGCCTCGGAATGCGAGGCGGATTGGAGCCCCGAGGTCTGAGTATTACCAGCCCCTCCGCGCGAAAGGGGTCCACCCGCCGCGGGGTTTCGTGGGGGCACCGGGGGTCGCGCTGATGGGTGAAATCGGCCGGGGCGCGAAGATCCCACTGGTGGGAAGGGGGGTTAGTCGCGGATGTGGACTTGGCGGTCTTTGATGCGGAGGCGGTCTTCGGCGAAGAGTTGGACGGCGCGGGGGACCAGGCGGCGTTCGCAGGCCTGGACGCGTTCGGCGAGGCTGTCCGGGGTGTCGTCGTCCTCCACCGGTACGGCTTCCTGGAGGATGATCGGGCCGCTGTCGTACTCCGCGCCGACGAAATGCACCGTCGCGCCGCTCTGCTTCACGCCGGCAGCGAGTACGGCCTGGTGCACGCGGTGGCCGTAGAAGCCCGGGCCCGAGAACGCCGGGATCAGCGCCGGGTGGACATTCATCGTGCAGCCGTCGAAGCGGCCGCGCGTCTCGAACGGCGACAGGAATCCCAGCAGCAGCACCAGGTCGACCTCGAAATCGTCGAGTACCGCGTGGATTGCGTCATTGAACGCGCCCACGTCCGGGTACCGCTTGCGCGGGATCGCGAAGGCGGGAATGCTGCGGCTGCGCGCGCGCTCGAGCCCGAACGCGTCCTGTTTGGAGGCGATGACCGCAACGACGCGCGCTGACAACCCGTCGTCGATCTTCTCGAACAGATTTTCGAGGCTCGTGCCCGATCCCGAGAGCAGCACCGCGATCCGGATCGGAGGAGCCGTCATGTCTCGAGCAGGTTCTCGAAGATGTTGCGCGTGGCCTGGCTCTTGTTGAGGGTGTAGAAGTGGATCCCGGGCACGCCCTGTTCGAGCAGTTGGCGACACTGCGTGGTGGCCCACTCGACGCCGACCTCATGGGTGAGCGCGTCGTCGTGCTCGGCCTTCGAGAGCTTCGTCTCGAGTTCGGCTGGCAGCTTTGCGCCCGAGAGGGAAGTCATTCGCCGGATGCTCTGCACGCTCAGGATCGGCATGATGCCCGCGACGATCGGCACGTTGATACCCGCCGCGCGTGCACGATCACAGAAGTCGAAGAAGTCGCGGTTGTCGAAGAAGAGCTGTGTGATCAGGAACTCGACGCCCGCGTCGACCTTGCGCACGAGGTTCTCCATGTCGATTTCGCGGCTCGGCGCGAGCGGGTGCGTTTCGGGGTAGCAGGCGCCGCCGAGGCAGATGTCGAAGTGCGTGCTGCGGATGAACGCGGCCAGTTCGTTCGCGTAGGTGAAGGCACCCTCGGGCGGTTCGTAGCCCTCCGGGCGGTCGCCTCCGAGTGCGAGGACGTTCTTGACGTGGGCATGGGCGAGCTCGGCGATCGTCTGCTCGATCTGCTCGGGTGTCGAGCCGATGCAGCTCAGGTGTGCCATCGCGGTGAGGCCGATTTCGCGCTGGATGCGCGCGACGATCTCGACCGTCTTGCGGCGGGTCGATCCGCCCGCGCCCCAGGTAACCGACACGAAATCGGGGTTCAGGCGATTCAGGTCGGTGATGGTTCGGTACAGCACATCGTAGCCCGCGTCGGTCTTCGGGGGGAAGAACTCGAAAGAGAAGACGGGACGTCCGTGGCCATAGAGCTGGGCGATCGGCATGGCGGATAGTCTACCATCCGGCCCCATTGACGCTCGGCAGGGTCGTGCGATCCTGCGCCGTCCGGAGGTCTCATGTCCATTCTGGTTTCAGGTTCGCTCGCTCTCGACCATCTGATGGTCTTTCCCGATCGCTTCAAGGATCACATCCTGCCCGAGAAGATCCACATGTTGAATGTCTCGTTCAACATCGACACGCTCGAGACGCATTTCGGCGGAGTTGCGGGCAACATCGCGTACAATCTACGCTTGCTCGGTCAGGATCCGTTGATCCTCGCAACGGTGGGAAACGACTTCGGACCGTACGCTGCGCACCTCGATCGTTGCGATATCCGGCGCTCGGCGATTCACGTGATCGACGAGTTGCGCACCGCGCAGGGCTTCGTCACGACCGACCTCGACGACAATCAGATCTGGGCGTTCTACGTAGGCGCGATGGGGCGTGCGCACGAAAACCCGGTCTCGAGTGTCGAGGAATCCATCGAACTCGCGATCGTGTCGTCGGACGGCCGCGAGGCGATGATCGAGCACGCGCGGGAACTCAAGGGGCGCGGCGTCCCGACCTACGTCGATCCGAGCCACGCCCTGCCGATCCTCGACAAGGACGATCTGCTGGGGCTGATCGATGGCTCGGCTGGTTATGTGGTGAACGACTACGAGTGGTCGCTCACGCTCGAGAAGACCGGTTGCACGGAATCCGAGCTGATCCAGCGAACCGGAGCGGTGATCATCACGCTCGGCGAAAAGGGCTCGGTCATCCATCACGCGGGCGACGAAATCCGGATCCCGATGGTGCGCGCCGCGGACGTCGTCGATCCGACCGGCTGCGGTGACGCCTACCGCGCCGGTCTGCTCGCGGGTCTCGCGCGCGGCCTGCCGTTCGAAACAGCCGGCCGAATGGCGAGCCTGATGGGTGCGCTGCAGGTGGCCGTTGGCGGCACGCAGAGCTTGGCGATCGACAGCGACGCATTCGAAGCTCGCTATCAGCAAGAGTTCGGTACAGCGATTTCATGAGCGCGGCATGACGCCCGAAGCCGATGTCGCGGTGGTGGGCGCCGGCGTGGTGGGGCTGGCCACGGCGGCCGCGCTCGCGGCTGCGGGCCGTTCGGTCGTGGTCGTCGAACGGAACGCCGGAATCGCGCAGGAGGTCACCGCGCGCAACAGCGAGGTGATCCACGCGGGCATCTACTACCCGCAGGGCTCGCTCAAGGCGGAGCTGTGCGTCGCGGGCCGGCGCGCGCTCTATGAACGTTGCGAGCGGCTCGGGATTCCGCACCGGAATCTCGGCAAGCTGATCGTTGCGGTCGCGGACGACGAACTGCCCGCGCTCGAAGATCTGCACGCGCGCGCACACGCGAACGGCGTGCCCGAAGTCGCTTTCATCGACGCCGCGGAGGTGCGGAGGCGCGAGCCCGATGTCTCGGCCGTCGGCGCGCTCGATTCACCCGTGACGGGCATCGTCGACGCACACGCGCTCAGCCTTTCCTTCGCGGCCGAGGCCGAGCGCCATGGTGCGCTGATCGCAATGCAGACCGAGGTGCACGCGATCGAATCGATCGCCGGCGGCTACCGCATTGCTGCGCGCGGCGGGGACGGCGCAGCCAGCGACATCGTCGCGGCTGCGGTCGTGAATGCGGCGGGCCTGGCGAGCGATCGCCTGGCCGAGTGCGCGGGTTTCGATGTCGACGCCTGCGGCTACCGGCTGCACCCGTGCAAGGGCGACTACTTCTCGCTCGCGCCGGCTGCACCGCTGCGGGTCGAGCGGCTCGTCTACCCGGTTCCCGCTGTTGCGGGTCTCGGGGTGCACGCCACGCTTGATCTCGGCGGCCGAATTCGCTTCGGGCCGGATACGGAGTACGTGTCGCAGCTGCGCTACGAGGTCGATGCGGCCAAGGGCGCCGAGTTCGCGGCCGCGGTGCAGCGCTATCTGCCACGGCTGCAGTCGGAGTGGTTGCAGCCCGACTACGCGGGCATTCGGCCGAAACTGGCGGGGCCGGGCGAAGCGTTCCGCGATTTCGTGGTCGCGGAGGAGAGTGCTGCGGGCCGCCCCGCATTCGTGAACTTGATCGGGATCGAGTCGCCGGGGCTGACTGCGAGCATTGCGATCGCGGGGCGCGTCGTTGCGCTATTGGCTTCGCTCTGATTCGAGAGCGGGCTCTTCGAGCCATATGACCGCGCTCGCGACGTTGTCGCCGGCCTTGTTGCGGATGTGCGCTTCGAGCGCAGCTTCGATCACGCTGCGGGCGGCGTTGAGGGGTCGCAGGTCGGGCTGCTCGAGTGCGGCTCGGTCTGCCGCTTCCACGATCGCAGCTCTGGGAGATTCGACGCCGATTCCGTGCTCGGACAGCCCATCGGTCACGAGCACCAGCGCGCGCGTCGCTGTGATCGGGTGCGTTGCTGCGATACAGCGATCGGCCAGGCTCTCCTCGGTGTCGGCCGGGTCGCCGAGGAACGCAGACGCGACATCGGCTGCACGCGCGAGGTCGCGCAGGCCGTCGGCAGTGAGCGCGAAAGCGTGGCTGTCTCCGACCGCGCCGACCGCGATCCGGTCGTCAGCGGGGCGCGCAAGCGCAAACGCGAGGGTGGTGCGCGACGACAGCACGGCTCCGCGCGCGACCGCCTGGAGGATCTCGCCGTGCACGCCCGCGATCGCCGCATGCACCCGGTTCTGCCAGTCAGCCATGACCGCTTCCGCCGATGCTGCGGTCCATTCGACTGCCACGTCGCGCAGCAGCGCTTCGACCGCGATCTCGGAAGCGTCGCGGCCGCCGTGGGCGTCGGCGACGATGGCCAGGGTTCCGCCTGCACCGATCGCGAACGCGGCTGCGTCTTCGTTGGGGTGTTTGTAGTGGTAGGTCTTGGGTGCTCCGCCGCGCGAGATTGCGATCGCGCAGGGTCCTTCCGCGATCGTGGCGACCCGACCGAGCAGCTCGTGGTTTCGTCCGTGCAACCTTGCCGGGATCATCGGACGAGTTCCTCGAGGAAGGTGTGCGGCGTGGGACAGGCCGCCGCGAGCGTAGTATAGATCGTCGCGCGATCGGGAGCGGCGCCGTGCTGACGCCAGCATGTAGACTCGGCGCCGGGGAGAGCGACATGAAGATCGGCCCGACGAGCGGAAACGCGGATCCGCGAGATCTCATCTTCGCACTCACCCACGAGATCGCGAACCTGCTGGCCGGGTCGCGGCTCGAAGCCGGCCTGCTCGATCCCGATGCGGGTGCCGCGGAGCTGCAGCAGAGCGCCGACCGCATTTCCGAGACGTCGGCACGCGCGGGCTCGCTGCTCGCGCTGCTGCGACCGCTGCTTGCACCCGAGGCCGTCGCGCCGCTGCCGATCGACGCCCTCGAACTGCTCGAAGGCCTGCGCAGCGGCCTCGACGAGTCGAGCGATGCGCGTGTCGTGATCGCACTCAAGACCGCGGTCGAGGTTCCGGTCGTCCGGCTCGCACCCGACTCAGTGCACCACTTGTTGCTCACCACGATCTGGGCCGGCCTCGAGGCCGCGCCCGGAGGCGGAGCGCTGCGGGTGTTCTGCCGTGCCGACGGCGACCGGGTCGCGTTCGTGGTCGAAGACGATGGCCCCGCCCCCGACCTCGACCCGGGCGGGGAGCTGCGCGGCCGGCCGCTCACCTGGGCGATCACGCGCGCCGTGCTCGCCGCGATGAACGGTCGCTTCGACGTGGGCCGCGATGGGCCCGCGGGCTGCACGCGCGTGGCACTCGATTTCCCCGCAGTCGCCGGCTGAGAGCGCGCCTCGCGCGAGCTTGCGTTCTCTCCCAAATGGCTGGACAATCCCGGGCCCGGCCGTCTTCGGCCCGGACGCTGAGCGTGGAGGGGGCGCTATGGGGCAGGGAGAGTTCGGCCTGACGCCCGAAGAACGGCGCGCGTACGACGCCGACGGCTTCTTCGCGCGCGAGCGAACCTTCGGCGCGGACGAACTCGAGGCGCTGCGAGAAGCCGCCGAGCGCGTGGTCGCGATTGCAGAGAGCAGCGCACCCACGAGCGAGGATTACTGGCACGACGGCAATCGCTACCGCGAGGCCGCGGGCTCGACGATCCAATTCGAGCACAGCCCCGGCTCCGAGACGGTGCGTGTGATCGAGCCGTTCCATCACCTCGACCCCGCGCTCGACCGGCTGATCGACGACCCGCGGCTGGTCGATCCCGCACGGGCGCTCGTCGGCGACGAGCGCGTGTCGCTCTTTACCGACAAGCTCAATTTGAAGCGACCGCGCGAGGGCTCACAATTTCGCTGGCACCAGGACTCACCCTATTGGACGCACTTCTACCGCGAGGTGCACCGCCTGCCGAACGTGATGGTCACGCTCGACGACGCGAGCGAAGCCAACGGCTGCTTTCGCGTGATCCGCGGCAGCCACACCCGGGGTTGCCTGCCGGGTCGTCACGACGCTGGTGAGCTCGGGCCGCTGTTCACCGACCCCGCCGGTTTCGACATCGACGATCAGGTCTTGATCGAGGTGCCCGCGGGTTCGACGATCTTCTTCAGCCCGCACACCGTGCACGGCTCGCAGCCCAATACATCGGACAGCCTCCGCCGCGCCTTCGTCGTCACCTACCAACCCGGCGCCGCCCGCATGTTCAAGGTCGACGCCAAGCGCGAAGCGGGGATCGCGAGTTAATTCTTCGGCAGTGTCCGGATGAATGCCACCACCGCACGGATCTGCTCATCGGACAACGATCCGCCCCAGGGCGCCATCATCGGCGACTTGCCGACCGCCATGCCGCCTCCCTTGATGATCTTGAAGAGGTAGTCGTCGGTCAGCGTTCCCATATAGGCGCCGTCGTCGTGCCGCGTCGGCGGCGGAGAGAGCGCCTGGGCGATCGGGGTCTGGGCGTCTCCAGTCGCGCCATGGCAGCTCGCGCAGTAGGTCGCGTAGGACTTTGCGCCGTCTTTGATCACGCTTGCGTCGTCGGCTGCGGCCGGGGCACCGTCGGCGTTGTCGTCGGTGGGTTCGGGAGTAGGCGTAGGTGCGGGCTCCGCGGGGGCAGTCGGCTGCTCGGGCGGGTCTGTCTTCGGCGCTGCGGTGTCTTCGGTTCCGCCGCAGGCCTGGAGCGCGAGAACGAGCGGTAGTGTGAGTGCGAATCGCAAGGCCCTACGTGCGATGTCCAATCGGATGATTGTCTGCAACCTCATTTCATTCCCTCTGCAGCCGCGGTGAACTCCGCCCGGAGCGCGTCGTATGTCGTCGCAACCGGGTATTGCGGAAACTCCGCAATGACGTTGTCCGGCGGCCGGAACAGGATGCCCGCATCGGCCTCGCCGAGCATCGAAGTGTCGTTGTAGGAATCGCCCGACGCGATCACCTTGAAGTTCAGGCCGTGGAAGGCCTTCACTGCAGCCCGCTTCTGGTCGGGCATACGGATCCGGTAGTCGCTCACGCGCCCATCATCCTCGACCGTGAGGTCGTGGCAGAAGAGCGTGGGGTACCCGAGCTGTGCCATCAGCGGTGCGGCGAACTGGTAGAAGGTGTCCGACAGGATCACGACCTGGAAGCGCTCGCGCAGCCAGTCCACGAATTCCGCGGCGCCGTCGAGTGGACGGAGGCCAGCGATCACCTCATGGATGTCGGGCATGCCCAGTCCGTGGTCGGAGAGGATCTGGAGCCGCATCTTCATCAGCACGTCGTAGTCCGGTTCGTCGCGGGTCGTCATCCGCAGGGCGTCGATACCGGTACGTTCGGCGAAGTTGATCCAGATCTCGGGAATCAGCACTCCTTCGAGATCGAGGCAGGCGAGAAGCATCGGGACTCCGGGTCGAGGTGGGGCGGCGCTCGTTGTTCTACCACATCGCGCCGTCTGCGACCCGTCACAAGCATTGAGAGCGGGTGCGACGGGCCAGCTACCTCAAAGTCGGGGGGTTCGATAAAATGACTGGATGCTCATTTGTTTTCGGCAATTTCGGGCGTCGTCGGCGCGGTGCGTCGACCTGCCTCGGCGTGTGGCGATCGTACCCCTCGCGATCGCTGCGCTCTGCGCATTCGCCTGTGACGGGGCCGAGGAAGCGAGCAGCCAGGACGGCGGTCCGCGCACGGTCACGGTCGAGATCGCGACCGTCGAGCAGGGGCCGCTTCGCGACGTCGCGACCTTCAGCGGTCAACTCGATGCCGAATTTTCGGTGGTGGTGAATACCGAGATCGACGGCGTGATCGAAGAGATCCTCTTCGAGGAGGGGCAGCGGGTCCAGCAGGGCGATGTGTTGATCCGGATCCGCAACGGCGTGCAGAAGGCCGTGCTGCGCGAGGCGGTCGCCAACCAGGCCCTCGCCCAACAGGAATTCGACCGCACCGCACGGCTGCTGACGAAGAACGCGCTTTCCAAGGCCCAGCCGGCTGCTGACGAAGAACGCGCTTTCCAAGGCCCAGCACGATCGCGTCGCGGCCGAACTCGAGATCGCCAAAGCGCGCGCAGACCGCGCGAGGGTAGAGATGGAACGGACCCGGCTCGTGGCGCCGTTCGCGGGCGTCGTGGGGTTCCGGATGGTCTCGCCCGGCGACTACATCGACGACGAGTCGCCCGTGGTCCGGATCGACTCGGCCGATCGCTTGCAGCTCACCTTCCAGATGGCCGAACGCGGGCTGCAGGTAGCGCGCGTGGGCATGCCCGTGATCGCCCGCGTCGGGGCGTACCCGGGTGAGAACTTCCCGGGCGAGGTCTTCGTGGTCTCGCCGACCCTCGACCCCGCGACGCGCAGGGTGGTGCTGAAGGCGTGGATTCCGAATCCCGACGGGCGACTGTTGCCGGGAATGTTCGCCGAGACGGACCTCGAAGTGGGCCGGCGCGAATCGGCGATCATGATTCCGGAGGCTGCGGTGGTGTTCGACCGGCACGGTGCGTTCGTCTGGCGGCTCGACGCGGAGGATCTCGCGGAACACGTTCCGATCCAGACCGGTCTGCGCACCGGCGGCAGCGTCGAAGTCACGCTGGGTCTCGAGCCGGGAGACTCGATCGTGACCGCCGGCACCAACAAGGTGAGTGAGGGCGATCGGATTGCGGTGGCGGCCCCCACGCCGACCGGCCAGGCGTTGGTCCCACGCAAGCCGGGAGTCGAGGGCGGAGAAGGCACTTGAAGATCTCCCAGGTCTGCATCGACCGGCCCGTGCTGGCGACGGTCATGTCCTTGGTCATCGCGCTCGTCGGAATCATCAGCATCACCCGGCTCCAGAATCGCGAGCTGCCCGCGATCGACCCGCCCGTCATTACCGTGGTGACGGTCTTCCCGGGTGCGGCGCCCGAAGTGGTCGAGACCTCGGTCACGAACGTGCTCGAGGACCAGTTGAACGGCCTGTCGGGCGTGAAGCACGTGACCTCGATCAGTCGCGAGCAGGTCAGCCAGATCAGCGTCGAATTCAATCTCGATCGCGACCTCGAAGCGGCCGCGAACGATGTGCGCGATCGCGTCGCACGCGTGCGCAACAAGCTTCCCGATGAGATCGACGAGCCCGTGGTCGCGAAGCGCGACGCGGATTCGAACGCGGTGATGTGGATCTCGCTCTCGGGCGACCCCTACACGCAGATCCAGCTGACCCAGATTGCCGAGACCCAGGTCATCGACCGGTTGACGAAGCTGCCGGGCGTCGCGAGCGTGTTCATCGGTGGCGAGCGGCGTTTCTCGATGCGGATCTGGATCGACAACCACCGGCTGTCGGCCCAGAACCTGACCGTCGCCGAGGTTGTGGCCGCGCTTGCGCGCGAGAACGTCGACATCCCCTCCGGGCGGCTCGAGTCGAGCGACACGGAATTCACGATCCGCAGCCTGGGTGAGTTGCATACCGCGAAGGGCTATCAGGAGCTGATCGTCGCGAACCGCGGCGCGGTCCCGGTGCGGCTGAAGGACGTAGCACGCGTCGAGGTCGGGCCCGAGGACGTTCGCAAGCTGGTCCGTTTCAACGGTCGGCCTGCGATCGGTCTCGGGGTGGTCAAGCAATCGACCGCGAACACACTCGACGTCGCGGAGGCGATCAAGGCCGAAATGCCGGTGCTCGAAGCCGAGATGCCACCGGGTGCGATCCTCGAGGTTGCGTTCGACTCCTCGCGTTTCATCCGGCAGTCCATTACCGACGTGACGTATACGATTCTCGAAGCGGCGCTGCTCGTCGTTTTCGTGATCTACATCTTCCTGCGCTCGTTTCGCGCGACCATCATTCCCGCAATCGCGATTCCGGTATCGATTCTCGGTGCGTTGGCAGCGCTCTACATCCTCGGGTTCACGATCAACACACTCACGCTGATGGGTATCACGCTCGCGATCGGCCTCGTCGTCGACGACGCGATCGTGGTGCTCGAGAACATCACCCGCTGGGTGGAGGAAGGCACCGAGCCCGTCGAGGCCGCCAGGCGCGGCATGGAGGAGATCTCGTTCGCGGTGGTTGCCGCGACGGTTGCCGCGGTGGCGGTCTTCCTGCCGCTCACGTTCCTGACGGACTCGACCGGGCGGCTCTTCCGCGAATTCGCGGTCACGGTTGCGGCTGCGCTCGCTGTCTCGGGCTTCGTCGCGATCACCCTCTCGCCTGCGCTGTGTGCGCTGGTGCTGCGGCCGCACGGGGAGCACGGCCTCAAGGCGAAGCTCGCGCGGATGATCGCGGGGCTCCAGTCCGGCTATCAGCGGCTGCTGCAGCCGGTGTTGCATCGGCCTCTGCTTTTCGTGGGCCTCGGCGCGTTGTGGCTGGTCTTCGGCGTCTTTCTGTACGGGGAACTGGAACAGGAGCTGATCCCGGGCTCCGATCGCAGCGCGTTCTACGTGTTTACGCAGGGTCCCGAGGGCGCGACCGTGGAGTACATGGACCGGTATCAACGCATGGCCGAGAAGATCGTGCTCGAGCAGCCCGAGGTCGATCGCGCACTCTCGGTCGTTGCGCTCGGCATCGGAACCCCCGGAATCGTGAACAAGGGCATCCTGATCGGGATGCTGAAGGACGTCGACGAGCGCGAGCGCAGCCAGGAGCAGCTCGTCAAGGATCTCAAACCGCAGCTCGATAAGATTGCGGGGATCAGTGCCTTCGCGACCGGAGCGACCATGCTCTCCGGGTTTGCCTCGTCGCCGGTCGCACTCGCGATCCAGGGCGAGGACCTGTTCGAGGTCTCGCGTTATTCGGAAGAGATCATGCGCCGGATCCGCGATACGCACGGATTCCGGAACGTGATCTCGAACCTCTACCTCAACAAGCCACAGCTCGAGGTGAAGATCGACCGCAACCGCGCCAGCGACCTCGGCGTCTCGGTGCGCGACATCGCGACCACACTCCAGATCATGCTCGGCGGGCTCGATATTTCGACCTTCAAGCTCGGCGGCGAGACCTACAACGTGATGGCGCAGCTCGAACGCGAGAATCGCGACGATCCGCGCGACATCGAATTCCTTTCGCTGCGCGGCAACAAGGGTCTGGTACCGATGGCGTCGGTGATCCAGACCCGCGAGACGATCGCGCCGCGCGAGATCCCGCACAACGAACGGCGGCGATCGGCGCTGATCTCCACCGACCTGGTCGCCGGCGAGATCGCGCAGGGCGAAGCGATGAAACGCGCCTGGGAGATCGCGCACGACGTCCTGCCCGACGAGGGCTACCGCGTTTCCTTCGTTGGCGACGCCGAGAAGTTCCTCGAGTCGGGCAACGCGCTGACCTTCGCCTACCTGCTCGCGATCCTCGTGGTCTACCTCGTACTGGCGGCGCAGTTCGAGAGCTTCGTGCACCCATTCACGATCCTCGTTGCGGTCGCGTTCTCGTTCACGGGTGCGCTCGTTGCGCTCAAGCTGATGGACGTGTGGGTGAAGCCGACCACGCTGAACCTCTACAGCAAGATCGGGCTCGTGATGTTGATCGGGCTCGTGACCAAGAATTCGATCTTGATCGTCGAGTTCGCGAACCAGCTGCGCGCGCGCGGCCACAGCGTCTTCGACGCTGTGGCCGATGCCTCGCGCGCGCGCTTCCGCCCGATCCTCATGACCGCGCTCGCGACCATGGTTGGCATCCTGCCGATCGCACTCGGCCGCGGTGCGGGTGGCGATTCGCGAGCACCGCTCGGAATTGCGGTGGTGGGTGGCATGTTCTTTTCGACCGTGCTCACGTTCTTCATCGTTCCCGCGACCTACCTGATCGTCGAGCGTACGCGCGAGCGCCTGCAGCAGCGCCGTACAGAGCCGGAGCCGAGCGCGGCAGCCGCGGTGGCCGGCGGGAAGTAGATCGGCGAATCTACCCGACGGGGGTGGAGCGGTGGACTTCCTCGAGGCTCTGATTCTCGGGCTGGCACAGGGGCTGAGCGAGTTCTTCCCGGTTTCGAGTTCGGGCCACTTGCTGATGCTCCAGGAGATCCTCGGGATCCACGAGGACGGCATCGTGTTCGAGATCACGGTGCACATCGCGACGCTTGCGTCGGTGCTGATCGTCTATCGGAAGCGGATCGGCGGGCTCGTCACGGGCGCGTTTCGCGGGGAGGCATCCGCGATCGCCTACCTGGGCAAGCTCGTGGTTGCGACGCTTCCCGCGATCGCTGCGGTGCTGCTCGGGGGCGATTGGTTCGATGCCCAGTTCGAGGTGCCGCAGGTTGCAGGCGTGTGCCTGCTTGTAACCGGTGCGATTCTGTGGACGACGCGCTCGACGATCGACCGCGCGTCGGCGAGCGAGCCGAGCTGGACGGTCGCGCTGCTGATCGGCTGTGCGCAAGTGTTCGCGATCCTGCCGGGGATCTCGCGCAGCGGCACCACGGTGGCGGCTGCGCTCGCACTCGGCGTCGCGCCGGTGGCGGCTGCGGAGTTTTCGTTCCTGATGAGTGTGATCGCGATCAGCGGCGCTGCAGTGCGGTCGCTGCCGGACCTCGTCGCGGTGCCTGCAGGGCAGATCACCCCGTTCGTTGTCGGCGGTGCAGCGGCCCTGATCGCGGGAATTGCGGCGATCCGGCTGTTCGTCCGGCTACTCGAGGGCCACGGGTTCTACCGCTTCGCGTATTACACCTGGGCGGTGGGTGCGCTCTTCCTGGCGTGGCTCTATCTGGGCGGCGGCGGCTGAAACGACGACCGCCGCCCGGGCAGAGGCCCGGACGGCGCCTTCGATTCGATTCGGTGTGGCGTGCAACGCTTCGCGTTGCAGAGCTCCTAGAGATTCTAGAGCTCCTAGGGCTCGAGGATCGGGTGCAGGCTCTGGGCCGGCACCGTCTCGCGCAGCTTCTTGAGGGCCCGCGCCTCGAGCTGTCGCACGCGTTCGCGCGACAGGCCCAGCGACTGGCCGATCTGCTCGAGTGTGTGCTCTTCCTCGCCACCGAGTCCGTAGCGCAGCCGCAGGATCAGCTGCTCGCGTGCGGTCAGCACGCCGATCAGGTGACCCACGCCCGAGCGCATCCGCTCGCCGTCGAGGCCGTTGTCGGGTGCGGACGAGAACGGGTCGGCGACGAAGTCTTCGAGCCGCTTCTCGGTGCCCGCGACCGACGACTCGAGCGAG
>JAFDEI010000008.1 GCA_019310425.1 Deltaproteobacteria bacterium | reverse complement strand
GCAGCCGCCAGCCCGGAGACGCTCAAGCGCTCGATGTCGAATATCATCGGCGGTCCCTTCGACATCGTGTTCTCGCCGGTGACTTCGGCGCAAAGTGTCTATCGAAACCTCAACGACATCGACGATTCGCTCGGCGTGCGGATCGCCTACACGCTGCCCGGCTACGTCTGGAACACGGGCATGAGCATCGGGACCGGCGCCATCCGGGTCTTCGCGGGCGTGCTGGAACTGATCCCAGGCATCATCCTGCTGCCGTTCCGGACCGACATCGACCCGATCTTCGCGCCCGGCGAAAAAGGCAACGCCCTGATCGACTACGACACCCCGCCGCTGAGCATCAAGTGGGGCATCTACTACATGGACGTGCCGGATTATTGATTAAGCCGGCCGTGTAAACGCGGCCACGAGTTCGCGGCCGCGTTCGGCTTCGGCCGGATCCAGCCATACGCATTCGGGTACTCCGCGCAGCCAGGTCCGCTGCCGACGCGCGAAACGCCGCGTGTCTCGCTGCATCGCGAGCAGCACGTTGGCGAGTGTGTCGCTTCCCGCCACGACCGGCTGCATGTGGCGATAGCCGATCGACTGCATCGACTGAAGCTCCGGGCCGTAGCCCCGCGCTCGCAGGTCGCGGACCTCCTGCAACAGTCCGGTCTCGATCATCTCGCTGCAACGCCGATCGATCCGCTCGTTCAGGACTTCACGGCCCGGGTCGAGCGCGAGATGCAGCGCGCGGTACGGCCGGTCGCCAAACCCGTGCGCACGGCGTCGTTCGGACGCGATTCCGCCTTGCCGAGCGATCTCGAGTGCCCGAATCGTACGCCGCAGGTCGTTCGGGTGGATCCGCTCGGCGGCATCGGGGTCGACGGTGGCGAGGCGTCGGTGCAGCCGGTCGGGTTCGCCCGCCTCGACCGCGCGCGCGTGTTCGCGCTCGAGCGTTTCACGAAACTCCGGGTCGGGCGCCGCACCCCCGACAACTCCCTCGAGGAACACCCGGATATAGAGGCCGGTACCACCGGTCAGTACCACGAGCTTGCCGCGGCCGTGGATCCGAGCGGCTGCGCCGCGTGCATCTTCGAGAAAACGCGCGGCGTTGTAGGCGATGTCGGGTGCCACGATGTCGAGCAGGTGATGCGGCACCTCGGCCTGCTGGGCCGGACTCGCCTTGGCGGTCCCGATGTCCAGCCAGCGGTAGACCTGCATCGAGTCCGCGTTGACGATCTCGCCATCGAAGCGGCGGGCAATCTCGATCGCGAACGGGGTCTTGCCGGACGCGGTCGGACCGGTCACCACCACCACCGGCGGGCGGTTGTCGGGAGGATCGGAATTCATCGGGAGCCGGACCCTAGCAGGCTCTGTCGGACGGGCGGGCGCCCTGCCCTGCGGCGCTCAGCGCCGTCCGAAGCGTCGCTCGATCTCGGCGACCTCGAACGGCACCGCCACCGGACGGCCGTGTGGGCACGTCGGCGCCCACGGGATCGCATCCAAGGCGTCCAGCAGCGCCTGTTGTTCGCGCGGATCGAGTACGTCCCCCTTGCGGCGCGCGCTATGGCACGCGAGCGATGCGAAGATCCGGTCCGCGGCATCGAGTGCGCGGGATTCCATCTGCAGCGCATCCGCGTCCGATCCGGTCGCTTCCAGTTCATCGGCGAGATTTCGAACCAGCCCGGCGGGGTCGCGGTCGGCCAGGAGCGCCGGAACCGCACGCACGGCAACCGTCCCCTCGCCGAAGGCATCGATCTCGAAGCCCAGACGTTCGAGTGAATCGCGAGCCGTGAGCAATGCCGCGAGCGACCGGGGTGCCAAGCGGACCACCTCTACCGCGAGCAGCCGCTGGCTCTCGACGCTGCGCTCGATCCACTCGGCTCGGAAGCGCTCGTACAGCACGCGTTCGTGCGCGGCGTGCTGATCGATCAGCAGCAGCCGATCTTTGGACTCGAGCAGGAGGTAGGTCGCGAGGAACTGCCCGAGCAGACGCAGGTCCGCAAAGCGAAGCCGGGGTTCCGCGGCGCTGGGCTCGGACTGCGCGAATATCCAGTCGGACGTCGCACTCGCACCGGCAGGTGCGGCGAGCGGGGAATGAGCGCGCGAGGGGGACGTATTCCCGAAGGAAGCTTCCGCGCGAGCAGCGGGTTCGCGTACGAACGAGGCGGGCTCGGGAGGATCGGGGGCGATCCAGCGGCGTTCGCCGACCGCATCGCGCACCGCATGACGCACGAGTCGGTGAACGGACTGCGGGTCGGCGAAGCGCACTTCCCATTTGGCGGGATGCACGTTCACGTCGACCTCGCTCGGCGGCAAGTCGAGGAAGAGCACGGCGGTCGGGAAGCGGCCGCGCGGCAGCATGTCGCGATAGATGCCCACCAGCGCGTTCTGCAGCACGCGGTCGCGCACCGGCCGGTTGTTCACGAACAGGTGAATGCCCGCCATCGTCGAGCGATGACGGTCGGGTCGCGAAACGAAGCCGTGCAACGACATCGGACCCTCTTCGCGCATTACCGGGACGAACGCAGCGGCATCGGCTTCGCCGATCACGGCGGCGATCCGGTCGAGTTCGTCGTGCGCTGCGGGCCAGACCAGCGCGGGTCGGTCGTCCCGGGCGATGTCGAAGTGCACGTCTGGAAGTGCGAGAGCGGCACGAGTCAGCCAGTCCGAGATGTGCCCCCACTCGGTCGTCGCGGATTTCAGGAACTTTCGGCGCGCGGGTACCGCCGAGAAGAGGTCGGCAACCTCGATGCGCGTCCCTACAGGCGCACCGGTGACCCGCTCGTCCTGGACGACTCCGGCCTCGACCCGGAGTTCGAATGCCTCGGCTGCACCCTGTGGACGACTGCGAAGCCTCAGCCGCGCCACCGACGCAATTGCAGGCAGCGCCTCGCCTCGGAAACCGTAGGTCCGGATCTGCTCCAGATCGGCCATCGCAGCGATCTTGCTGGTCGCGTGGCGCCGCAGCGCCATCCGCGCGTCTTCGGGGCTCATACCCGAGCCGTCGTCGGTGACGGCGATCCAGTCCGCCCCTCCCCCGCGGGCTTCCACCCGGACCCGCCGCGCGCCCGCGTCGAGCGCGTTTTCGACGAGCTCCTTGACCACCGAGGCCGGTCGTTCGACCACCTCGCCGGCTGCGATCTGGTCGATCAGGGCCCCCGAGAGCTCCCTGACGCGGCCATCGCCGCTATCCGAGACCGTCATGCGCTTCCCCCCTCCGGCAGAGGCCTGTACCACGCCTCCGATCGCGCCGTCAACGTCCAAACTGCGTTGGGGCCCGAGTCACCCGCAAAACATTGACAAATGTGCCGGTTTCACAATAGATTCCCATTACTGGAGTCTGCGAACGCGATTTAGATCGATAGACTCGTCAACGGAAACGGGTTGGGGGTTTTCCGCTATGACCGAGATTGGAATTCAGCAAGAAGGAACAGCAACGGACGGTGGTAACGACATCGATCGATCGATCGGCCGGCGTCGCAGTGACCGCATCGTCGGTGCAGCACGCGCAACCCGGGAGGTCGTCGATCAGGCCATGGCGGCAGCCCATGGTGATCTACCGGTCCTGATCACCGGTCCCGAAGGCAGCGGCAAGCAGCACGCCGCCCGAGCGATCCACGCCTGGAGCGACCGTGCGAAGCAACCGTTCATCGTTATCGCGTGCGCGTCGACGCCCGAGGCGGCCCTCGGTCGCGAGATCTTCGGCAGTGCCGATGCCGACGCCGGGCGTGCTGAGAACGCCGGCGCTCTGTCGCGCGCGGGCGGTGGCACTCTGCTGCTCGATCGCATCGACCGACTACCGGCCTCGTTGTGTCAGTCGTTGCAGGCGGCGATCAAGACGCGGACCTTCCGGCGCGAAGGCGAGTCTGCCAGCCGCCCACTCGCGGCACGTATCCTCGTGACGTCGGTGGAACAGGCCCGGACCTCTCCGCTGGGTGAATCTCCGCAGCTGACGATTCGAGTCGCGCCTCTGTCCGAGCGGCCGGAGGACGTGCTGCCGCTATCGGCCCACTTTCTGCGACTCTACGCGGACGAAGAATCGCTCGAGCCGGTCGGTTTCACCCGCGACGCACGCGATGCACTGCTGGCAGCGGAATGGCCCGGGAACGTGCGCGAGCTTGCCGAGCGAATCCGCCAAGCAATCAAACTCGCGGGCAGTGGCTCGATCTCGGCGGAAGCACTCGTGCTCGCGAGCGAGGGTGAAGAAATTCCCTCGTTCAAGGAAGCCAAGCGCGCCTTCGAAACGCGCTACGTCGTCGGGCTGCTGCGGCGATGCGGCGGCAACATCAGCCGCGCCGCCCGTCTCGCGAAGAAGGACCGCAAGGACTTCTACGACGTGATTCGCCGAACGGGAGTCAATCCGTCCGAATTCCGGTAGCGGTCGGAGCGGGGGTTCCGGTGGTCGCGATTCGCGTCGGCGCGATCCAGATGACCTCGACCGCCGACCTTCCGGCGAATCTCGAGGCGGCGCAAGCGCTGGTTCGGTCAGCGGTCGATCACGGCGCTGAATTCGTCGCACTACCCGAAAACTTCGCATTCCTGCGTCGCGAGGGGCAACCGTTTCCGTGCGCGCAGGGGCTCGACGGCGAGATCGTGGGAGTACTCCGGGAACTCGCACGGACGCACGGCATCTGGCTGCTGGGCGGCACCATCCCCGAGGCGATCCCCGGCGAGAAGCGGATTCACAACACCAGTGTGCTGATCGAACCCAGCGGGGAATTGAACGCGATCTATCGGAAGATCCATCTGTTCGATGTCGACCTGCGCGAGAGCGGCGGTGGTACTTTCGTCGAATCCGCCTACGTGGCCGCGGGTGAGGAGGTGGTCGTCGCGGAGACCCCCTTCGGCGGTGTCGGGATGTCGGTCTGTTACGACCTGCGCTTCCCGGAGATCTACCGCCGCATGGCCGACCACGGCGCGTGTTTCCTCGCAGTCCCGAGCGCCTTCACGCGCGAAACCGGCAAGGACCACTGGGAGGTATTGCTGCGCGCCCGTGCAATCGAGAACCAGGCCTTTGTGATCGCCCCTGCGCAGTGCGGGCAGCACAGCCCCGATCGAAGCAGCTACGGCCGCTCGATGATCGTCGATCCCTGGGGCCTGGTACTCGCCCGCGCGGGCGACCGTCCCTCAGCAATCGTCGCGGACTGCGACCTGGTCGCCCTGGAAGCGCTTCGCTCCGATCTCCCCGCACTCCAGCACCGACGTCTGTAGCGGCCGTTTCGCAGCTGATCGTATGGGAACGCCGGTCGAATGCGGCTCGGCCGGACGGTCTCCAGCAGCTGGAATCCCGCGCAATCCACACCTCAAGGGCCCATCACTTCTTTCCGATACCGCCAGAGCCCGGAATTCGGGCGGGGGGGCCACCCATGGCCGAAGTGCATGATTCCGCAAGTGCGGTGCTCGTCATCTGCAACGGCGGTTTCGAGGGGATGGAGTACGAACTCTCCAGCGAGGAGACGATCATCGGGCGCAACCCCACGACCGACATCACCCTGCTCGACGAGAACATCAGCCGCGAGCACTCCATCATCCTGTGGGACGCCGAAACCGGCAGCTATTCGATCGAGGACCTCCAGTCGACCAACGGCACCAAGGTCAACGGCAAAGGCGTCCGATCCGCCGACCTGGCGCCCGGCGACGAGATCGAAATCGGACAGACCCGCTTCAAGCTGGTCATCCGAAGCTAAGAGCCCGAAAAGCACTTCGCACGTCTGGCGCGACGACGCGGAAGCGTTGGTCGCGCAGCGAGGAGCCCGGAAACACCAAGTGTTTCCCGTGACGACGCGGAAGCGTTGGTCGCGCAGCTAGGCCCCGTTACCGTCACGGAGTCTCGCGAGCATCTTCGATACGCCTTCCCCGCCGCTTCTTTCGTTCCTGATAGTTGTCCTGGATGATCTGCACGACTTCATCGGGGTCGTCGGTCACCTTCAACGACTCGAGGTCTCGCGGGCTGATCATCGCCTCGGGCAACAGGGTCGATTCCATCCAGCCGAGCAGCCCGCCCCAGAATTCGGATCCGACGAGCACCACCGGGAACTCGTGGAGCTTGCCCGTCTGGCGCAATGTCAGCGCTTCGAAGATCTCGTCCATGGTTCCGAATCCACCTGGAAGACCCACGAACCCACACGAGTACTTCATGAACATGACCTTGCGCACGAAGAAGTAATTGAAGTGGATCACGCGGTCGGCGTACGGGTTGGCCACTTGCTCGGCCGGCAGCTTGATGTTGAGCCCGATCGAGCCATTGGCACCCTGACTCGCGCCGAGGTTCCCGGCCTCCATGATCCCGCCACCACCGCCAGTGATCACGGAGAAGCCCGCGTCGGAAATGGCGCGCGAGACGTCGACCGCGAGCTCGTAATACGGGTGCCCCCGCGGCGTGCGAGCGCTTCCGAACACCGAGACCGAGGGCCAGACCGGGCGCAGGGTCTCGAATCCCTCCACGAACTCGCCCATGATCTTGAAGACGGTCCAGGTGTCCTTGGTTTGGCGATCCGCCATACACACCTCTTCGGATCTCTTCCCCGCCGACTGAACCGAGCCACTATCGCTTGAACAGGTCTTCCAGTCGTGCTTTCGCGGTCGAGGCCTCCGCTGCCGCCTCGCCACCACCGCCGTCACCCGGGGTGAAATACTCGCAGCGATTCGCGCGCTCGCGATCGGAGACCCTCTCGGTATTGGGCTCGCGGCACTCGTTGTACGCACCGGGATCGTGATGGTGGCAGTTCCGGCAGACGTGGAGGTCGCCGGCGCATCGCTCGCAGGGATCGCGGAATCCGATGCGTTCCCCGGCGGCGAGTTCGATCGAGGCGTCACATGCGAAACAGCGCATTGAGGGATTAAGCTGGGCCAGTGGAACCCCTGCTGTCAAGCGCACCGGCATTCGAGGCCGCGGGAATCCGTTGGTGGCTCAATCCGGAGACGGATCCGAATCAGGCGCGACACGCGATCGAAGCCGCAATGCGAGCGCTCGCGGAAGGAGCCGAGAACCTGAAGTGCGGCCGACGCAAGCAGCTCTATCGGCTCGACCTCGGTGAAAGCCTCGGTGAATTCCTGCTCAAGTCGAACCGGTATGACCGCGACGTCGGGCTGATTCGACGCCTTCGGAGGGGGAAATCGCGCCGCGAACTCGCAATCGCAGGCGAGCTGCAGCGGCGTGGAATCGACACGCCGGTTCCGATCGCGGCGGGCGAATCTCGCATGGGGACCCGGCTGTGCAGCTGCTACCTGCTCGTGCCCTTTCGTCCCGGAACCGTCGACCTCGAGCAACTTCGGTCGCGCCCTGACGGCTCGCCGCACCAGCGCGCGGCGCAATCGATCGCCCTCGGTCGGCTGGTGCGGAGGCTTCACGACGCCGGCCTGCGCCAGGACGATCTGGCGCCGAACAATTTCCTGGTCGAATCCGGTAGCGCACCGGCCCTCCTGCCCATCGACTTCGAACGCGCCCGGATGCGATGGCGCATCGGTGTTCGAGCCCGGAGTCGAATGCTCGCCCAACTCGATGGGCGGCTCGCCGGCGCGAGCGTGGCGGACCGGATGCGCTTCCTGCTCGCATACGCGGATTCCGACCGCCGGCTCGCGCGCCGCTGGTGGAGCCGTCTGGTGCGGGCGTCGGCCGCACAGGCGGCGCGCGAACACGCGCGGATACGGCGAAATGCGGGCAACGAGGGGCGTCGCGTGGAACGCATCCGATGGGGCAGCTGGCAGGGCTGGGCGAGGCGCGGTGCTCCAGAACTCGACCATGCCGAAGACGACACCCGCTCCCCGGAGGCCGGAGCGGTCTCGGATACACTGGGACTGCTGGTCGAAGCCGACGGGCCGTTATGGCGCTGCACCAGCAACGGTTCCGAGCGGGTGGCGAAAAGATTGTGGGCGAACGCCGAGCTGCTCTGGATGCGCGGCCTGGGGCCGCGCCCGGTCGCGATCGTTCGCCGCTCGGACGATCGCATCAGGCTCTGGCTCGCGCGGGACGCCACCGCACAGACCCTGCTCGAAGACTGCGAATCACGCGGCGCCCGTGCGGCGGCCGTCGTGCTCATCGACTGCCTGCTCGCACTCGGCCGCGTCGATCCTTGGTTGAGCCCACGCAAGATCGCAGTGGTGCGTCGCGCGGACGGCAGCCTGCGGGCCGAACTGAACGACCCTGCGGCATTCCACTGCGCGCGGGCGATCGTCCGAGGCCGGCGGGCTCGCGCCCGTCGATTCATCGAGCATCGCTTGTACGATACCGAGCAACTGGTCGAAACCGTAAGGGATTCCGCAGTCTGAACTTTGTGCACACAGGCCCGTTCAGTTCAACCCAGTGCGATCCGATACGGGCGTTGATGTCCAACGAGCGACTAAAGCCGATCTTTTCGAGTCGAGGGAACGATCCCTCCGTGAGCGAAATCGTCGATCAGTTAGTGATTGGTCTGGGCGAGCGCATCGACGACCTGCAGGATGCGGAGAGCGTGCAAGACTTCGATCAGATTACCGTGCTCGCGGCTGCGCTGGTGGAGAGCGCTCGACAGGCCGGCTTCGCCCAACTCGCACGAGTCGCGGCCGCGCTCGAAGCGGTGAGCACGCGGCGTGATGCCGCGACTACCCGCACGCGGCTCGTCGAGCTGACCGAGATCGTGCACCGCGTTCGGCTGGGGCACATGGGCGCGGCCTAGCCCGCCGGAAACACGCTTCACGCGTTTGGCGCGACGACGCGGGCTCTCAGACGAAGAACCACAGGTCGATTGGTCGCCCCTGCCCGTCCATGAACGTGCCCGAGAACGCGATCACGAACGCCAGGATCGACAAGTTCGATGCCGAGTGCACGATCACCATCGAAGTCAGGTTGCGTCGATGGTAGAACCACAGCTGGGTGAGCAGAATCCACGCGACCGCGACCGGCCATTCCCACATGACGTGGGTGAAGGTGAACCAGACCAGCACGATCGCCAGGCTCCGCCGCGAATATTGGCCGATCGGGATGTCGCGGAAATCCACGCGCCGATCGAAGACCTCGATGTAGCGGTGCAGCCAGCTGCGGACGAAGAGCTCCTCGATGAACGGGGTCGCGACGCCGTATCCCACTGCACGCACCGACAGCGCGAGCCACGCCAGCGATGGGCCGAACTGCTCTGGGTCGAACGCGCCCTCGGCATCCGGTCGCAGCGAGTCCGAGAAGATGTAGGGAGCCATCCAGATGGCCGCCCCCGCGACTCCCACCGCAACATCCTGGAGAATGTTCGCCGCGTTCCAGCTGTACCCCCGCAACTCGGGGTAGGCGCCGCGTTGGAAGTACCAGGCCAACAGCCCGAGTGGGACCCCGACTTTCAGCGCGAGGAAGAGCGGCGCGAGGTCGTCGGGAAACCGTCTCGAGAGCTCGATGATGAAGAGGAACGAGACATAGGGCCAGCAATACGCACCCCAGCCGTGCCCCTTGCGCTCAGCAACCATTCGCTTCCCCACCCCAGCCGGATTCAATCCACAGCGACCCGCAGTATACGCGGACACCATTGGACAGCGAGGCATCCGCTGCTCGAATCCCTCAGCCCCGCTAATCTCGCCCTCGCTGCGCTATCCACTCCGGGGATCGCGGCCGAGGCGGAGTTCGCAAGGTGAAGACCGCGACGCGTGCGAGTGAAGCGCCCGAAGTGTTGAACCGGGCCGTGCACGTCTGGCTCTGTCGGCTGGAACCGGCATCGATCGCCTCTCTCGCCCGGTCGAGCCGTACCGTGTTGTCCGAAGACGAGCGCGAACGCGCGGACCGAATCCGTCGCGAGAGCCAACGGCAGATGTTCGAAGTCGCCCACGCGCTGGTGCGACAGGGGCTGTCGGTGTATGCAGACGTTGACGAAACCGACTGGTCGTTCGATACGAACCAATGGGGGCGGCCCGAGATCGCAGGCCCCGCGCATGCTCCGCCTTTCACCTTCAGCCTCTCGCATACCCACGGCCTGGTCGCGTGTGCGATCAGTGTGGGTATCGAGTGCGGGGTCGATGTCGAGAACTTCGCACGCGGCGGACAGCCGCTGCGTGTCGCTCGACGGGTGTTGTCCGAGCGGGAGTTCGCCGACCTCGAAAGGCAGCCCGTGGAGACGAAGCTCGACCGCCTTCTCGAGTACTGGACGCTGAAGGAGGCCTATCTGAAGGCGCGGGGCGTCGGCATGTCGGTTGCGATGCAGGACGTGTCCTTCGCGCTCGACGAGCGTGGCATTCGTCTCGTGGCGGTCGATTCCGAGGCGACGAGCGGTCCCGACGCCTGGTCGTTCACGAGTGCGCGACCGACTCCATCGCATATGCTCGCTCTCGCACTGGGACCACCGGACGGCCCCTCCCGCACCGTCATGATGCGAGAGGGACTTCCGAGGGATCCTGCGGGCTGAGGCCTACTGCTCGGCGTGGATTTCCACGCGGCGGTTCAGGGCACGACCTTCGTCGGTGTCGTTGCTCGCGATCGGTCGAGACTCCCCTAAGCTCTTCGCCGAGATTCGGCGCGAGGCGATTCCGTGTTCGGTGAAGTACTGGCGAACCGCCTGCGCTCGGCGCAGGCCGAGGCGCTGGTTGTAGTCGTCGCTGCCGATCGCGTCGGTGTGACCTTCGACGCGAACCGGAATGTTCGGGCATCCCTTCAGCGAGTCGATCGCTACATCGAGCACGACCGAGCTTGCACCCTGGAGATTGGCGCTGTCGAATTCGAACTCGACACCACGCAGCCGGATCACGCCGCTGCAGGCGTCGATCCGCGGAGCACCAATACCCGCGAAGACCTTGCGGGTGAATTGCATGAAGGCACCCGAATCGTGAACGCTCGCGGCGGTGCGCGCACTGCCGCAGCCGGTGAGCCTCGACAATCGGTCTAGGAAAGCGGCTCCCGCCGGATCATCGCCTGTCTGGACCGTGTGGATGCAGACGCTCCCGTTATACGAAGCGATCAGCGCCTTTGCCGAGGCCATCGCGCGCTCTTCGCTGTCCGGGATGCCGTCGGAGAAGATCACCAACGCCGCGTGCGCACTCTTCCCTGCCAACTGGACTCGCGACTCCGCGAGCACGTTCCGGTACGGCGTGCGGCCACCATAGCCGCCGAGTTCTCCGAGGACCCGATAGGTCGCTGCCGTGTTCGCGAGCGATGCGCGATTGAGGGGCGCCAGACTTGCACTGATTCGCTCGTTACCACCGAAGCTGATCAGGCCGGCGGAATACCCGCCCGGCCGTGCGGCCGGAGCGTTGGCTTCGGGCATTGCCGCGATGAAGGTCTGCGTGAGCGCCTTCGCGCGCGGGAAGGTCTTGTGATCGTACATGGTGCCGGATGCGTCCGTGATCACGATGACCTGGTCGGGTTGCCGGACCTCATCGGATTGAAACTGGAGCGGGCTCACCGAAAGCGGTGTTTCGGACGGCAATTGTCTTGCCGAACATCCGAGAGTCAGGGCTGAAATCAGTGCGATGCCGATTCGAAGACGCATGTGGGATTCCTCCGTGCGCTTTTCTGCCACCCGTGGAAGTGAGTTGCCAGGCTACACTAACGTTTTGGCACTCGTTGGAGCAATCATAAATTCGTTAGGGTTTACCCTGAGTCCGATGAGCGATTGACTTCGATGCCGCGAGTTGCTCGACCGACGGACGGTCGTCGTGCAGGCGACAGGTACGGCACGGGTGCAGTCGCGCGACGTTCGTCGAGCCAATCCGCGACGGAAGCCGGAGTCGAGCCCCCCCCGGCGAGCAGATCCAGAATCAGATCGTGGACGAGCAGGGTGTTGAAGGCCCGCGGGTAGACCGACGTTTCATGTTGATTCGCGAGCTTCAATAGAAACGGGATCCGTCGATCGCGTTCATCGGCGAACACCAGCTCTTCCTCGGGCGTGAGCCCCCAGTCGCCGCGGTGGATCGCCCGCCACCAATGATCGGAGCTGACGATCACGATCGATGCGTCCCAGAGCCCTGCCGCTTCCATCACTGTGCGGACCTCTCCGAGCGTCCGGTCCGCGAGCGCGAGGTTGTCGAAGTAGCTGCGCCTGTCGGTCAGCGACAGAGATTCTCGTTCCGGATCGTAGATGTCGGGGTGGTGCGGCACCGGAAAATGCAGCATGGCAAAGCCAAGATCCGGATCTGGCGCCATTTCGAGCGCGGCGGCCAGGATGCGTTCGAACGCATCGCGATGCGCGAGGCGGATCCGAGTTCCGGGCCGAAGCCAGCGGCTCGCAAGAGGCAACGGCTTCACGATTTCGTGCCATTGCTGGTCGAATGAATCTCGCACTCGCGGGCTGTTCCAGTAAGGCAACCCCGCCCAGGTGCAGGCGGTGAGGGCGTCGGCAAACAACCGACAATAAGGATGGTACCAACCCGAGACCCCGGCGTTTGCTCCGCTTTCACGCACCCGCTGGAACAGATTCGGGAATTGCGTCCAGCAATCGTCGACCGCCTCCTCCTCGCCGCCGCCTTCGATCGTACACGGAAGCGTGGAGGGTCCCGAGGGCAGCGCCCACGACACCTGCCGCCCCAGCAGCATCGACGCCATCGACCGACGTGTTTCGCGAGCAGGCGCGAAAGCATTCAGGGCAACGAATGACTCGGCACGCAGGCGATCGAACTCGGGAAGCTCGAGACCGGGATGCCGAGCCGTAAACAACGCACGCTGATCGAGCTCGTCGAAGACGATCCACACCACCCGCGGAGCGCCGGACTGACGCGAAGGCAGGAGCGCGGCCGGCGGATCGGATGTGAGCACGCCACCCGCGAAGCGTCCCGGTTCATGGCCTGCAAAGGTCCAAATCGCCTGCCCGACCGTCATCAGCAGAAACGGCAGCCCAATGATCGCAAACACTTCGATCGCCGAATAGACCCAGCGCGGCCGTAGCCACAGTGTCGCGACCAACGTCGCCGCGGCGGTGATGCCGAGCAGAGCTTCCGCCAAGCGCCCTTTTGAGCCCGCCAGCACCCCCAAAGTCTCGGACGGAAGCTGCGATGCCAGCGAGTTGAGTGCGGCGAGCGCCAGCACCACCAGGGCGCCGCGGGCCACGGCACGTGGCCACGGTCGCCGACTGCGCCGAGCCCGGGCCGCGAATGCCGTAGCCAGCGCGGCGGCTGCGACCAGACTCCAAAGCACGAGCGGGTAGTGAATCCGATGCGGAGCCTCTTCCATGTAGTAGAGATTCGCCGGATTGACGACCGCGGGCAGGAGCTGGGCCCAGATGCGCAACAGCAGCATGTTGAACAGCGACAGACAGACCAACAGGTCGAACATCGTGCGACGCGATCGCATGGGCTCCCGCTGCCATCTCAGATTCCGCAATGAGGTTAGCAGCCCTGCGCGCCCGGATTCCGACCGCGTCCGCAGGCTTCGAGTGTGCAGAATTCCAGTCTCAGCGAAATCTGATGACAAGGCTCAAACCGAAACCGCAGGCGCCGATAGGTTCATTGGAGAACCCTGTTCAGATGCCCCGTCCCGCGAACCAGATCGAACCCCACGACCACGCTTCGACCAGCGGGCAGCTATCGCTGCGCTTCGACGAAGCGACCGCCTTCCGCGAGGAGTTCGAGAGCAACATCGCTGCAGGGGCGACCTTCGTCGCTACGCCCGAGTCCTATCTGCCGAAGCAGGCGGTGGGCATCACACTGGATCTCGCATTCTGCAGAAAGCGGATCTGCTTCCCCGCCGTGGTCGTCGCCGTGGTCGAGCCCGCGCTGGCCGACCTGGCGAACTCGGCGGCTGGAGTCTCGGTCCGCTTCCTGGACAGCAGCTCGGAACTCAAGGATCGACTAGAAGCCGTCACCGGGATCGATCTCTCGACCGGGGCCCTCCGGAATCGATCTGAGCGCAGGGCACGCGCGCGAAGCCGGAGCGACTCCGACATCGTTCTCACAACCCCGACCGAGACGTTCTCGGGAACCACCGCCAACATCTCCTACGCCGGCGTGCTCGCGATGTTGCCGATGACCTCGATCCCGGCCGGCACCGAAGTCCGCGTCGAACTCTCGAACCCGATGGTCGAACTCGACCTCACAGTCGACGGCCGGATCATTCACAGCCGCCGCTGTGACGGGGGGATGATCGCACACGGGATCCAGCTGCAATATCCAGCCGAACGCATCGATGAGGTGATGGCCTTCATCGAGTTCCTCCAGAGTTTCGACCGTGCTCGCCGTCTCGCGATCGTCTCGGGGTCGATCGATGCGGGTGGGTTGTGCGCAATTCTCGACCTCTTCGCGCAGACTGCTCCCGCCGGTACTCTCGCGGTCACGAACGGCGAGGAGAACGGCCGGATCGTCTTTTCCGAGAACTACCTGCTGCTCTGCACAGCGGGGATGGCCTCGGGGTTGAAGGCGCTCGCGCGACTCTTCCTCTGGACCGATGGCCGCTTCGAGTTCCACCACGACCTTCAGCTCGCCGACTCTCCCGACGACCCGCAGCCACTCGAGGCCGCGATGATGACAGCTTCCGTCCAGATCGACGAACTCCGCAGAATCGGGCTCGATACCTTCCAATTCGACGACACCTTCTCGCTCGCCACGGATGTGGACCCGGGCGTGCGCGAGAAGTTGAGCGAAACCGAAGCTGAAGTGCTCGATTACGTGGGAGACGGATTCAGCATCGGGGTGATCTGCGACATGGTTGCCGCTCTCGACGCGGACATCTACAAGGCCCTCGTCGCACTCCTTGACCAGGGCGCGATTCACCGCCCGGAATAGTCCTCGGAAGGGCCCCCGCCGTACCGACCCCGCCCGAACCGCTTCAGGCGAGGCGACTCACGAAGAAGTCGCAGGCAGCACGCGACGCGGCCTCGAAGCCCGCACCCTCATAGGGGACGAAGTGATGTCCCGCGATCGTCTCGAGCTGCTTCGGCTCGCCCGCGCGGGCGAACGCATCGAACGCCACTTCCGTGGCGGCGAGCCGGTCTTCGGACGCCACCACGAGCAACAACGGCGTCGGTGCGACGTGCGCAATGCACAGCCCCGGGTCGAAAGGCGGGCTGCCCGCAAACACATTTCGGAGCGTAACTTTGTTTTGCCAGGTGGAACCGGGCCGGGCTCCGAACCGCAGGAACCACTCGGCAGATTCCGCTTGCGGCAGGTACGGCACCAGATCGTTTCCAGCCTCCTCGACCACTGCAAACGGACCGACCACGCCCTCCCGGTCTCGATCCGCGGGATCTGGTTTCGCGAGCACCCAGTCGCGGATGGCGGCGAACTCGGCACTCGTGTCGCCGTATTCGACTCCGGGAAAGCCGGCCAGTGGAACGTTGGCCACAACGGCGCGCACGCGCTCGTCACAAGCCGCCACGATGATCGCTTCACCGCCACTGAAACTGCTACCCCACAGACCGAGTCGCTCGGGATCGACGTCCGCCCTGCCCTCCAGCCAGTCGAGCGCGCGGCGGAAGTCCCATACCTGACCCCACGGATCGATCTCCTGCCGCGGCTCTCCGTCGCTCGCACCGAGATTGCGATGGTCATACACGAGTACGCCGAAGCCGGCGGCACAAAAGCGCTCGGCATAAGCATCGAGCGCCATCTCCTTCACCGCCGAAAAACCGTGCGCCATGGCGATCGCGGCCGACGGCTCCGGCGGTGCGTACCACCAACCTCTCAACGTCGTGCCGTCGAATCCCTCGAACTCGATATCGCTTCGCATTCCGGCAAGTACCCTCTTTTCCACGCTCCGTTCGAGGTCCACTGAGATCGTAGCGCCGAGATCGAGTTCCATCTCGTTGACGGCTCATCAACCGCGGCCGATGACGTGACGGCTCGGCTTGGTGTCACATTCTGCCTCGGGTATCCTCCGTGTTCCGGCACGGCTGCACCCGAATCGAGAAGAAACATGCGCACGTGGTTGTTCAGGTTGTTGATTCCGATCGGGATCGCCGCAGTCGTGGTGTGGTTCACGCTTCTTCGCTCTGATCCGGTCACCGTTCGGGTGGCTCTCGTCGATCGTGCCGACGTCGAGTCGACGATCACGAACTCGAAGGCGGGGACCGTCAAGGCACGCCACCGCGCTCGGCTCTCGGCCGAAGTCGGCGGCCGAGTCGTCGCGACCCTGAAGCGCACCGGTGAATGGGTAAAGCGCGATGAAGTAATCGTGAGCCTCAATGACGCAACGCCACGCGCGCAGCTGATGCTCGCACAAGAGAGCCTTCGAGTGGCGGACGCCGCGCGCCGCGAAGCCTGCATCGCGCGCGACCGCGCGCTGCGCGAGCTGAATCGCAAGCGCAGTCTCGCGGCGGGAAAGATCATTTCGGTGGACCTCCTCGATGCACTCGAGAGTGCTCACGACGCCGCGCAGGCAGCATGTATCGCTGTCACGGCCGAACGCGACAAGGCCAAGGCCGCGATCCTCGCGGCCGAAGCGGGCCTGGCGAAGTACACGATCCGGGCGCCCTTCGACGGTATCATCGCGGAGATGACCGCCGAGGTGGGCGAGTGGATCACTCCCTCGCCGCCTTTGCTGACCGCGCCCTCGGTCGTCGACATCATCGATCCGACTTCGGTCTACGTGAGCGCACCGATGGACGAAGTCGACTCCGCATCGATCCATCCCGGGCAACGCGCCAAGATCACGGTCGATTCTCATCCGGGAGCTGTGTTCACAGGCCGGGTCCACCGCGTGGCCCCGTATGTGCTCGCCGTCGAAGCGCAAAACCGCACCGTCGAAATCGAGGCCGAGTTCGACGACCCCGAGCTCGCGACCTCGCTGCTAGCGGGCACCTCCGCGGACATCGAGGTCATTCTCGAGATACACGAGAACGTGCTCCGAATTCCGACTTCCGCGTTGCGCGAGGGACGATCCGTGCTGATCCCGGAAGCCGGCGTCCTGGTCGAACGCGAGATCGAAATCGGACTCAAGAACTGGGACTTCGCCGAGGTGACGCGCGGGCTGTCCGAAGGCGATCAGGTCGTCGTATCGCTCGATCGGGTCGAGGTTCAACCTGGCGCCGACATCGAAATCGAGGAACCGACGGACACCCCATGATCGAGCTCAACGGGGTCTGGAAGACGTACCAGGTCGGCGATCAGCCGCTCCACGCATTGAAAGACGTCTCCCTCGAAGTCGAAGACGGTGGCTACCTGGCCGTGATGGGACCTTCCGGGTCGGGTAAATCAACGCTGTTGTCGATCCTCGGCTGCCTCGACCGACCCACGCAGGGTTCCTATCGCCTCGATGGTGACGAAGTCGGAAGCCTCGACGAACCCCAACTATCCGAGATCCGCCGCTGGAAGATCGGCTTCGTGTTCCAGTCCTTTCACCTGGTACCGCGGCTCGAGGCCGCTGAAAACGTCGCCCTGCCGATGGTTCTCGCGGGCATTCCAGCAGCGGAACGGCGCGAGCGCGTCGCGAAGGCCCTGGACGCGGTCGGACTCGCCAAGCGGGCGAGCCATCGACCGGCCGAGCTGTCGGGCGGCGAGTGCCAACGCGTCGCCATCGCGCGCTCGATGGTGATGCAGCCGCGTCTGCTGCTCGCTGATGAACCCACCGGCAACCTCGACAGCAAGTCCGGCGCATCCGTGATGGAACTGATCGAAGGGATGAATGCGAACGGGCTGACACTGATCGTGGTGACGCACGACGCCAACATCGGACGGCGTGCCAACAATGTGGTCGTGCTTCGCGACGGCGAGATCGACCAACTCGTCCCCGGTTCCGAGCTCCACTACGGACTCGAACTCGCCAACCCCCGCGAGCCAGCGGGGTGACGCTCGCTGACACCCTGCGCTTCGCCTTCACCGCCCTCGCGCGGCACCGGCGCAGGAGCATTTTCAGCGTCATCGGGATGACGGTCGGCGTCGCGTCTGTGATCGTGCTGACTGCGCTCGGCGAGGGTGCGCAGCGCTACGTCACGGACCAGTTCTCGTCTCTCGGGAGTGAGCTGTTGATCGTGATTCCCGGCAAGAACGAAACTTCGGGTGGAATCCTCGCCGGCGGGATCGGCGGGGTTCCGAATGACTTGACGCTGGATGACGCACGCGCGCTCGAGCGCGATATCCCGGGCGTCAGCTTCGTGGTGCCGATGGTGGTCGGCAACGAGACGGTTTCGCACCTCGAGCGGCGGCGGCAGTTGATCGTCGTCGGTGCAACCCACCAGTTCCTGGAGACGCGCGAGCTGCACATGGGAAGCGGCCAGTTCCTTCCACGGGACGACTTCGACCGCGGCGCACCCGTTGCGGTCATCGGCGTGAAGGTGGCGTCGGAGCTATTCGGGAACGAGAACCCGCTCGGTCAGGTGCTTCGGATCGGAGACTGGCGCATGCGCGCAATCGGCGTACTCGAGCCGAAGGGTCAGCAGATCGGGCTGAACATCGACGATCTGGTGATCATCCCGGTTGCGTCCGCGATGCGCATGTTCGATCGCAGTTCGCTGTTCCGCATTCTGCTTCGTCTCGACTCTCACAGCGACCTCGAAGCTGCCAAGTCCAGAACGCTCGCGATCCTGACCGAACGTCACGACGAAGAGGACGTCACCGTGATTTCGCAGGAATCGGTGGTGGAGTCGTTGTCGAAGATCCTGAACGCGCTGACGCTCGCCGTTGCCGGAATCGGCGCGATCTCACTCGCCGTGGCGGGCCTCGGGGTGATGAACCTGATGCTCGTCTCGGTGTCGGAGCGCACCAGCGAAGTCGGGCTGCTGAAGGCCCTGGGGGCGAAGCGGCGGCAGGTACATGCGCTATTCCTGACCGAGGCGGTGCTGCTCGCGTTTGCAGGTGGGCTGCTCGGCATCGTGTTCGGCTTCGTACTGGTCGAGCTGTTCACGGTCTTCTACCCGAAATTCCCCGCCGCCCCACCGGTCTGGGCGATCTTCTCGGCACTCGGGGTGGCGGTCGCAATGGGCTCGATCTTCGGTGTTCTGCCCGCGCGTCGGGCCACGGACCTCGATCCCGTCGCGGCGCTTGCGGGGAGGTAGGCATGGAACTCGCGAACTACCTGCAGTTCAGCCTCGGCACCCTGCGCGGACACCGGACACGCTCCATCCTGTCAACGCTCGGCGTGGCGATCGGGATCGCTGCGGTGATCCTGCTGACCTCGATCGGCGAGGGTACGCGCCGCTTCCTGCTCGCCGAGTTCGCCCAGTTCGGAACCAACATCCTCGAAATCACGCCCGGGAAGACCCAGACCTCGGGAACTCCCGGCATATTCGGTGGCACGACGCAGAAGCTCAGCATCGACGACGCGGTGGCGATTCGACGGCTCCCGCACGTTCAGGCGCTGGTACCCCTCGCGGTCGGTCAAGCCCGCGTCGAGGCGAACGGAAAGGGACGGAGCGTCTTCATCCATGGGGCCACCTCCGACCTGCCGGAAGTCTGGAAATTCGGGATCGGTCAGGGTTCTTTTCTTCCGCCCGGCGACCCGCGTCGAGGCTCGCTCGTGACCGTCCTCGGTCCACGCGTAAAGCGAGAACTCTTCGGCGACGAGAACGCGCTCGGCCAATTCGTCCGGATCGCGGGACACCGCCTGCGCGTGATCGGCGTAATGGCGCCAAAGGGGCGCATCCTCGGCTTCGACGTCGACGACGCGGCCTACGTCCCTGTGGCCACAGGCATGCGGATGTTCAACCTCGACGAACTCCAGGAAATCGACGTGCTGTTCACCCACGAAGGGATGACCGAGGTGGTTTCGGAACAGATCACACGATTGCTCACCGATCGGCACGGCGGCAAGGAGGATTTTACCATCACCTCGCAGAGCGAGATGATTGCGGTATTCAACAACGTCATGAACGCCATCACTGCGGCCGTCGGCGCGATTGCGGGCATCTCGTTGATGGTGGGAGCCATCGGCGTCTTCACGATGATGTGGATCTCGGTCGGTGAACGAATCGGCGAAATCGGCCTGTTGCGGGCCCTTGGCGGCACCCAGGGCGAAGTCCGATCGCTATTCCTGATCGAGGCCGTGCTGCTCACGCTGATTGGCGGGCTGATCGGCGTGGCGTCGGGTCTCGGGATGGCGGGGCTGCTGAGGCTCGCCATCCCCGGAATGCCGGTTTACACCCCGCTCCGATACGTTGTGGCCGCGGTCGTGGTCAGCGCCCTGGCGGGCCTGATCGCAGGTGTGTTGCCCGCGCGGCGGGCCGCTGCACTCGATCCGGTGGAAGCACTGGCTGCGGAGTAATCGACGACGATCGAAGCCGAGCCGCGGCTATGGTCGCAGGGGTGACTCCCATTTCGCGCGAAGCAAGTCGCGGGAGCGACGCCGGAGGAACAGGCAGATGAAGTTCTGGCAATCCGTCGCGTTCACAGCGCCCCATCAACTCGTCGAGATCGCCCGCGGCGCCGAAGCGGCGGGATTCGAGGGCGTGCTGCTCTCCGAGCACCTCTTCGTTCCCGACGCATACGCGGCGCACTACCCCTACTCCGAGAGCGGCACGCCCGACTTCGACGCGCAATCGCCGTTCCCCGATCCCTGGGTGACGATGACCGCGATGGCTGCGGCGACGAGCCGTCTGCGGTTCGCGACGATGGTCTACATCCTGCCACTGCGTCACCCGCTCGAGGTCGCGAAGCTGGTCGGAACCGCTTCGATCTTCAGTGACGGTCGCGCGGTGCTGGGCGCCGGGGCCGGTTGGATGCGCGAGGAATTCGAGGTGCTCGGCGTCGACTTCGCAACGCGCGGCAAGCGGTTCGACGAGTGCATCGAAATCCTGCGCCAAATCTGGCGAGGCGGCATGTCGGAATATCACGGCGAGATATTCAGCTTCGACCGCCTGCAGATGAGCCCGGCTCCCCCGCACCCGATCCCGATCTACATCGGCGGTGCCTCGAAGCCGGCGCTCCGTCGCGCGGCCCGGCTCGGTGACGGCTGGCTCGGTGCGGGCAACACGCCCGAGCAGGCCGAGAAGATCCTCGTCGAGCTGCGGCGGCTTCGCGAGGAGGTCGGCCGGATCGAGGAGCCCTTCGATGCCATCGTTCCGTTGGTGACACCGCTCGAGCTCGACACGCTGCGTCGACTCTCCGACCTCGGCGCGACCGGCAGCGTCAGCTACCCGTTCGGCTACACGGCCGGCCCGGATGCGACGCTCGAGCAGAAGCTCGATGTGATGCAAGATTTCGGTGAAAGAGTCATCCGCCCCATGCAACGATGCTGACCGATACCAAGGCGAGCAGCGGCTCATTGCCGCCGGTGTCGCTCGCGCCTCCCGAAGGCGGCTGGCTGGCGCTCGACGGTCTCCGCGGAGTCGCGATCCTGCTCGTGATCGCGGTTCACTATCTCGGCACTTTCGCCGAGGTCAACCCCGATGCATCGGCGATCTTCCATCTTGCCCGTGGAGGTTGGGTCGGTGTCGACCTCTTCTTCGTGCTGTCGGGATTCCTCATCACCGGCATCCTGATGCGAACGGTCGGGCGAGAGAACTACTACCGGAACTTCTACGCGCGTCGAACGCTGCGGATCTTCCCCCTCTACTACGTCAGCCTGGCGCTGATCTTCGGCATCGGCATGCTCGTCCCGATACTCAGGAGCGAGGGGTTCCAGCAGATCGCCTCGCTGCAGGGCTGGCTGTGGCTGTACGCGAGCAACATCAAGGTTGCGATCAACCAACAGTGGCAGACCTTCGGGCTCTTCGGCGGAGGTTGGGTCGAACTGTCGCACTTGTGGTCACTCGCTGTCGAGGAGCAGTTCTATCTGGTCTGGCCCGCTCTGATCGCGGTGGTCCCGACCAGACATCGGTTGCGGCTCACAGTCATTGCGTTCCTGACCGCGCTATTGCTGCGGCTTCTCCTGATCCACCACGACAACGTCATCGCAGCCTACGTGCTGATGCCCTGTCGCATGGATGCGCTCGCGACCGGCGCCTGCATCGCAGTACTGGCCGATCGTCACGGCAGCACGGCACGACTTCTGCGATGGTCGCGACCGGCCGCAGTGGTCACGACATTCGCAATCGCGTTGTTCTGGGCGTTTCGCGGAAGTTTCTGGCAGCGTGATCCGGTCGTCGCGGGTGTGGGATTCTCACTCGTCGCACTGCTCGCGGGCTGCATCGTGATCTTCGCGATCGCCCTGCCCCGCGAACACTTGCTGATCCGCTGTCTCTCGACTCGTTTTCTACGACAGATCGGAAAGGTCAGCTACGGGATGTACATCATCCACTTCGCGCTGTTGAAGGTCCTGTTCCTGCCGATCACACCCGTGGAACGACTTGCGCCGATCCTCGGCTCCGAAGGGGCGGTCGTTGCGCTTCGCTTCGGGATCGTCGTCGTAGTTTCGTACGCCCTCGCTCGGCTCAGCTGGCTCCTCCTCGAACAACGCTTCCTCGAGCTGAAACGCTACTTCGGCTCCGCCGACCGCAGCACCCCCCTCGCCGCTTCCGACTGAAACAGGCTCTCGCCAGGGCCGCTATCGGCGCGCGGCACCACCGATACCGGGCTCTGCACCGCGCGTCCGGAATACCGACAGCACACGCTGCCGGCGGCTGCGCCGCTGGTGCGCGGACAACCACCTTCGGAAACTGAGAGTAAGAGGCTCGACCTCAGCGGAAGGAAACTCGGGCTTCGCTGTTCCGCCCGGCCGTAGCAGGTAGAGGATCTTCGAGTTCTTGAGCGATTCCCGCTTGCCCACGGCTGGATGCGGGAGCGGCTCGACCGAGAAGCCCTGCAGCTCGAGGAAGATCCGGAGACTCCTGCGCGTGAAGAGCTGTTTGTGAAAGAAGTTCATTCCGTAGGGGAAGAGCCTGGTGGATTTCAGGATCTGAGAATGATCCTTTTCCTTGAACGCGACGATCGCACCGCCGTCGTTGAGCAGGCGCGTGAGTGACCGCGCGATCCGCACCGGGTCGTGCGCGTGCGCGAAGGCCTCGTCACAGAGAATCAAATCGAAGTGGCGGCGCGGAAACGGGTTGTCGAACTCGGGCGCAAACAGGCGTTCCACCTGCTCGAGCCCGTAGACTTCCCGCGCATGGCGAATACAGGACGGCAACAATTCGAGTCCATAGACCTCACTGAGGCCGTATTCATCGCGCAAGAGCCGCGGGCCCTCCCCCGCATTGCAGCGCACATAGAGCACGGACTCAACAGAGGCGAGCACCCCGTGGTCGTGCAGGGTACGGATCAGATCGCGCGCGAACGCACCCTTACGGCGAACGAACCGCTCGGAAAGTGGAAGCTCATCGAAGGGCAGCGGTGTCTCGATGCAGTGGAACAACTGCGAATAGTATTGCTTTGCCGCCTCGGGGGTCGATCGACGCGGCATGAAGATCAATGCACAACGCGAGCAGATCACGAAATCGATGTCCATCAGCGGAGCGAACTCGATCGAGTCGAGACCGAACATGCCCGGATCACCGGCGATCAGGTCGAGCGTCGTGTCGACCCTGTGTCCCGCTGGCGCCAGCCGGACAGGTGGGCCGTGCCCACACGAAGGGCAGATCTCGAATTCGATCAATCCCTTCATTCGGCCATCTGTAGCGATCTCCGGCACCGGCTACAAGCCAGCCGACGACTCGTCGGAGAAACTCCCCTGAGGCGCTCGATACAGCGGCAGCAAGGTGCAGAAGCACACGAATACGAGTACGAAGACCGACCCCCAGACCATGATCTCGTCCTGCCATTGCCGGCGGTCGACGATCACCCAGCCGAGTGCCGACAGGCCGAGCAATGCCGGGCCGATACCGGGCCAGCGAACCACGAGCAACCCATAGCCGAGCAGGATCGCGTAGTAGTAGTTGGTCAATTCGAAGGCGACCGGAATCAGGCCGATTCCGAGCGTCGCCGCGACCCAGTCGGGCTGATCGCGCACCGCGAACGCGAGCAGAATTCCGAAGCCGGTCAGTAGCAACCAGTACCCTACGACGCGCTCCGCACTGCGTGACTCGCGCGCAGCGCGCCACTCGAGATAGCGATCCTCCGCAGTGCCGCCTTGAATCAGGCGGTCCACGTGATCGGCATCGTACGCGAGCACGGTCTGGAGTCCGACGTGGTTCTTGAGGGGCGTCGCAAGATGCGTCCGGCTGTTGTCGATGAATTCCAGCCACGGCTGGAAACCACCGACCGCAACCAGCGAAACCGTGACGATGGCCGCCGCGCCCGCAAGAGCCCCCGCAGTGAAGCGGCGATGGTCGGCCGCGACTCCTCGACGCTCGGAACTCATTAGCGACCACAAACCGCGCAGCGCGACCCCCACCAACAAGGCGGCCGGGAAGATCCGCAGCGAGGCGGCGACGGCCAGGCTCGCCCCCGCACTCGCGGGTCGACCCCGGCGAAGCAGACAAATTCCCCCGATCGAGGCAACGAGCCACGCCTGGCGCAAGAATGAGCCGCCGGTCCAACCGAATCCGGCGAACAGGTTCGTGCCCCAGAAGATCGCGGCAACGCATAGCGCACGCCAACCGAACGCCCACGCGATCGCCGCCCACATCGCGCACAGCAGCAGCGGGTCGATCGCAGCGAGGGCGAGGATCCAGGCGTCCGACGCGGGAGCCGATGCCGCGAGGGCGCCTCCAAGGGCGGTCCATGTCGGGGGCGGGTTGTAGCCATGGTCGCGCTGGATCGCATGCCATCGCGACCTGGGAACCCGGTCCCGAAACCAGCCCACGTCATGTGTGAACATGTCCCAGCGAGGGACATCGAAATGACGTTTGCAGGCATCGGGGTCGGCCAGAGTCGAAGTCGTCGGCTCGAGTCGATTCGTTTCCAGGTTGCGGAGGAGACGCCCCGAAACCCCTGTGTGCGTTCCCGCCTCGGCATCCGCGATCGCGGTGCAGGCGTACAAACGCGAATGGCCGAGTTCGTCGAAGTACTTGGAACCCACGTAATAGTGAAAGGTGTCGCTCACGTGGGTGTAGTGCAGGTAGTGGAACTGCATGAAGTTCCACCACGCCAGCCCGGCGACCATGGCGAGCAGCACCAGGGCGACCTCGCGCAGGCGACGAAGCCACGCGCTGTGGCCGGCGCGGCGAAGCACCAGATCCAGTATGAGCAGTGCAGCGCCGAGCGCCGCGACGAGCGCCTTCGCGCTCTCTACTGCCCGCCGCGAGCCCGGTCCCGCGATTTCGTCGGCGAAGGTCGCCAGCCCGAACACAACCAGCGCCAGGCCGATCGCAGCGGCGAATAGGTGACGACTCAGATGACGTCCTGGAACCGTTCGCGTGCCTGTTCCGGAGTGAGGCTAGCGGCCTTCGCGAACGCCTCGAGAAAATCAGCGTCGTCGAAGTCGCCGGTTTCGACCCGAATCTGCAGTGAGCGAGCGATCTTGAACGCGTCGCTCGAAATATCGACCGGGCGCACACTCGTTCGGCCGGTCTCGGAGTCGACCAGGTCCGCGAATGGCACCGGCACGATGGCTTCGGCCTGACGGGTGATCAGGACCTGCGAATCGCCGTTCAGCAGTGCGCGGACGGCGCCTGCCCCGAGGTCACGGGTGTAGTCCTGATCGAACGCGCAGGGGTCGCTGCAGCGCAGTTCGTAGCCGACATCCTTCTCGATGATCGTGGTCTTGATGCCGCGTTCTTGGAGTGCCGTCCGAACCTGTTCCTTGAGCACCCGACCCAACGGCACTTCCGCGAGGCGGATGTGCCCGTGCTCGTCGCGCTCGACGTCCGCGAGGAGTTCGAGGTCGCTCGGATCGAGGTGCTCCGCGACGCCCTCGGCGATCAGTGCCACGCCGTACGGCCGGCCGCTCGCGATGCGTTTGAGGATGGCCCCTTCGAGTGTCCGGGTGAGGGTATCGAGCCGGATCGCTTCGTTTCCGAATTCCTCCGGGATGAGCGTGATTGTGGTGCCCGCCGACTTTCCTGCGCCGAGCGCGAGGTAACCCGCCTGTCGGCCCATGATCACCACGAAGTACCACCGTGGCGTGGTCCGAGCATCCTCCATCAACGCACTCAAGATCTCGGTCGCACGCGCGCGCGCCGTTTCAAACCCGAAGGTCGGGATGCCGGCCGGAAGCGGCAGGTCGTTGTCGATGGTCTTGGGGACGTGTGCAACGCGAATACGATCACCTGCGCACTCCGCAACGCAGCGGGCGGAATAGGCGGTGTCGTCACCACCGATTGTGATCAGATGATCCACCCCGAGCTGTTCCAACGATTTCACGACCGTCTCGAGGTGTCCCGGCTCGCGCGTCGGGTTCGCGCGTGACGTCTGGAGGATCGACCCGCCTCGCAGATGGATGCGCGAGACGTCGGCGGTCCGGAGGACCAGACTGTGGCTGGTGTCACCCTGCATCAGCCACTGAAAGCCCTGCCGCATGCCGATCACGCGTGCTCCCGCACGCTCTGCAGTGACTGTCGCCGCACCGATCACACCATTGATTCCAGGAGCGGGTCCACCGCCCACGAGAATTCCGAACGTCGCCAAATCCGCCTCCTGTTCCGCGAATTCGCGCACAGTTCCGCGCGAGCGCAAAGTCTAGCGTACAGCGGTATTGCGATTCGCTCGCTCGACGACGCATCGGCAGATCCACTTGTGTTCGTGTACCTTCGGCTGCAATTTCGCGGCGGTCCAGCCGCCGTCTGCGAGGAGTTCCGTCCATGAAGAAGATCGCCTTCCTGGTCCTGACACTGATGCTTCGACCCTGGGCAGGTCCGGCTGCCGGCTATCCACTCGACGCATCCGAAGAAACTGGAATTTCCCGCCTCGAGGTCTTCAAGCTCGCCGAGTCGGTATTGCTCGAGCAGGGGGCACTCAAGCCCGGTTCGTTGCTTCCGACGAAGAAGATCCGTCTCAACCTGCGAGGTCCGGGCTTCGAAATGCCCGCCCCCGACCCGGGTTTCACGGCCGAAGTCCGGAATATGGTCGGCAAGGACGCGCCCGCCTACGGCATCAGCGTTCTCGACATCACCGACCCGAAGAACCCGCGTTACGCTGAGATCAACGGCAACCGCACCCAGAACCCCGGCAGCGTCGGGAAGATCATGGTGCTGCTCGGATGGTTCCAGGCGCTCGCCGACATTTACCCGGACGACATCGATGCACGCAAGCAGGTTCTCTACGAAACCCAGGTCACGGCAAATGGATTCATCAACCGCGACAGCCACGTCGTCCCGTTCTGGAAACGCGGCGATCCAAAGGTGATCCGACGGGCGATCGAAATCGGCGACACCGCGAATCTCTGGACCTGGTTGGACTGGATGGCCTCCGCGAGTTCGAACGCAGCGGCCAGCCAGATGATTTCCGAACTGGTGCTGCTACGGGAGTTCGGAGCCTCGTACCCGGTTTCGCGAGCGGAGGCCGATGCCTTCTTCAAGAACACCTCGAAGTCCAAGCTCGCGAAGAAACTCAGCGCGGCAATCCAGACGCCGGTGACGCGGAACGGCTTGAACGTCAACCACCTGCGTCAGGGCAGCCTGTTCACGAGAGAGGGCAAGAGCCGGCTCCCCGGCGTCTCGAGCACGTCGACCAGCTCCGAGTTGCTTCGGTACCTCGTTCTGATGGAAGAAGGCAAGCTCGTCGACCCCTGGTCGAGCCTCGAAATCAAGAAATATCTCTACCTGACGGACCACCGGATCCGCTACGGCGCCTCGCCGGCCCTCGACAGCTCAGCGCTGTACTTCAAGTCCGGCTCCCTCTACAGCTGCCGGCCAGAAAAAGGCTTCACCTGCGGCAAGTACATGGGCAACAAGTACAACTACCTCGCATCGACTGCGATCGTCGAGACGCACGGGAACAATCCACCCCTCAGATACATCGTCGTGGTTCTGTCGAACGTGCTGAAGAAGAACTCGGCCGAGGTGCACGAAAACTTCGCCACCGATCTCCACGCGTTGATCGGGAGGTCTCACTAGAGCGAGATTTCAGTCGCGCGTGTCACCCTCTTCCAACGTGGCGGATACCCAGCCACCGTAGAGCGGGTTCGGGAGCATGAACCACTTCGAGCCCCACATCTCTGCATGTTCGAGCACGGTCTCGCGGCGCCCGCTGCGCGAGAATCGCTTCTCCCTGACGAAATCGCCGAGGTTGTCGCCCAGGACCAGCAACACGCGATAGCGCTCCCGAATGAGCTGTCGGCGCTTGTCCTTACGCCTCGTCCACTGCGGCTTCTCGTATTTCGTGAGCAGCGTGTCGACCTCGTCGTTTAGAGGCAGCTCCAGCCGGAGCAGACTCCGACGCGTCGCATCTTCGACCATGTGCGATCGGTTGGTCACATAGAAGACCTCGACGCCGAGTCGATGTGCATGCTGGAGGAATGGAACCGCCCCCGGAATCGAGCCGACCTCTGCGGTCATGACCCACTCGTTCCAGGCTTGCTCGTCGAATTCGACACCTTCACGGATCAGCCCCATTTGGAAGGGGCGGTTGTCGAGAACCGTCTCATCGAGATCAACGATGATTGCGGGCGGGAGGTCTTCGTAATCCGATTCCTGCTCGAGGCTGGCAGTCCAGCTCGGATCGGCGAGCGCATCCGCGAGCTTTTGATGCGCGGTCGCATAGATCTGGAGCGCCACCGCGGTGTACTCCGCGGACTCAGTCGCCCACAAGGTGACGTTTCGGCGGTAGGTCGGCTGCGACGACACCGCGCCGCAACCCATCGAAAAGATCGCCACGAGCAGGGGACATAGAAGCGCTCGAGATGTCATCCTCATCGGGCCATACCCTAACTCAATCAGACGTCAGCGGATCCATCCTTCGAGCGCTTTCGATCGCGGCACCTGAAGCATCACTCCCGTGGGGATCAGGCAGCGAGCGACGCGTTCCGTCGCACGCGGCGCTTGACCCAATCGCGGCAGGGCACCTCGATTACGTGATAGCAGAACGACGATACCGCGATCAGCAAGGCGAACACGCCCAGCGCAATCGCCCAGAGGAGCGGCTGGTTACCCGATGCAGCCACAGCGTCGAATCGATCTCCGAAATTGTGCGTGAGGAAACGCAGTAGCGGAAAATGAACCATGTAGATCGAATAGGAAATCTCGCCGAGGTAGAAAGCGACACGGTTGTCGAAGATCCGGGCGGCAAATCCCGAAGAGCACGCAGTCGCGAAGACGAGCAAGCCGATCGGAAAGTTCAAGCTGAAGCCAATCTTGTATCCAGCCCCATTCAGCAACATCATCGCGGCGAGAAGGCCCATTGTGACGACGCAGACCGTGTCCCATGACACCTGCTCGAGAAAGCGTTGCCGGTAGAGACCGTACAGGAAGAACCCCAGCAGGAAGCCGAATGTCACCCGCATCAATGCGCCTGGACCCAGGTTGCCGCGGGTGAACCCACCGATCTCGAATCGGGCGAAGTAATAGACGACGAACAGGACCGCAATCGAGATCAGCAGCGAACGCCATTTCCGAATCGGGCCAAGCACCATCACGAAGAGCGGGAACAGCAGATACGCGAACCATTCCAGACTGATGGACCACGCCGGCCGATTCCAGACGATGATGTCGTAGAACCCCCAGCTCTGAACCAACAGCAAGTTGACGAGGAGCCCGGTGCCGTCGGGCTCGCGACCGTCCCACGGCAGTACCCGGAGCGCGTAGCCGATCGCCATCACGACGATGATCGCCAGGTGAAGTGGATACATTCTGCCGAGCCGCAGCAGGTAGAAGCGAATCGCGCCGAACCAGCCGAATCTCGCGCTGAAGCGATCACCATAGACGTGCAACATCACGAAACCGCTGATCACGAAGAACACATCGACACCCCAGCCGCCCAGGACGACGATGTGGATCAGCTGCCCCAGGTCGACCGCCGTGCCGACGCCGACGTCGTAATGCTTGGCGGCGAAGAAATGGCGGGCGAAGACCCACAGGGCCGCATACGCGCGAAGCCCGGTCAGCGTGTGGATCAGACGATAATCGTCGCCCGGCGCACGGTGCATTGACAATGTGTAACGATCTTTACGAATGAATTCTATCGGCGATGAATGGCGCGCAGGATGACCGGTTCGCGCGCTCGGCTTCTCATCGCACACCACGAGGGCGGGAACTCAGAGCAGGAAGCGATTCACCCATGCTTCGACGAATTTCTGCAACGCGGTGAGGCCCTGCTCGGGAAGGTCACTGAACGCGACCCCCATGCCGTCGGGGACGTCGTCGCGCCCGGGCTTGTCCGCGGTCTTCGCATTCGTCACGACCCCCTTGGCCAAAATCGTCCCATCCGGCAGCGGTAATTCGATGCTGAGCCGGCTGTCTTCGAGAAATGGGTGCTGCGTCGCGAAGTAGGCGCCGGTGACCGACAGATCGTGGAGGATCACGTCCTTGCGGTGGCGACCCATGAAGACGGTGGTCGGTATCTCGGTGGGAATCCGCTGGCACTTGCGCCGTTCCCCCACGTGTTCCTCGGACATCGCGGCGGCCATCACGAAGCGGAGTTCGCGCATCTGGTACGGGTGCCAGACACCCCAGCGCACGCCCCGGGCGTGCAGTCGGTAGCAGGTCTCGTCATTCGGCCGATTCCCGGTCACGATCACACCGCGCGGACCCCCCTCGAGCCGAGCACACACCCGTTCGAGCAGCAGGTTGATATCCGCCTCGTCGAAGGCCTCCGGGATCAGCACCGCCCCGAGGCGACCGGACTCCTGCCGCGCGAGCAACTCGGCTTCATCGACGTCATTCGCGTAGAGCACGTCGATGCCGAGCTCGATCAATTGCATGGCGGCCCGCCCGAGTACGGAATCCCCGGTATCCAATACCAATGCGAATCGCTCGTATTCCACCCTGCCCTCAGCCGAGATCGCCCCTTCGGTCATCGGCCGTCGCCACCGATTGCATGAGCGGCAGCGCGAGGCCCCGCCCCGGAAGTCAGCGGAGGCGCTCGGCAAAGGTGTTGCGGGCTTCCTGCGCCATCTCTCTCAGGATGTCCGCGGTGGCGCGCGCCTCGCTGACGAAGGCCACGCCCTGGCCGGCGGCTTCGGTCATCAGGTCGCCGCGCAGATGGTCGTTTGCAGCCTGGATGTAATCGGAGCTCAGGAGCATCTGATACGGGCTCGAAAGGACC
>JAFDEI010000007.1 GCA_019310425.1 Deltaproteobacteria bacterium | reverse complement strand
TGGTATTGGCGAAATCCCCCGAGGTACCTGCGAATAGCCTCTTCCTCAGAAAGAACATCGATCCCATCCTCAAACAGCGATTGAAGAGTGCGCTGTTGAGCATGGACCAGGGAAAAGAGCAGAGGGAAATTCTGGCGGTTCTTGGCGCTTCGAGGTTCATAGCGGCGACACCAAAAGATTACACAGCAGTATTCGAGTATGCGAAGAGCGTCGGTATCGATCTGGAAACATACGAAGACTCTTCATTGGCTTTGTTGTACTGACCACGTGCCTCGTTACGGGTGGTCTCTACTTGACTCTCTCCATCGACGAAGTCATCACGAAGCTCGAGAACATCATCACCCTCCATCAGGTCGAGATCCTGAGGAAGAACCTCCTCGTGAAGCTCGAGCTCGTTCAGCAGGATCTCTTGGTCAAGGATTCTCCCCACGCCGCGGATCTCCAGACCGTTCTGCAACATGGACAGTCGCTATCGGAGGGAATCGAGGGCTGCTTCGATTGCCATCACGCCGATCCACCCAAAACGCAATTGGAGGGGTTATACGATCGGATCCAGGTCTATCGGGGAGCCGTGAGCAGGGTCTACACCACGCGGGCAGCGCCTGAGAGGATGGAGAGGGACAAGCAGCTCGCCTTCCACTTCGGGCAGGGGATCGTCCTAGAGGTCGATGAGATCATCGAGGGGTCATCGGACGAACTCGAGGAAAGAACGGAGAGCGCGTTGAACAGCATCGCGGAGACCAGGATGCTGCTGACGTTTCTCATTCTTGCAGGCCCGATTCTTGGCATGGCAGTTGCATTGTTCTTTGCCAGGGATCTCAGCGGTTCGGTGGGAACCCTCATCAACGCGACCAGGAGGTTGAAGGCCGGCGAGCTGGACTACAAGATCGAAGGGTTGCAGGATGAATTTGGCGAGCTGGGCGATTCCTTCAATGAGATGGCGTTCTCACTAAAGGAGATGATCCGCAGGATGGGGGAGAGCCAAAACCTCTACCGAATACTCTTCGAAGGTGCGGGGGATGCGATCTTCCTTCTGGAGGCCGAGGGTGAGGACGCCGGTAGGATCGTTTCCGGCAACCAGGCTGCGGCAGACATGCACGGCTACACGGTCGCGGAGCTGCTCGATCTAAAGATCACCGATCTGGATACTCCCGAGGCCGCGGCGGGGAACCAAGACCGGATTCGAAGGGTATTGGATGGAGAATGGATCGACGCGGAGATCACTCACCGCAAGAAGGACGGTACCGTCTTCCCGGTCGAGATCAGCGCTGGCCTGCTCGTGCTCGAGGACAAGAAATACATTCTAGCTTTCGACAAGGACATCACCGAGCGGAAGCAGGCCGAGGAAGCTCTGCAACGTGCGGAACGACTGGTGGTCGTCGGCGAGATGGCCGCCGGTCTGGCCCATGAGATCAAGAATCCGCTGGCCGGCATCAAGGTATCCATCGAGGTCCTCACGAGCGAGCTGCAGCTGGAGCCGGAGGACAGCGAAATCTTTCAGCGGATCATCGATGAGATCAACCGAATCGAGACGTTGCTGAAGAATCTCCTCAGCTACGCAATGCCTCCCGCCCCCCAATTCACGCAAATCGACGTAAACCGGATCATCGAGTTCGCGATCAAGACGGTTGTCTTTTCCCTGAAGAGCCCCGCACAGCAGACGAAGTCGCACAAGCCGAAGGACATTCGATTCATCAAGGCGCTCAGCGATCGACTCCCCCGAATCGCGGCGGACCCTTCGCAGCTGCAGCAGGTAATCCTGAACCTGTTTCTCAACGCGATTCAGGCAATACCTGAAACGGGAGAGGTTTCGGTGGAAACATCCGCTGATTCCGCCGGTTTCATACGAATCGTAGTTTCCGACACCGGCAAGGGAATCGACGAGAAGGACCTTGGCAACATGTTCCTGCCGTTCTTCACGACCAAGCCGAAGGGGACGGGTCTCGGGCTGCCGATCTGCAAGCGCCTCATCGAACAGCAAAACGGCAGCATCGACGTTGCGCACAACGCAACGGGAGGATTGACGTTTACGATCAGTCTGCCTGTCGTGCAAGGTAGTGTGGGGTAGTTGAAATGGCGATGAAAGGCAGAATCTTCCTACTCGATGACGATGAACTCATCGCTGCGATGCTCGCCCGGTCGTTGAAGAAGGAAGGCTTCGACGTGATGGCCGAGACGAGTACCGAGGAGGTGATCGGCAAGATCTCCGCCTGGTGTCCGGATCTGGTGCTTCTCGACATTCACCTGGACGAAGAGAAGAGCGGTCTCGACATTCTCGAGGAGATGAAGCGGGAGGGGATTCCCGGAGAGGTCGTGATGCTGACCGCCGATAATACCGCCGAATCAGCCATCACCGCACTGAGGTTGGGAGCATTCGACTATCTGACCAAGCCATTCAACATGGCTGAGGTGAAGCTGGTCATCAAGAAGGCCATCGAGAAGGAAAGGCTTCTGGAGGAAGTCAACTACCTCAGGAAATCCAGAAAGGCGAGTCTTGAAGACCGCATGATCGGTGAATCTCCGGCGATGGTCCAGCTCAAGGACAGGGCGGAGAAACTGGCGGAGGCGCGGGTGCGGAATATCTTGATTACGGGTGAATCCGGAACCGGAAAGGAGGTGATGGCGAGATACGTTCACGATTTGCTGAGCGTGGGTCGCGGCGGTGGGCACGCGCCGTTCGTAGCCGTCAACTGTACTGCTTTACCGGAGCAGCTGTTCGAAAGCGAACTCTTCGGCCATCTGAAGGGGGCCTTCACCGACGCAAAATCCGACCAGAAGGGGATGTTCGAGCTGGCGAATGGTGGAACAATCCTTCTGGATGAAATCGGAGACATGCAGCCGAATCTTCAGGCCAAATTGTTGCGGGTGCTCGAGGAAAGGGTGATTCGGAGAGTGGGCGGGAAGACGGATCTTCCGATCGACGCGACCGTGATCGTCACTACGAACACCGTGCTGGAAGAAGCAGTGAATGCTGGCAGATTCAGGAACGACCTGTTCTACAGGTTGAACACGTTTCTTCTGCATATCCCACCGCTCCGAGAGCGAAGAGAGGACATTCCACTGCTCGCCAGACATTTCCTGGAAGTGTTCGCCCAGACCTATATGAAGAAGGCCATGAAGGGCTTCTCGCCGGAAGTAGAGAAGATCCTGTTCTCGCACGATTGGAAGGGAAACTGTCGAGAGTTGAAGAACGTCATCGAACGGGTCGTTGTGCTCGAGAACGTGGAAACGATCGAGCCCAGACACCTCCCCGCAGTGTTGAGGAAGAGGGGATCCATCGAGGCGGGGGATTCGACGGAATTCATTCTGCCCGAAGAAGGCATCTGTCTCGAGGAGTTCGAGCGGGACATCATCGTGCAGGCGCTGAAACGTACCGGTGACAATCAAACCCAGGCAGCCCTGTTGTTGGACCTCTCCTACGATTCCCTGCGATATCGGATCAAGAAGTTTGATCTCATGTAGGGCAGGTCACGCTTCGCAGAGCCTGGCGATACCCAATGGCCCAGCCGCGCGCCCACAGGGCGGTGTGGCAATTTGCCCTACCGCAATCTCCTGTCGGGGCACAGTTCGACACATCGAACCATATGAATTCTCGGGACTGGTCGGGTGTTCGCCGAACGCGATACACCAGCGGTGGTGCAACCGCCCATGGCTGGCCTCACATGGAGATCAAGATGACCGAGGTGCGAGCCGACTTCGAATGCCGACTTCGAATGCAATTGGACGGTTCATCTGTCGGGCAAAATACCGTCGGTCTGCAAGAGGCACGATCTCGATGCTAGCGTAGGATCGATTGCCGCGACGTGGTGGTCGGACGGGCGCTTGGGATCCGCGCAGCACGCCGCGGCATGAGAGCCGACTAACGACGAATATGGCTGGTGAACGGCCGGACGAGAGTTCTGGTTGGCATGGGAGGCGTGATGAGTTTCGATAGGTCCGATCTGCTGCGCGCGGGATGGCGCGTCCGAATGCTGGCGTGGACGCCTTTGGCCTTCGTTCTGCTCGCACCCCCCGAAGCCGCGGCGGCTCCGCCCGAATCTGCAGCCTCTCCGGCCGAGAACACTTGTGAGGATTGCCATCGCAACCCCGACTTCCTCGTGACCAACAACCAGCTCTACGATTACTACCAGCAGTGGAGCGGTTCGGTTCACCAGCTCGAGGATGTGTCGTGCGACGATTGCCACGGTGGCAATGCACGGGCGGTAGACAAGGAAACGGCGCACGCGGACGGCGTGCGGGCATCCGATCCCGCCAGTGGCATCTACTTCAAGAACGTCCCGGACACCTGTGGAACCTGCCACGAAGAGATCCTGGAGGGATTCAGCGAGAGCCAGCACTTCGAGCACGTCGAGAAGAAGAAGGGCGAAGAGCAGGGGCCGACCTGTGTCACTTGCCACGGATCCATCGACTCCGCGGTCTTGAATGTCAACACCGTGGCCGAGGCCTGCGCGCGTTGTCACAACGCGGAGAGCGACAATCAACCCGAGAATCCCGAGAAGGCTCGGAAAATCCTGAATCGTTTCCTGTCGATCCAGCGGTTCTACCGCTACATCACGATCCGGGCCGAGCCCGAAGAGGCGCAGGCATTCTTCTCAGCCCTCGATCCGAAGCTGCGGAAGCTCTCCGTGACGTGGCACACCTTCGACCTCGACGTGATCGATGCGGAGACTACCGCGGTGCTCGGGCTGATGAAGGCCAAGCGTGACGAGATTCGTGTCAGGCGGCGGGCGAATCCCGAGCAGCAGCCGGATCGGGCGTCGCCTACCGTGCCGTGACCGGGGTGGGTCGCTGACCCCGCTCGGCAACCGCGCTGTCGTGCATGCCGGTGGAGTGCGGACGATCTGCCCCGGCGTCCATCCAGCTCGTTCGCGACGATTGCGGATTGGTCGTGAATCTACTCGACCACCGTCTGCCGGAAGCGATTGTGGCAGGCCACGCAGGTGGTCACCATCCCGCCGTAGTGGGCAGCCAACGCCTCGCGCAGGTGATCGTTGTTCAACGCCTCACCGTTCTTCTTCGCCTTGTCGTGCTCGATGAGCATCTCGACGATCGAATTCACGTCTATCGCGTGTCCCTGCAGGCTGTAGGCGTAAAGCATGAACTGCTTGCGATCGGCCTCATCGCTCTCGGGCGGCATTCTTGTCAGTTCAACGGCGTGTTGTTCGATGAGTTCGACATGCTCGGGCACGGCGTCGTAGTTCGAGGTGATGAGCGCGGCGAGAATGGTCTGCAGGACTGCGAAGTTCTCTCCCATGATGTTCTTGATCGTTGCCTGATCGTCGGCGGCGAACCCGGCGGCGCCGATTCCCATTGCGGCGAGGCTTCCCGCCAAGGCAAGGGCAATGCGTCTTCGGCCCATGACTTCCCTCCTCGGCCAGAGCGCGCGTCCCCACGGTCTGCGGGAGCGCCCCAACCAAGACACATAAGTGTGCAAGATCTGTGCCGGGATTCTTGACAGCGGTCGTGGCGTGCGGCTACCGCGGAGCCGCCCACTTGAGGCCATCCTCTCAGAACGTGGGGACGGGTGGGGCAAACTGCGCCAACGTGATGATCGCGATGTCGTCGCCTTCTTCGTAACGCACGACATCCTTCGGGGTCCCGGCCATGGTGTTCTCCCTCCGGCTTCACGTCATCCGCTTGCCGCGCGCCATCAGCAACTTTCCGGACCGGACCAGCTCGGCGACGCCGAAGGGTCGCAGCAGGTCGGTGAAGGCATCGAGTTTTTCGCTCGAACCGTAGATCTGCAGGATCAGCGATTCCGCACCGAAGTCGACCACGCGTGCCTTGTAGTGCTCGGCCACCTGCAGGATATGCGTGCGTTCATCGAGTGGGCACTCGAGCTTCAGCAGCGCGATCTCCGTCTCGTAGGCCTGATCGCCGGTGTGGTCGGTCGCGTGAACGACGTCGACGAGCTTCGCGAGCTGCTTGACGACCTGTCCCAGGATGTCTGGGTCGCCCGAGCAGGTGATCGTCATCCGCGAGAAGCGTCCTTCGGCTGCCGGGCTCACGACCAGGCTCTCGATGTTGAAGGCGCGGCGCGAGAACACCAGCGAGACCCGGACGAGCACACCGGGCTTGTTGTTCACGAAGAGTGAAATCGTGTGGGTCGGTTGAACCACAGCGGGTTCGAGCGGGGTGACAGCGCTCATTTCAGGTGCTCCCTTCGGGCTTGTCGAGCTTCTTCTTCGGTTTCTCGACCAACATCTCGGCCACGGACGCGCCGGCCGGGATCATCGGGAAGACGTTGTCTTCCTTCACGACTTCCGCGACCACGACGCACGGCCCCGCATCATATGCGTGCGCTTGCTCGAGGATCCGATCGATGTCGGCGGGCCGGCGGATGCGCCAAGCCTTCACACCGTAGGCCTGCGCGAGCTTCACGAAGTCGGGATTGCCCTCGAGGTCTGAGCCCGAGAGCCGGTTGTCGTAGAACATCTCCTGCCACTGCCGGATCATTCCCAGGAAGTTGTTGTTGATGATCAGACACTTCGCGGGCAGCTTGTGGATCTGTGCGGTGGCGAGTTCGCATGACGTCATCTGGAAGCCGCCGTCGCCCACCACGGTCCAGACCTTCTTGTCGGGGTTGCCGAATTGCGCTCCGATCGCGGACGGCCAGCCGAAGCCCATCGTCCCGGCCCCGCCGCTCGATAGCCAGTGGCGGTTCGAACGCACCCGCAGGAACTGCGCGGCCCACATCTGGTGCTGGCCGACATCGGTCGTGATGATCGCTTCTCCCGCCGTGATGGCATCGAGCCGATCGAGCACGTGCTGTGCACGCAGGCCGCCCTGCTTCCGGTACTTGAGCGGGTACTTCTTCCGCCAGCGATCGCAGCGTGCGAGCCAATCTGCGGTGTCCGCCATCTCGACTTGCGGGATCAGGTCCTCGATCACGAGCCGCGCATCGCCGTGGATCGCGAGGTCGGGTTGCACGATCTTGCCGAACTCGGACTCGTCGATGTCGATGTGGATCTTCACCGCGTTGGTGCAGAAGTCCGAGAGACGGCCGGTGATGCGATCGTCCCAGCGCCCACCGATCGACATGATCAGGTCGCAATCCGCGACGGCCTTGTTCGCGTAGGCGGTGCCGTGCATTCCCATCATGCCGAGGTGGAGAGGGTGGGTTTCGTCGACCGCACCCTTGCCGAGGAGTGTCGTCACTACCGGCGCGCGCAGCTTCTCGGCGAGTGTCGTTATCGCCTTGCTCGCGCCGGAGATCACTGCGCCGTGACCCACGTAGAGCACCGGCCGTTTCGCCTGGTTGAGAAAACGAGCGGCCTCCTCGATGTTCTCCGCCTTGCCGCGGGACGCCACCACGTAGCCGGGCAGGTCGACCTCGTCGGTGAAGGGCGCCGAGCAGGGACCCTGTCCGACATCCTTCGGCACGTCGATCAGGACGGGGCCGGGGCGACCCGAGGTGGCGATCTGGAATGCTTCGCGCATCACCCGTGGAATATCGTTGGAGTCCTTTACGAGGTAGGAGTGCTTGACGACCGGGTAGGTAATGCCGGTGACGTCGGCTTCCTGGAAGGCGTCCTTGCCCAGCATGGGTGAGATCGTCTGGCCCGTGATCACGATGATGGGCGCGGAGTCCATGAGTGCGGTGAAGAGACCGGTGACGGTGTTGGTTGCGCCGGGTCCCGAGGTCACCAGGACCACGCCGGGTCTTCCGGTCGAGCGCGCGTAGCCGTCGGCCATGTGGGTCGCGCCCTGCTCGTGGCGGACCAGGATCAGTTTGATCTTCGAATCGAGTAGTGCGTCGAAGATCGGCATTGCAGCGCCGCCCGATAGCCCGAAAATGTACTCTACACCTTCTCGCTCCAGGCATTGGATCAGTCTTTCGCCACCTGTCGGATGATTTTGTTCCATGCTCAAGCTCCAAATGCCGTTCTGTCAAGAGAGATGCGCATTTTCGAGAATATGAGTGTACTCATAAGACCGAAATAGTCCAGATATTTCAATTTATTCATCAATTCGGCACTGGACTTGAGTCAACCGAGTTCAAGATGAAGAATAATCTCCTTAATCTGACATATATTGACAAATCCTATTATGAAATTAGGAGATAAGTCTGAAACTCCAAGTTGATGGGTTTCAGTGGCTTCGAAATCGCCGATCCAAGCCATCTTCAGCCTTGTGTCCCCCGAGGGGTGTTGCCATTCTGCTAGTGTCGAACTCTGATGCCGGTCCGAAACGCAGAGATCATCGGCCCTGCGTCGAGCTACTACGTCTCGCAGCGCTTGAGGCTCCACTACGTCGACTGGGGAAACCCGGGCAAGCCGCTGCTGCTGCTGATTCACGGCGGTCGCGACCACGCGCGCAGCTGGGACTGGGTCGCGCGCGACTTGCGTCGCGACTACCACCTGATCGCCCCCGACCTGCGTGGCCACGGCGACAGCAGCTGGGTGTCGGGCGGCCATTACACGATCCACGAGTTCGTGCTCGACATCGCCCGGCTGCTGGAGGCACTCGACGACTTCCCGGTCACGATCATCGGTCATTCTCTCGGCGGTGCGGTCTCGATCCACTACGCCGCGCTGTTTCCCGATCGCGTGAAGAAGCTGATCGCGATCGAGGGGCTCGGCCCCGCGCCGCAGCTCGCCAGGGAACTCGAGAGCGCAAAGATCTGGGATCGGAGTCTCGAGTGGATCGATCAGGTGCGCGAGTTCTCGGGGCGTCAGCCTCGCCGCTATCCGTCGATCGAAGCCGCTGCCCAGCGCATGCTCGAGGAAAACTCCTTCCTTTCGCGCGAACAGGCGAATCACCTGACCGTCCACGGCGTTGCGCGTAACGAGGATGGAACCTTCAGTTGGAAGTTCGACAACTACACGCGCATCTTCTATCCGCAGCGATGGGACAGTGAGCAGATGCGGCGGCTATGGGGGCGTATCACCTGTCCGACGCTGTTGATGCGCGGGGCCGAGAGCTGGGCGAGCGACCCTGCGATCGACGGCCGCATGGCCGCATTCCCCAACGCACGGCTGGTGAACGTGCCCGAAGCCGGACACTGGGTGCATCACGACCGCCTCGATGTCTTCCTGCGCGAGGTTCGGACTTTTCTCGCCGAATAGGTCTTGTGGTGGTCAGCGGGTGGTCGTGTACCAGCGGTCGAGGTAGTCGGCCGGAGTCTCTCCGAACAGGCCGTAGAACGCCTCGTCGAAGCTGAGCGCGCGGTCGTCGTGCAGGTCGAGGATCAGGTCGTGGAGCGCGTCCCAGCCGGATTCCCTCACGAGGCCGAGCGCCATCGCGTGCGATTGCCGGTAGGCTGCGCGCGCGAGGTGTTCCGGCAGGCCCATGAAGCTGCTGTTCAGTTCATCGATCCCGAGAATTCTTCCGACTTCGGGGTGCGGTTGGTAGTGGATCGCGCGGTCGGCGCCGTTTCGTGCCAGCCCGTCGGCGAGACCCTCGCGAAACCATGACGGCAGGCGTGTCCCGGTGTATTCGTGCGTGAGGGCGTGGACGTATTCATGCGTCAGCGCGGTCTCGAAGAAGTCGGGCTGGTTGCGATAGGTCTCGATCGACATGCGGATCTTGCCGTCGTAGAGCCCCGATACCCAGTGGGGTTTGTCGGTTGCGGCCTCGAACTGGCCATGCCCGTAGACGACGACCGGAACCAGACGCATCGAGCCGAGACCGAGATCTCGGCGGACCCGATCGCGAGCACGTTCGAGCAGGTCGAGGACCGGGCCGATCTCCTCGCTCGAGGTTCCGGACACCGGAAAACTCGCGACGAAATGGTCACTCGCAGCAGCCTGGAACTCGACCTCTACGTCGAGCTGCTTTGCCAGGCGGTTGTAGAGTCGCGCGGCCGCCTCGGATTCGTCTGCGGCATCTTCGAGACATGGCATGACGTCGAGCAGGTCGCTCGCCATGTTGAGCCGGTCGTAGGTGATCGCGAGCATTTGGCAGACTGCCGCCTGGTCGCCGAGGCCGTCGCGGGCGATCGCGAGGTGACTCGCGGCCGTATAGTAGTCGCCGAGGTTCAGCAGCTCGGCGCCGATCGCGAAGTGGGCGCGCGCCTCGTCCGCAGAGATCGTCCGTGCGGATCGGCCGTAGTCACCACCGAAATCCGCAGGCAGGGGTACCGGCTCGTTCCCGAATTGCGGGGGGCCCGCGATGGATCTTGGTGCGGCTGCATCGGTGCGATCTATCGCAGTGTGCGGTCCGTGCGGCTCTGGTTCGCGGTTCGTGACCCAGAGCAGCCCACCGGCCGCGCAGGCAGACAACGCGATCACTCGCAGTCCGCGCGCGCTACTCGGTGTCATCCACACAGCCGATTCGTGCGGACTCGCTCGATGAGGTTTCCGGGGTTCCCATCCCTGCAATCTGGGACACCGCCGAACCCGGTTCCGATCGGGAAACCCATGCCGTGATTGCACGAAAGGGGGGTGGTTCGTTCCAGAGCCTCTCGCCGACGCGGTTTCGAGCGAAAGACATCGCTGGGGATCAGTCCGGAGATCCGGAGGCCTGGCCGCAGAATTGGCCGAAGCTCCAGCTCTTCACGTCGGCCTGAATCGAATGTTGCAATACGCTCGCCAAGTACGACCAGCGCCAGCCGACGAGCTCGTCATCGAGGAAGATCAGCGGAACCAGCTGGGCCTCTCCGCGGATGAAGGGACAGCCGGATTGGCCGAAGAGCTCAACCGCGTAGCGGTCGACCTGGTAGACCTCGCCGCTGGGAGATTCGAAAGTCGTGCTGTCGAACGGATTGCGCACGACCTGTGGCCCGATCCCACGATCGTTGGCCCACGGGGGGAGGACAACTTGCTCGCCCATGATCGCAGCACTTTCGGCCCGCGTCATTCCGAATTCGAGGTGGTCGAGTGCGGTGGCGTTCGCCTCGACTTGGTCTAGATAGGGACCGCGGGCGCGCTTGGTTCCGGCGCAACCCGAACTGAAGGCACAGAACAGGGCGAGCGCGAGTACACAGCTCCACACGCTGCCGAGGTCCGGGCGGTGCGGGTGTCGTTCCGTTCGTCGCCGAGCGCGGAAATCGGTCACCGGGTCAGCGCGCGCTCTGATTCATGCCGAGGCGGCGAGTCTGGTCACCGTGGAAAGTACGGCAGTAGGCAAGGAAGCCGCTCAGGTGCTGCGCCACGAAATGTTTGCGCTCCCATGGCTGCTGCGACAGCAGCAACTCGTGGTCCGACGGCACGAGGTAGGCTTCGGCTGTGACCCGCTGCTGCGACGCCGTCGTGACGTGCACTGTTTCACGGCGGTAGAATTCGCCCTCGAACAGATCGAGCAGAGCCAGCGAATCACGATCGACATCCTGGTAGAGCACGCCCTCGACCTCGGCCCGGTAGCTGTGGACGATACCCGGGTAGGTCTCGCCGTGGAGCAGAAAGCGCGCGTGATCGGGTAGCACTGCACTGGTCGAAGCGAACTTCCGGCCCGTCACCGTCGCCATGACTTCGGGGATTTCGAGAGTGCCGTAGCTGAACAGTGAGGTCGTCATCGCCGCCATCGGCCGCACGCGGAGCTGCGTGGGGGTTCGGGGTGGGGACAGAGACTATCGCGTTGGCTCGCCGGTGTCGGGCGTTTCCCGCTAGGAAGGCTCGAACCGCGCCGTAATTTCGGTGTGCTCGGTGTACGGGAACAGTGCAAATGCGGTGAGTTCGCGCAGTCGGTTGCGGCCATCCTCGAGCAGTCGCTCTGCGTCGCGAACGAACGAATCCACGTCGCAGCTCACGTAGGCCAGCCGTGAAGGGGGCGTGCGCACGAGGGACTCGAGCAGGGCCGGGTCGAGGCCCTTGCGTGGGGGATCGACCACCACGCTGTCGGCGCCGGCGAGCGCGTCGACGCAATCTCCGGCCGGCCCGGCTTCGACGCGCGCGCGTTCGCGTTCTTCGGAAGGGCGCAGGGCCAGCCCGAGCTCGAGGCCGCGCAGGCCGTGCTCACTGCGTTCGTTGAACGTCACCGCCACGCTGCGCGGGAGCAGCCCGAGGCCGATCGCCCCGCAGCCGGCGTAGAACTCCGCGACCCGCGCGCCGTCCGGGATCCAGCTCGCCACGCGTTCGACCAGCGCGTCGGCGAGGTCGAGGTTGCTCTGTCCGAACGCACCGGGCGGGAAGAACACCGACACGCCGCCGATGCGTTCTTCGATGGCCTCTTCGCCGCAGAGTCGTTTCCAGTGAGGCCCGAGAATCGCATTGCTGCGTTCGGGCTGGCCATTCCACCAGAGACTGTGCAGCGCGTCACCCATTGCTGCAGTCAGCGCTTCGGCAACGGCCGTGAGCGGGTCGGACTGGTCGGAATTGACCGCGACCTGGACGTAGCGGAGATCACCGCGGTGCGGGCGGTCGGCGTAAGGCGAACAGCCGGCTTCGCGGATTGCCTGTTTGAGCGCCGCTGCGGTTCGGTTCACGAGCGGATGGTGGGTGCGGCAGTTCGGGATGTCGGCGATGCGATGAGTGCCGGTCTGGAAGATTCCGATCTTCGGCGAGTTCGCCCGTCCACGGATCGCGAGGCGTGCACGATGGCGGAAGCCGAGTCGCGCACCATCGACGACTTCGAGCGTTACGCCGTGCGCTGCCGCGAACTCCGCTAGGCGGCCGCGGATGGGTGCGGCGATCCCGCGCTCGCCGTAGCGTGGGCAGCCGGGGCAGGGCGGTCGATGGGGGCAAGGCGGCAGCCGTTCAGACATCGTGCTCCGAGACTCGCGGCAATGGCGAGATGCTGCGCGAGGGTCGACCGGAAGCTACGGCAGCAGATCGCGCACTGCGTCCGATGGGCGGGCGATCAACGCGCGGCGGCCGTTGCTCACAATGGGACGTTGCATCAGCTTCGGGTGCTCGATCAGTAGCGCGACAACGGACTCGCGGCTCTCGTATGCGCCGGGATCGAGGCCCAGCTCCTCGAAGTGCTTGTCTTTGCGTACGAGTTCCGCGGGCGTGTTCGGGAGCAGGTCGAGCAGGTTCTCGAGCGTCGCGCGGTCGAGCGGAGTCGTGAGGTATTCGACGATCTCGAAATTCGCGCCGTCTTCCTGCAGGATGTCGAGCGCACCCCGCGACTTGCTGCAGCCCGGGTTGTGATAGAGGACGAGCGATGCCACTGCGAGTCTCCGCGACCGGCACGACTTCCGATCGATCGCGCGCAGTATAGCCGCGGGCCGTCAGCGCAGCCCTTCGGCCTTCAGCGGATCGACTTCGTTGAAGTTCTGGAGCGACCACACGAAGCCTTCCGGGCCAACCTGGCGGGCCTGGAGCACCGAGAATGCGGCCAACTCGCTCTCGAACCGGATCCACTCCCACGGCACCGGCCGAATGTCGAGCAGATGTGTGAGCGCGACCGAATTGGTGCCGCCGTGTGCCACCACCGCGATGCGAGGCTTCGGGTCGGGGAGCTGCCAGGTCGTGAAATCGTGCGTGCGATCAGATCGGCAGCCGTGGCGTCCGAGAATGTCCGTAATTGCGCTGGTCACGCGCGCGTGGAAATCATGGAATGTCTCCGCCCCGGGCCAGCCTTCCCAGTGCTCGTCGAGCGGACGCTGCATGCCGTCGACGAAGTAGCGGTCGACCTCGGCCTGAGTCAGACCGTCGACCGCGACACCCACTTCGGCGAGCCCTTCGACCGTAATCGGGGCGAGGCCCGTCACCTCTGCGAGGGCGGCGGCGGTTTCCTGCGAACGCCGATAGGGGCTCACGTAGATCGCGTCGATGCCGTCCGCTGCGACGCGCTCTGCGGTTGCGCGAGCCTGTGCCGCGCCGAACGGGGTGAGTGCGGGGTCGTTCACGGAGGGGCCGTTGCTCGGTGTCCAGTCCGGTTCGCCGTGGCGGATCAGCGTGATGCGCGCGTGCGGTCGTGCTCGTTGCTCCGCTTCCCGCCGTGCGGCCCCGCCCACTCGAGCTGCCACGGTCGCCATGTTCTCCCCCCGACGGGAGATTGTGCCGCCTCCAGCGTCGGGCTACCAGCCACCGGCATCGCGGCGTTCGGGCGGTGGAAGCAAGTCGGTCTGATGGAGTCCGTTCATCCATCGTGTGGCTCAACAGACTTTCCACATGCTCTTCGACCGGCAACTCTGGATCTTGATACGCGACGCCAGTAACGCCTGCAACGCGCGGGGCACATTGGGGCAATGCGAGCCGCATTCCCGCACTCGGCTGGGAAACTGTACCGAAAATCCCCGACTCATCGTTCGATCGTCGATTTGCGTCTATCGAACGCAACGATCGAGGTTCTCCGCTCAACGGTGTCTCCCGTCAAGCCGATAAGTAACGCTGCGAAGCTAACCCTCAGAACTTCCTTGCGAGACCAGGCATGGCGCCAGCACGACTTCTCTTCTTGCTCGTTGCACCCATCGCGATGCTGTTCGGCGCGAACACCGCCAAAGCAGAGGCCATCACGAGCATCTGGCTGGGCGCCGAGGTCTCGTTCATCATTCCGGACGTCGTGGTCTATGACGAGGCCTTCGACATCTCGTTCTCCGTTGACACGGCGACGGCCGCACCCAGCATCACCCTGGCATTCATGACCTACCTGAACATGAGCGACACGTTGACCGCCGCGGGTAGCGCCTGGGAGTACGAGTTCATCAGCAGCGAAGACCAATGGGACCTCACCCTTTTCGGCGATTTTGGCGACGCCACCACGCCGACCACCCACGATGCCGGCGGTTACTCGTCTCGCTTCTACGACCCGATCAACGGCAACTACACCTGGCTCTGGTCCGACTACGAGGACAAGGTGGTGTGGACGTTGCACGACCTGGTGCTGCACGAGGCGACGAACTTCGAGCTGACGATCCAGGCCTTCATGATGGCGCCGGTCAGTTTCGCCATCGACGTCGTGGAAACGCCGCTCGAGGTTCCCGAGCCCTCGTCCGCTGCTTTTCTCGGCTTGGGACTGAGCCTGCTCGCGGCGTGCTCTCATAGAGCCGCCCTGCGACGGCGCTAGCCGGGCGGACCGAGGACCCGACCGCCCCCTCTGCCGCAGGACCTGGTCGTTCTCCTCGACTGGGCCACTACTGGCCAAGCCCTCCCCCTCCATGAATCGGTCCGAGAATCGGCAGTCCTATACACCCCATCGCGTTGTTTGGGCGCGCTTGCGGTATGCTTACGGCGCCGATTTCGGGTCCGGGCCTGGCTCGCCAACCCATCGATTCCAATGCAGAAAGAGAAAGAATGATCTCAGCCACTCGTCTGTCCCTATATCAGACGCGTTCGTGTCCATACTGCGAGCGTGTCCGCAGTCTGATGCGGCGCATCGGCCTTGACTTCGAGATTCGCGACATCAATACGAACTCGGCACTGCGCCTGGAGTTGATCGAAGCCACGGGTCGGCAGACGGTGCCGTGCCTCCGGATCGATCACGACGACGGACCCTCCGAGTGGATGCACGAATCTGCCGACATCATCGAGTACCTCGAAGAACACTTCGGTTCGTAACATCGATGGGCTAGACTCGCGTGGCCCCCAAGAAAGCAGTGGAGTTTCGCCATGATGTTTCCCCTTGCGGTTCTGATCCTCACCGGCATCGTCGCCCTCGTGGCTGGAATCCTGGTTGGACGGCTGACCGGAAACCATCGGCAGGAGGTTCTCGAGCTCAAATCGAAGCTCGAGTTGGCGAACAAGGAGCGCGAACTCGCCCAGGCGTCGGTCGATGCGGCGAAAGGCGAGATCAAGAGGACACGCGAGCAGCTCGATGGCTATCGCGGTGAAGTCGTCGAGCACTTTACGGGAACCTCGCAGTTGCTGCGTGACCTGACCCACCAGTACCGCGAGGTCTACGATCACCTCGCCACGGGTGCGAGTAGGCTGTGCCCGGAGGGTTCGGTCGACTTCCTGGAGGGCCTTGTGCCCGAGCAGCTTTCGGCCGGGGAGGGCGATGCGCCGGTCGGGGAGGCCCTCGCCTCCAGCGACGAGGCAGCGTCGAGCGATTCCGACTCGGAGAATGAACCCGAGAAGGTCGTCGCGTCGGACGGCTGATCAGCGTCGCTGCCCGGAGGGCCGCACTTGGGTTTGCGAGGCCCGATCGCGAAGATGAAGAGCGCGCTCGAGGTTCCGGTACAGTACTCGCTGCCGATCGGAGTCGAGTCGTTCCCGCTCAACGAACGAGTCGGTCGGACGCTCGCGCTGCGTTTCGATGGTGAGATCCGTTGCATCCACTGTGATCGCAGCATCAAGAAGAGCTATCAGCAGGGTTACTGCTACCCGTGCTTTCAGCGGCTCGCGTGTTGTGACATGTGCATCGTGAAGCCCGAGCTCTGCCACTACGCCAAGGGCACTTGTCGCGAGCCGGCGTGGGGCGAGAGGCATTGCCTGATTCCGCACAGCGTCTATCTCGCGAATACCTCGGGGCTCAAGGTCGGTGTGACCCGAGGCGTCGATCCCACGACGCGCTGGATCGACCAGGGAGCTGCCGAAGCGCTCGTGGTTCGTCGAATGAAAGATCGGCTCGAGGCGGGAAGGCTGGAGGTCCTGCTCGCGGAGTTCGTCGCGGACAAGACGAACTGGCGCAGAATGCTCAAAGGACCACCGGTCTCGCTTGCGCTTGCAGACGAGCGTGATCGCCTGTTCGCGACTCTCGAGGCAAAGCTCGCGGGCGAACCGATTCCCGGTGAGTCGCCGCCCGACGCCGAACCGGTATCGCTGGAGTACCCGGTGGACGAGTATCCGAGCAAGGTCGTCTCGCACAATCTCGACAAAGAGCCGCTACTGGAAGGCACTTTGATGGGTGTGAAGGGCCAGTATCTGATTTTCGATACCGCTGTGATCAATGTGCGAAAGTACGGCGGTTATTGTTTGACGGTCGAATAGACCGCGCAGCGTGTCGGAGGAAACCATGCTCGAGAACCAAAAGATCCTGATCACCGGCGCCAGCAGTCAGGTGGGTCTGCCGGTGGCGCGCGAACTCGCGAAATCGAACGAGGTGCACGGGCTCGGCCGCTTCGGCAATGCCGAGCAGCGTACGCAGCTGGAGGAGATGGGCGTTCGCTGCATTGCGCTGGACCTCGCGAAGGACTCGTTCGAAGCCTGCCCGGACGATTTCGACCTGGTCTTGAACTTCGCGGTCGTGAAGACCGGTGACTGGGATTACGACCTCGCCGCGAACGCCGAGGGTGTCGGACGCTTGATGTCGCACTGCAGAAACGCGCGCGCATTCCTGCATTGTTCGTCCGGAGCGGTCTACGCGGAAGAATCGAACGACGCACGGGTCGAAGAGTCGCCCTACGGTGACAACCACAAGGTGATGCTGCCGACTTACAGTATCTGCAAGATTGCCGCCGAGACGATGGCGCGCTTCGGGGCCCGCCAGTGGAATCTGCCGACCACTATCGCGCGTCTCAGCGTTCCCTACGGCGACAACGGCGGCTGGCCGTTCTACCACCTGCTGATGATGCAGAATGGCGTCGAGATCCCCGTGTACCCGGGCGACCGGAATCTCTACAACCCGATCCACGAGGATGACATCATCGCGCAGCTGCCGAAACTGTTCGAGGTCGCTGCGGTGCCCGCGACGGTCGTGAACTGGGGCGGAAGCGAGGCAGTCCGCCTGGAGGACTGGTGTGCTTTCCTCGGGACACTCACCGGCCTCACGCCGAAGTTTCGAACCACCGAAGAAACCTTGCGAGGCCTGGCGCTCGACCCGACGCGGATGCATGAGCTGGTGGGCAAGACGGAGGTTGGCTGGCGAGACGGCCTTCGTCGGATGCTGGAAGCGCGCGCACCGGATCTGATCGCCGATTGATTTCGGCAATCGGGTGCCACGACCTGGGGCTAGGCCGCTACGCGAACGTGAACTTCCCGTGGTCGATTACGACCACGTCGTTCTGGGTGCGCGTCTGGAAAGCGGCTTCGTTGCCGTCGATCCACATCGAGATGGTGAGGGTGTCGCCCGGCATCACGGGCTTCGAGAAGCGGACCGACATCGACTTGAATCGATCGACCTGTCCGTCGCAGATCGCGTGCAGTAGTGCGCGCCCGGTAAAGCCGTAGGTGCACAGTCCGTGCAGGATCGGTCGGTCGAAGCCGGCCATCTTTGCGAACTCCGGGTCGGAGTGGAGCGGGTTGCGATCGCCCGAGAGCCGGTAGGTGAGTGCCTGGTCGGGTCGGGTGTCGTAGCTGACGACGTGGTCGGGTGCCCGATCGGGCACATTGGTCTTCGGGGCGGAGGGCCCACGTTCGCCGCCGAAGCCACCTTCGCCGCGGAGGAAGGCCGACATGGTCGTCTTGAACAGCGGCTCGTTGGTTTCGGCGTTCACGGACTCGGATTCCATCACGACCACGGCCGCCTTGCCCTCGCCTTTGTCCCAAATGGCGGCAACGCGGCCGGTACTGCGCAGCGTGCCTTCGGCAGGGATCGGTCGGTAGACCTCGATCGCCTGCTCGCCGTGAACCAGCATGGCGGGGTTGAACGATCCGATCTTGTTGAACGGGACGCCGCCGCCGCCGATGATGACCGCAAAGGTCGGCAAGACCTCCTGGTTCTTCTCGGTGGAGAAGTTCAATTCGTCGATGCCGGCGCCGACGCCGAGTGAATACAGCAGGCAGTCTTTCGACGTCCAGGATCGATCCTGCGGGCCTCCGGAATTTCCAACGGCGGTGGGGTCGATGGGCATCGCGATCTCCTCGAATTCGTGGGGGGAAGCAGGATAGTCGATACCGACAACTCCGACCATCGGGGATCGCGGTGTACACTGTTTTCGGCCGACGCTCCCGGCGTTTGGACGCAGTCAGGTGATAGGGAATGGCAAGCGGGAGGCTTGATTGACCGCGGATTCGGTAACCCCTGACCGTGCCGGGATCGGTATCGGAGGGCTCCTGCTGGTTGGGTTGCTCGCGGCGTTTCTGCTCGAGTCCTGGCAGATCCCGCCGCAGTACGACGATTCCTATATCTCGTACCGCTATGCGAGCAACCTCACACAGGGGCACGGCCTCGTCTACAACATCGGTGAGTACGTCGAAGGCTTCAGCAACCTGTTGTGGACGCTGCTCGTCGCGGGCGGGCTCGCGCTCGGCTTCGAGGCCAAGGCGGTCGGTCACGCTCTCGGGCTGGTGAGCGGCTGCCTGGCCATGGCGGCGACGTACACCTACGCGGCCGCCGGGCTGCGCCCATCGCAGCGTCCCTGGGCTGCGGTTGCGGCAGCGCTCGTCTACGCATCGCCGGTATTCGCACGTTGGTCCACCGCGGGCATGGAGACGCCACTATTCGTTGCGATGATCGTCGGCGCGCTCGCCGCCGATGCACATGGTCGCGACGGGCAGGCCACCGCATACGCGACACTCGCGACGCTCACGCGCCCGGAAGGGGCGCTGGTCGCGGCGGCCATCTTCGGCTTCCGACTGCTCCGGCTCGGCCTCCGGGCGCCGGCCGCCTGGCGCGGCCCGCTCGGCTACGGCGCGGTGATGATCGCGCTCACGGCCTTTCGCGTGACGTACTACGGCGATCCGCTCCCGAACACCTTCTACGCGAAGGTCGGCGGTGTTTCCCTCGGCGTCAGCGCGGTCGGTGCCGCGTTCTTCCTGGTCGGTAACTCGGGCATCTGTGCGCTGCCGGCCGCGTTCATGTTGCGCCACCCGCGCTGGAACCCGGGCGCCGCCTACATCGCTGCGATGCTCGCCTACGGCGTCTCGATCGGATCCGGGCAGCGCTACCTGATGTCGTTGATTCCGTGTCTTGCGGCACTCGGCGTCTGTGGTGTGGCGATGGCTTTCGACCGCAAGATTGCGGTCGGAGCGGTGGCCGCCGCCGCGGTTGCGCTGAGTTTCTACTGGAGCTTCTTCGGCTTGATGGGCGTCGAACACGCCACGATCCGGGACGCTATTGTGAAGGCACCACGGATCCGACTGCTGGCTCGCGAACGTGAGGAGGATGCGAAGAGCGAGCGCCTTGGTGAGCGTCGAGCCGCTGTATTGCTGGAGCGCGACGAGGAGATCGCGTTGGTCGCAACGGGCGCAATCGGGTCGTTCGGATTTCACTCGGAGCTGCCGATCCTCGACATCCTCGGTCTGGTCGATCCGACGATTGCGCGTTCGAAACGCTCAGTGGGCGACGAGCGCTATGCGTTGCCGGGTCACCAGCGGTCGAACCCCGACTACGTCTTCTCGCGCAAACCGGACTACCTGCTGATCGGAAAGCGCGGCAGGCAGCGGTTGGGCAATGTCGTGACCGCACCTGACGAGCTGCGCGCGCACCCGGACCTCGATCGCTATTACGAATGGGATGCCGAGGTCCTCGGCTACAGGAGGACTCGGTGAGCGCGCCCACGCGGAACGTCGCGTTGCCGCGCCCGACCGCACTCGAATGGCTGTACCTCGCGATTGGCCTCACGCTCGTCGTGCGATATCGCTGGCTGATGGACGATTCCTTCGTCTACTTCCGCTACGTCGACAACTTGCTGTTCATGAAGCTCGGTCTCGTCTACAACGCGGGCGAATTCGTCGAGGGATTCAGTAGCCCGCTCCACTGCCTGTTGTTGATCGCATTGCGGGTGCTCGGGCTGAGTTGGCCCGCGATCGTCACGGGCGTCGGATGTGCTGCCTTCATGGGTTTCTGGGCTCTGCTCGTCACTCTCAACCGGGAACTCTCTCCACGCGATTCCGTGATCCTGAACCTGCCGCTTGCATATCTCGTCACCAATTATGGGCTGGACTCGTTCTTCACCTCCGGACTCGAGACTCCACTCGCGCACCTGATGGCACCCACGCTCGCGCTGTACTTGCTGCGGCCGCAGTCGCGGTGGCTTGCGGCGCTGCTCGCGCTCGCTCCATTGGCTCGGCCGGAGCTCGCGCTCGCAGTCGGCCTGGCTGCGTTGTTCGTGTGGTGGCGATTTCGGGAATTTCCATGGTCGTTGCTCGTCGCCTCGATGGTCGCGAGTGGTGGTTGGCTGGTGTTTCGAATCCACTATTACGCGGATCTGCTTCCCAATACCTTCTATCTGAAGGACGGCGTTCATTTCGAGCAGGGCTGGCGTTACCTCCTCGACACTGCCGGGACCTATCACGTGGCAGGATTCGCTGCCGTGGTGGTCGGGGTCGCGCTCTTCGTGCGCCAACGTGCGAAGCAGTCCGGTACGGCTGAGTCCAGATCTCACGCGAGCGAACGCATTGCGATGCTCGTGATCGCGGGAGTGATCGCGGCCTATGTGGCCCGCGTCGGCGGCAGCCACGTCCACTACTGGTACCTGGCGTTTCCCTTTTCGCTTGCGGTCTGTGCTTCAGCCGGAATTCTCGAAGCGGCGATGTGCGGTCGCGATGTGGGGCGACGGCGGGTACTGGGTCCGGTGACCATGCTCGGCGTCTCGCTGGGAGTCTTCTTCATGGTCCCCCCTCAGCTCTCCGTACACCCCTTCTTCGGTGGGGGCGGGCACGAGCCCGTCGATTTCATCGACGATGCAGCTTGGCATCGCCGGCATGCGAGCCTCCAGCCGGAGCTGTTCTCGGCCAGGATGAATCCCGAAATGCTGCGTGGGGCAGGGCGGCAGGTCGCGGCCCGGGGCTACGCGCGAATACTCGCGGGCACCTGGTGCCGCAGGCAATACGTCGGAATTCGCGACCGCTGGGTGCACGGCTTCGGCCTGACCGACGCAGTGCTCGCGCGAACCGAGGCGGGCTGGCTCAAGCCCGGGCACAAGACGCCGTTGATCCCGCTTTCGAAGGACATCGTTCGCATCGAGCGCGATGCGGCGATCGTCGGCCCGGGGTTGTACCGGCGCGCGGTCGAAGCCGGCCGCGCACCGGCATGGGTGGTCGCGAACCTCGCTTCGATCGAAGTGATCGAGCGGAAGATCTACAACCACCACGATTTCAGGGAGAATCTCGAACTCGCGTTCCGGTTTCCACCGCGGATCGTGATTCCCGGCGCACCGACCGAACCGCCGCCCGTCGGCGTGATCGATTCCGAAGGCTGAGCCGCCCGTCAGCCGCCCGTGTGCTTCGGTAGCCAGTCGAGCGGAAAGTCGAGCGGCAGGCGCAGCAACTCGAAGATCGTCGCGATATAGCGATCGTTCTCGCCGGCTCGATGGGGATTGAAGAACTCCCAGACGATCCGCTTGTCGTGGCTTACCTCGAACGCACGACCGGATTCGGATTCGGTGATCAGCGTGTTGCCGTTCGGGAGGCGCTGTGCGGTTCCGAGATGCTTCGAGAAGAACGGATGCTGCTTCGTGCCGCGGTACTGCCAGACCGTGCGCCCCTTCGAGAGGTCGAACTCCAGCACCTTCGAAACGCCGGGTGTCGAACGGTTGTCGAACAGCAGCAGATGGCCGTCGTCGAGTATTTTCGGGTCGTGCTGGCCGCGGCTGCCGCCCTTGACCGCCCATTCCACGCGCTGCTGATCGAGATCGACGACGGCGATCACGCTCAGGTTGTTCATCGAAATGAGAATTCGCTCGGCCCGGAAGGCGGGCATGCGCTTGCTGAGGCGATCGTCGAGGACTTCCAGGCTGTTGGTATGGAAAAGGTCGCCGTGGTTCCGATTCTGCGAGCGATAGAGGTTCACGAACTTCGAACTCTCGAATGCTTCGAGCAGCGAGACCTTCTGTTTCTCCGTTCCGTCCGGTCGCAGGATCGTGATGAAATCTTCGAGTACCGGATCCTCCGGGTTCACTCTCGGAATGATGCTCGCCTCGCGAGTCAGGACGTAGATATCGCCGTTTGGACGGATGTCGAGGTCGTGGTGGGCGCTGACGGGGCTGGCCCAGAGCAGCTCCGAGTTCTTGTCGAGCTTCAGCAGGGCGAAGCCTTCGACGATCGCGAGGAGGTCGCCGTTGGGGTAGAGATAGGCGCGCCGCCACCACGCGGTGTTGGGGTGGTCGACCCAGATCGAGTCCGGAAAGGCGTCGCGGTACTCGAATTTCCAGCGGTGGAGTTCACGCCCCTCCATGTCCATCAGGATCGCGACGGGTTCGTGACCCGAGGTGTAGAGATTGATTCCGGGCCATGCGCGGGCTGGGTCGTTCAACGTGATCCCGTTGCCGCGTGGCTCGCTCGAGCCGGCTACGTATCCAATCGCCTGCAGCTGCTCGATCGTGCGGCGCTGCTCGTCGCTGGGTGTCGCTTCGTTGGCCCGTTCGGGCGCTACGCTCCACAGGCCCGGGCCGGCGTCGGTCTCGCTCGAGAGCGTGGTGTGGTCCTCGAGGGTGTGTTCGTCTGCGTGTAGTGGAAGCGGTGCGGCCACGACCAGCAAGAATTGCAGAGCTCCGAGACAAAGGTGTATTCGCGCCACGTCGTGAATTCTGCCCGACCGGCCTTCCGTTCGCTAGCTTCGACGCACTCACGGCTCGTAGTATTCGTGCTTCACCTCTACGAATTCCATGAATCCGGCAACGGCGACAGATATCGCGGTTCTGCGCTTCTGGGCATTCGCGGGGCTGAGGAACGGGAAGCGGGCGCTGATGCCCGAGAAGTGCGAGCGCGGTGAACCAGCGCTCGCTGTGATGGACGCGCGTCTGATCGACGTTCCGGGCGCGAATTTCGCTCTAGGGCATGCGTCCATTCGCCGATAGACAGCATGATTCCGACGCGTTGATGTGTTCCCGGATGCTCATTCCAGGGAGAACAGAATGTTCTGCAAGGTCTGTAATACCCGCATTGCCAAGGGGCGGAGTGCCTGCCCGAATTGCGGAAGCAACGCGATTCAGAGAACGCCCGACCGCCCGACGCGTTTGCGGACGGCACTGCCGCAGGCCGACTGTGAAACGAATGTCGAGCTCCGAGATTCCCAGGAGCTGGACGTGACCGCCGAGGTGGAAGAGATGACGGATCAAGTGCCCGAGGTCGAGCTGGAAGAACCCGCCGAAGTCGAGCTGAACGAGCCGGCTGAGGTCGAATTGAACGTTCCCTCGCGGGTCGGGGCTCCGAAGGGCGAGGCCGAGTCGGACGAGATCGAGGAGAAGGACGATCCGCCGACCGTGTCGAGCGGATCGAAGACGCGAGCCGTCGGTTCACCGGATCCGGACGGACTGCGTGCGATGCTGGCCGAACAACCCGAGCTCCTCGAGCCCGGTCTGTCCATCTACACCAGCGAAAAGGGCACGCCGCAGGGAGTCGGGTATACGTCGGCGGTGGGCGAGATCGACCTGCTCGCCCGGGATGCCCAGGGTGGTCTGGTGGTGGTGATGGTGGCCGGCTGCGATGACGGCGCCGACCTGATCGCGGACATGCTCCAGCGAATCGGCTGGGTTTCGAAGCATCTGAGCGGCAAGGTGCAGCGGGTTCGCGGGATCGTGCTGCTGGAAGAGGTCCATGAATCGATCGCGTACGCGGCAGCTGCGGTCGGCGATACCTTGTCGTTCAAGACCTGGCAGGTCGCGTTGACGTTCAACGACGTGGAGTTCTGATCCAGAGCCAACACTCCGTGTGCTCGAAGGCTCGCCCAGCAAAGTTCTCCTCGCCCTCGCCCTCGATCCGCCCGGATCTGGATGATTCGAACAATCCGCGCTTCCGCCTCGCTTCGGGCCGCACCCGATACTACATTGCGGGCGCGGGGGCTTGAGCCCCGGGGTCGGAATCGTGGCCAGTAATCAGCTTTCGAGGACCGAGCGCATCCTGCGAATCTTCACCGAGGTCCGCCCCGGCGAGGGGCCGACTGCGCTGCTGATGTTCGCGAACGTCTTCCTGATCCTCTGCGCCTACTATTTCATCAAGCCGTTGCGCGAAGGTTGGCTGTCGATCTCGGGTATCGTGGGGCTCGCGCCGATCGAGGTCAAGGCGTATTCGAGCTTCGCGCAGGCCCTGCTGCTTCTGCCGATCGTCGGCTGGTACGGGCAGCTCGCAGTGCGCTGGGGACGAACGCCGCTCTTCACGCGCGCGACCCTGTTCTGCATCTCGAACATGCTGGTCTTCTTCTTCCTTCAGCCGGACGTCTTCTTCGGGAAGCTTCCGTGGTCCGGGATCCTCTTCTATCTCTGGGTGGGGATATTCGGGGTGTTCGTCGTCGCCCAGTTCTGGACCTTCTGCGCGGACATCTACACCGACGAACGCGGCAAGCGAATGATGCCGATGATCGCGATCGGTGCGACTTCGGGCGCGGCCGCGGCGTCGTGGATCGTCGGCGAGTTGACGCGAGTGGACGAGGTGACCAAGACCGCCGTCGTGCCCAACGAGTACCTGCTCCTGGTCGCCATTGCTCCACTGCTGGCGTCCATTGTGCTCACGCGCATCGTGGAGGCGCGCGAGCGTGACGCGGGCAAGGCCGTCGATGTGACTCAGGCGCCGCTGTCCCCCGAGGGTGATGGAGAACAGAAGGGCGAAGGACTCCAGTTTCTGCTGAGTGGCGCACGCCTGGTCTTCGTGAGCCGCTTCATCCTCGCAGCCGCGCTTGTGACGCTGCTGCTCAACTGGGTCAATACGAACGGCGAAAACCTGCTGTACGCCGTGGTGAACGAGTCTCTCACGAGTCAGGTCGTGGAGCAGGGTATCGTCGGGGAGCGGGCGGTAGACGAATTCGTCAAGAGCGGCACGACGGCCTTCTATGGGAACTTTTTCTTCTGGGTGAACATCGTAGCGTTGGCGCTGCAATCGCTGGTGGCGTCGCGGCTCCTCAAATACGGAGGTTTCGCGCCGTTGCTGATGATCTTGCCGGTGATCGCGCTGATCTCCTACACCATCATGGCGCTCCTGCCCGTTCTCGCGATCGTGAAGCTCATGAAGATCGCCGAAAATGCTACGGATTACTCGCTCAACAACACCGCGCGACACGTGCTCTGGCTGCCGGTGAGCTCTGAGATGAAGTTTCGCGGGAAGCCGGCGATCGATACCCTTTATGTCCGGATGGGGGACGGTCTGGCGGCGCTGACGATCCTGATCGGGGTTCAGTGGTTGGATCTGGAGACCGGTACCTTCTTCGCGTTCAACGTGGCCTTGGTTCTGGTCTGGATCTGGTTCGCGGTGGTGCTGATTCGTGAGCACCGCAAAGCTTCGGAGGCGATTTTGCCGGATGGCACCGAATAGCCGTAGATTGATCGGTCTCCTGACCCTGTTGGCCTTGCTCGCGGGGGGAGCCGCTGTTGCGGACGAGATTCCCGGTGGCTCGATCGCGGTTCCGGCGCCCGAGGACGTCCCTTGGGACGTGATCGAAGACCGGATCCTCAAGGGCATGCACGCGCTCGACGAGATTGCGCCTTTCGAGGATGACGCGCCCCTGTGGGATTACGTCGATGCACAGCTGCAGAAGGACGTCACGCTTGCACTCGAGCGTCTGAAGCTCGCAGACGACGCGCGCCGGAAGCGTCTGGCCGTCGTGCTGGTCGACGTCACTCACAAGGCGAAGCCGCGCGTGGCCTCGATAAACGGCGACGTGATGATGTACGCGGCGAGCTTGCCGAAGATCGCCGTGCTGCTCGGAGCGTTCGAAAAGATTGCCGAAGGCAAGATGAAGCTTGACTTCGAGACCGAATGGCAGCTGCACAAGATGATCAAGGCCTCATCGAATACGGCGGCGACCGAGATGATGCAGCGAGTCGGCAAGGAGTACATTGCGCGTGTTCTGCTGTCGCCGCGCTATCGCCTCTACGATCCCAAGCACAACGGCGGCCTCTGGGTGGGCAAGGATTACGCGAAGTCGGGACTGTGGCGGCGCGATCCGCTGCACAACCTCTCGCACGGCGCGACCGCGATGCAGGTGGCGCGCTTCTACTACCTGCTCGAGACCGAGAAGCTCGTCACGCCGGAACACAGCCGGAAGATGAAGGACATCCTCGGCAATTCACTGCTGAAACACAAGTTCGTGAAAGCGTTGGGTCGCACGGATCCGTCCGCAGCCCTGTTCCGCAAGTCGGGTTCCTGGAGCACCTACCACTCGGACAGCGCGATCGTCGAACACGACGGCCGGAAGTACATCGCCGTCGTCCTCAGCAACGACAAGAACGGCGCTGTCTGGCTCGACCAGATCATCACGGCCCTCGACGACATCATCTACGGCGTGACGTCCTGATCGGCGCGGGCAGCTGCCCGCGCCTGCGCCGTCTCTGATACGCGACTACGGCGTTACCGATCCCGGCATGCCGTCGATATCGACCATGGCCTGTTCTCGCTCGCTCAGGCCCGCGTCGAGCTGTTGTAGGTACAGGTTCTGCTGAGCAGCGGCGCTCTCGACGAACGGGCGGATCTGGAGCATTGCGAGCGTGCCGTTCTTGAAGCCGAACTCGATGTCCGCGGGCAATTCGTTGCCCTGCTCGTCGCGTAGCGATGGGAACTTGGAGACGTCACTTGCGAACGCGATCAGCTTGTCGATCTCTTCGCGCTTCAACACCGCCGCAGTTCCGCTCGCACGGGCCATGCCGACTCCGCCGGTCGAAAGCAGTACGGTTCGCTCGGGTGCGGTCGCTTGTGCGAGAAATTGCACTTCACCGGTCCTGGAGTTGACGCGGAGTGATTCGGTGGCCTGGCCGTCTACCGCACCGCCGACGCCTTCGCTGACGGCGATCGACAGCCAGCCCGGAACGCCCTGGTCGACGTCGGTGGTGACCATCACGCCGGATTTCTCGGATGGAAACGCGACCTGGATAACGACCGCGGGAAACACGTAGGCGGGATCGCTCATGTTGCCCTGGCGCCAGCCGTAGGCGCGTTCGGTGAACGGCGACGCCCACACGTCATGGATCGCGGCGAGAATGTTGTCGAAGCCGACGACGTTGAACACCGTGAGGTTCAAGCCGGCTCCCGTGAAGCCGGCGAGGTCCTCGACGTTGGTGTCGCTGCGAACGAAGACGCCATAGGTTCCATCGGGGCCGAATTTCCGTTCGAGTGTGTCGCGCAGGCTGTTGCGAAAATCATCACCGATATCGACGTTTGTGATCCACTCGCGGAGCTTCGCGAGGAAAGCGGACACCTGCTTCTTCTGCGCCTCGGGTTTCGAGTCGAGCTCTGCGATCTCTGCGTAGCTCTGCTTCATCCAGTCGAAGACTTTGGGCCCGCCGGGTTCGAGCGGCTGGTCGAGCACCTTCCGGAACGTGCCGAACGGGATGACGACGCCGTCGGGGACCTGCTCACCGAAGTAGAACTTGAGCTCGCCGAGGTTGGCGCCCTTCGGCCCGGAAGAACGACCCGAGTCGGTCGCGCGAAGCTTGCTGATTTCGAGGATACCGGTCTTGTCGAGGTCGAGCTTCTCGAGGTCGGGACGGATCTCGACCGAGGTGTCGGCGACCTCGCCCTTGTCAGTGCCGAAGATCGCGTCCCACTGCGGGCCGTCGCTGTTGAGTTGAACCACGCCGCCGGGGCTGACGGCGAGAACCGCGCGCTTCCCGGCAAGGCTGCGTAATTCGGGCAGCAGTGACTCGGTCACGACCACATTCGGAATGCCGAGGTTCCGAGCGAGCAGCTGCACGTGGGAGAGCGAGCTTCCCTCACCCTGCGTCAGGATGCCGGATACCGGGGGAAGGTCGGAGACCGTCTCGGGCAGCAGGTAGATGCCCTCGCGATCAAAGCTCCCGACCCCCTCGAGGTTCTTCGGAGTGTGGATCGTGCCGCGTGCGATGCCGGGGTTGAGCCCACGCAGGCCCGCTCCGATATTGCGGCCGAACAATTCGCCACGCACGCCCGCCAGCTGGTTCGCATCGAGGACCAGGCTGTCGAGGACCGCGCCGAAGAAGAGCACCGGGCTCCCGCGCAGGCGGTCCTGCGGGTAGAGGTGCGCGAGCGGCTCGAAGGTCGCGAAGCCCGCGACGGCTCGCCCGAAGTTGAATTCCAGCCAGCGTGACGACCACTCCGGCACGCGGGCGAGGTAGTTCAGCATTTCGCGGTAGCGCTTGACGTTGACCTTGCGTTTGCTTGCGACCTTGTTGGTCTCGCCGCGCAGCTCCGCGAACTGCCGGCGGCTCAGGAAACCGGCGCCGTAGAGGCCCTCGGAGCTGACGCTCAACCATCGCATGCGCTCGCGGCGGTTGGCCTTCGAGAGGTTCGACAGCAGCGTGTTGCCGGCGGTGAACGCATCGCGTTCGAGGGCGAGACTGGCCTGGAGGATCTCGAGGCCGCTCGCGTCGACCTGGGACTTCTGAAACATCACACGCAGTTTGGCCATGAGCTGGCTCGCCGCTTCGATTCGCGTGACCGGGTCGCTGTTGGACTCGAGGCGTCTGGCAGCCTTGCGGAGGAAATCGGCCAGGCTGGGATTCTGCGTCTGCTTCGCGAGATCCTGGATCGCGGCAATCGAGCCTGCGGTTGCGTAGAGAGACTCGATGTCTCGCGCGATCTCCTGGTACAGCGAAGCGATTTCCGGCTTTCCCTTCGTCTCTGCGTAGCTCCGGACCGAAGCCGCGTCTTCGCGTTGCGGCGCGCCGTGGATCTTTGCGCGCAGCTTGGCGAAGCCGGAGTCCTTGTCCGCGATCTGGATCGCCATGTTGCGGACCTTCGATGCCAGATCCGTGTCGCCCTGGAGCGGGAACAGCCGCACGGTCTCGCGCACCATCATGAAGCGTTCCGGTGTCCGCCAGGCCGGGTCGAGGATCATGGCGGCGACGATCACAGCCGCGGCGGCCTCTTCGTCTTCGATCTGGAACGCACCGCGGTAGGTATAGGCGTTGCGGAAGATCCAGCCGTTGTCGACGCCGACCAGATATCGCTCGACCAGGATCTGGCTCAGTGTCAGCAGGTCGGCCCCTTCGCCTGCGAACTGATCGTATTTCAGATCGGCAATCAGGTTGGCGACCGCGTAGCCGCCCTCGCGCATCTTGGTGATCCGATCGATATAGAGGCCATGCTGGATTCCGCCGCCGTGCTTCGCACAGGCATAGGCTTTCGGCGGCAGGATCGTTCCGTCGGCACAGAACCACTTGATGGCGTCGAACGGCCCTTTCGGTGACTGCTTGGTTTCCTCGATCCACTTCGTGAGTGTCGCCGAGTCGGGCAGGCTGGCCGGTTGCGTCACTGCACTCTTGCCGAAAGCGGCGAGAGGTAGGAGCAAGAGGGTGAGACAAACCAGTGATGCACGCAGAGGAGTGTGGGTCATCATGCCGCACACTTTAGCGCAGGCTCCCGATCTTCTGGGCGACTCGGGATGGCTACGAAAGTCCGCGGAATCGCTGAAGATGAGGGCTGGTTCCCCTATCGGGGGGTGATATCGTGCGCAGGGGTTGGAGTAGTTCTCATGTTGCGGAAGCTCGGAATCGAGCCCGGTGAAGGAAGGTTGTTCTTCTGGGCGGCAGGAGTGCTCTTCCTGCTGGGCTGGGCCGATGTTTCGGTCAAGAACGCCTCCGAGACTCTCTTCCTCAAGGGGGTCGGGGTCGAGTTCCTGCCCTTGGCTTTCCTCGTCAACTCGCTGCTGCTGGTCGGAAGCACTTACATGGTCGGGCGGATCGCCGATCGCAGCGATCGACTCAGGCTGCTTCCCGTCGTGCTCGTCATCCTCGGAGTCGCGCTGGTGCCGCTGTGGTTCATGGTCGCGCAGGAGCTCACGAGTGGTCTCGTCCTGGCGTTGATTGCCTCGAAGCAACTGCAATCGATCGGCCTGCTGGTGTTTTTCCTCGCGCTCGGTGATCTGTTGAACGGTCGCCAGGCGAAACGGCTGTTTGCGCCGTTGATGGCGGGAATGACACTCGGCACGATTCTCGGGAGCTTCGCCTCCGATCCGCTCAGCCACTCGATCGGCATCGCCGGGCTGTTTCCACTCTCGGGTGGGGCGTTGGTGCTGGCCGGTGTCGCGGCATGGCCGTTGCGTCGCTTTCGCACCACGCGCATCGGTGGGCCGGTCGAAGCGACGGCTGTCCGCGACCTCGCAGGCAATGGCGGCGAGCCGGAGGGTGGCGTCGCGGTAAAGCTGCACGAGCTGTGGAATGAAAATCGCTTGTTTCGTCTGTTGTTGGTGATGACCGTCTGCAGCGGGCTACTCGGGCCAATGCTCTATTTCCAGTTCTCGTACGTGGCCGACCTCGCAACGCAGGGGGAAGACGGTGCGGAGAGGCTGATGGATTTCTACTCGAAGTTTCGCGGTTGGATCAGCGTGGGTGTGCTCGCCACGCAGATCGGCCTCGCTTCGAATATCTATCGCCGCATCGGTATCCCGCTCTCGGCCGCGATCTCGCCGCTCATCTATCTGGTCGGTTTCATGGGGTTGAGTGTCCGCCTGAGCCTACCGGTAGGCGTTGCCGCGATGGCGGGTACGAAACTTCAGGACAACGCCGTCTACGATCCCGCGATTCGTGTGCTCTTCAACCTGCTACCTGAAGGGTTCCGTTCACGCGCCATGGCGTTGCTCGAAGGCCCGGTGAAACGCGCGGGCGGTGCGGTGGGAAACCTTGCGACGATGCTCGCGGTGGAGGTCGGCACAGCGGTCTGGGTGGGCTTCCTCGCACTTCCGGTTTCTGCATTGTGGTTGGTCGTCGCGCTGGTGCTGTGGCGCGCCTACCCGGCGTTGCTCATGCAGGCATCGTCGGGTCGTCCCCGTTTCGGGCAGGACTTCGACCTGGCCGAGATGCTCGACCCCAATACGCTGCGCGGCCTCAGGGTCCATCTGCTCGACCCGGACCCCGCCAGCTGCCGGATCGCGATCGACCTGGTTTCAGAGGCGGATCCCGGCCTGGCTTCCGAGATTTTCGCGAAAGCGGCATCCGAGGCGGCTCCCGCCACACGACCCTTGCTGATCGCAGCGCTGGACCGCGTTCTCGAGCGCGCGGTGATTGCCGATCTCGACAGTCACTCAGCGGCGGCCCAGCTCGCCGAGATACTCGACGAGGGGATCGAATTGAGTGATTGCGACCGTTCGGATGTCGTGCAGGCCTACGGACGCGTGACTCAGGGCATGGCGACGCGCGGGAACGGCGGTGATCGCATCCTCGCGCGTTCACTCGGCGACCGCTCGGCCGCGGTTCGGCTGGCCGCCGCCGCAGCGTTGCATCGCCGCGGTGCCGCACCGCAGGGCGTTCCCGATCTCGCGCGGGCGTTACACGACGCGATCCGCGACGCGGACCCGGATCTACGACGTACGGCCCGCGAGGAGTATCGCGCCGAGCTACTCCGTGGGCAGCCGTCCGACGAGTGGCGTCGGTTGCTCGCGGAATTCGTCTCGAGCCCGACACCGATCGAGGATCGTGCGGATAAGGCCGTGGCCTTCGCCGACATCGCGGCGAACCACCAGGAGGCGGCTGCCGATGCAACCGACCTCGTCCTGACGTGGCAGGAAGACGATGCCCCGAGGGTCCGGGAGGCGGTCGTGCGTTTCGTCGGTCATGTCGGGCTCGAAGAGCACGCGGGTTGGCTCGTGAAACAGGTGGCATGCGACGGCGGCGAGGAGATGGACGGTGTGCGCGCAGCCGCCGTCGACGCGGTGCGAGAATTGGGGTTGCTCGCGACCGATGCGCTGCTGGTCGAGCTCTCCTTCGGCAAACGCAGCGCACGCGAGGCGATCTTGCCACTGGTTCGCGAACTCGAGCTCGGGGGCGACACCCTGCAGCGCTTGTACGAGAGTGAGCTCAATTCGATTCGGCACAAGCTGGTCGAGCTCCACGCTTGTGCGCACGCCGAATTCTCACCGATCATCCTCCAGCGGCTCGGCGAGCGACTCGACGAGGGGATCCACACCGCGTTGCAGCTACTCGGCGCGGTGCACGACGACGATCGGATCTACGCCCTCGCGGACCCCCTGCGCCGCGCGCGCGGTAGTCGGCAGTACGCGATTCTCGTCGAGGCCCTCGAGGCGCTGCTGTCTCCGGGTGAAAAGGAGACCCTGTTGCCGTTGATGGAGGATCGCAGCGTGGCCGATCGTGGCCGAGCTGCGGCTCGCGCGCTGGGGATCCGGGTACCGTCGGGTGAACAGATGGCCGAGGCCTTGATCCGGAGTCCCGATGATCTTACTCGGACGTTCGCGGCTGCGATTTTCGGCGAACGCGCGCGACTGGCCGTGACCTCCGATGTGGACGACGATGACAAAGTGCTGAGTCCGGTCGAATGCGCGTTGATCCTCCGCGGCGTCCCCCTGTTCGAGGGGCTGACGACCCGCCAGCTGGTGAACGTCGCCGAGCTGGTGGAACAGGAGAATTACCCGGCCGGGACGCTGGTTTCGCGTGAGGGTGAGTACTCCGACTGCATGTACATCATCGTCAAAGGTACGGTGGCGATCAGCACGGGCAATACCGTGCTCACGCAGCTTGGCCCGAAGGACTTCTTCGGCGAGGTCGCGATCTTCGAAGGTGCCCGCCGCACCGCGGATGTCGTCGCGGAGGATCAACGAGTCGAGTTGCTGCGGATCGGTCGCGACGACCTGCTGCGGGTGATGGAAGAGCTGCCCGCGATCGCGATCTGTATCTGTCAGACGCTGGCCCGCCGGGTGCGCGCACTCACCGAACTTGTGAACCCCTGAACGGTGATCCCGGTCGCTGCGCGGGCCGACTGGTTGGGTTGGGTTAGACTACGGCTGCTTTGAGTGAGCCGGAACCGCAAACATTCCCGCAGTCACCGACCGTCGTGGGCGAAGGCGAAGATCCTCCGCCCGGGCAGGAGCCCTGGCTGCGTTTCGCGTTGCTGTTCGGCTTCTTCGCGGTCGTTTCCGAAGTCGTCTACTACGCAGTCGCGTTGGACAGTGGAGCATTCAAGTCGTACTTGGATGTGCTCGCGGCGATCAGCGGATGGGTTCTCAATCTGTTCGGCACCGAGGTCAAAGTTGTCGGGTCGCAGATTTCCGGAAGCGACTTTGCGGTTGCGGTTGCGCAGGGCTGCGACGCAATCCAGGTCTGCTCGTTGCTGGCCGCCGCCGTGCTCGCGTTTCCGGTTTCCTGGGGTGCGCGATTCCGTGGACTCGCGATCGGGATCGTACTGCTCCAGGTCTTGAACATTCTCCGGATCGTGACGCTGTACTGGATGGGCATCTTCTTCTCCGATTTCTTCAAGACCGCGCATGAGGTGGTCTGGCCTGGAGTGCTGATCGTCGTCACCATCGTGACGTGGATACTCTGGGTTCGCTGGGAGACGCCGGCGCCGTCTCCCATTGCCGATGCCGCGTAAGCCGGTCCCTACGTTCTTGCTCCACGTTGCGTTCTTCGTGACGCTGATTGCATTCATCCCGGGCACTCGCGAAGTCACGCAGCATGCGGTCCACGCCGTCGGCAACGCGATACTCGGCTCACTTTCCGATGGCCGCTCGGTCCGCTTCGAGCCCCCCGACGCGGAGACCCGTCGCGGCCGCGCCGATACGAACATGCTCGGGCGCACGAAAGGCATGTTGAAGTACGACTGGCGCGTGACGTTCAGCAGCTACCGTCGTCTTTTCTGGCCGCTGGCGACCCTTGCCGCGTTGATACTCGCTACCCCGATGCCGCGGCGTCGGCTCGCATGGGCGCTGCCGGTCCCGTTGGCTGTGTTCTTCGTATTCTTCATATTCGAACTGGTGGCGTTCGCGACGGTAGTGAACGGGGCGAGGCAGCCGATTCCCGCTGGAGAATCGTCACTCTGGCGCGACCTGCTGCCGATCGCCGAGGCGATGTTCAACTCTCCGATCACGAATTTCTCGGTGACATTCCTGCTGTGGGCGGCGTTTGCGGCACCGACCCGGGGCCTCGACACCGAGAGTGTCGAGGTGATGCTGCGCCGTCTGCTCGGCCCGGGGCGCGCAGCGCCTGCGCAGCCCGCCTCCGAGGGCAGCGAGCTTCAGTCCGACGTCGCTTCGACCGATCCGGAGGGCTCCGAGCGCTGAACTCGTTCCAGTGATCGCCGGGTGACGAAGTCGCCTCTCGGAAAGCGGCCTTCCCGTGGGGGAGGGGCCATCGCGGCGACATCGCCCGGAAACCTGATACGCTTGCGGGGCATGATGAAGAGTAAACCGATGCGGCTCATGCTGATCGCCGTGGTCTCGAGTTTGCTGCTCGTCGCGTCAACGGCGGCGAGCGACGACTACGAGCCGCATTCCGCCGGGCACCCGCTCCGGATCGCTGCCTATGTGTTGCACCCGGTGGGTGTTGCGTTGGATTACTTGATCTTCCGTCCCACCCACTGGATCGGGTCCCTGGGGCCGCTGAAGGCGATCTTCGGCCACAAGGACGAGACGCCGCGAATTTCCGAGCCGACGCGGTTGTCCAATCCGCGAAACCCTGACGGAACCCGCGAAACCAGCCAGACCCCCTGAGTCCATCCGGGCAATTCTTGTTGTTGGGTCGGCTCCATGCCGGTATGATTATTGCATGAGTCCCTTGCGCAATTGGCTCCACCCCGTGCGACGTGGTCCGCGCAGTTCGCGGGCGGTCGTAGCGCTGCTGTTGGCGGTGGCCGCCGTTTCGACTTCGTCGGCCGAAGGCGAGACCGAACTCCGCGCGACGGGAATGACTTTCGTCGGTAGCCGCGATGATCGGAGTGAGCTCATCTTGCATTCCGAAATCGCGGTTTTCTTCCCGGATCGCGATGTCGCCGATCTCGAGGTGGTCCGCGCGGTCGTCACCGACGAGGATGACGGTGACAGCTTTCACATGACTTGCGAGCGTGCTGAACTCAACGTGAAGACCAACGACTTTCGGGCTGAGGGGCAGGTGCGTGGCACCACGGCCGATGGGCAGAAGTACTCTGCTCCGTGGGTCGAATACCATCACGAATCGGGGCTGTTGCACACCAGCGCGCCGATCCAGATGAACGATGACACCGGCAGCTTCCGTGCCGATGGTTTCGAGTACCACGTGAACGAGAGGAAATTCCGGATGTTGGGCAACGTGTCGGTGGAGCAGAATCAATGAACCGGTCCGGCTCGTTTGCCGCTGCGGTGTGGTTCGGGGGCTTATTCGCCGGCATCACGACGCTGGCCGTGGCGTTGCCCGCGCCCGCTTCCGCTGCGGCAGTGTCGATCGCGGTGGCGCCGTTCGAGCGCCGAGCGGCGCCTGACGTCGTTCTGCCCGACATCGACCAGTTGCTCGCGGATCGGATCGGCACGCGGGGAGTGCAGAAGATCGTCGGACCGGCCGAACTCTCGGTCGAGGCGGATGCCGAGCCAACGGCCGAAACCGTGCAGGCGTGGTCGAAACAGGCCGAGGTCGAGGCGCTCGTCGTGGGGCGAATCACGCGGATCGGCGTCCCCATCAGCGTGGAAGTGCGGCTGCGATCGGCGTCGACCGGTGAGATCCTCGGGACCTACGTGGCCGAGATTCTGAAGCCCGATCAGCTCGAGGCGGCTGTCGAGGATCTCACTCGACAGGTGCTCGATGGGGCTGGCGGAACCTCGCCCGAAGACGCGCCGGCCGTGTCCGCGGCACCGTCCGAGGGTGGGTTCGGAATTGCGTTCGATAGCGGTCGGCCGATTTCGATTCGTGCCGACCAGCTCGAATCGGAGCGCTACGGCGGAGCGCGGAAGCTGTTGTTCACCCAGAACGTCGTCGTGACCCAGGACGACGTCACGATCAAATCGAACCGGCTCGAGGCCTTCTATCCGCCCGACTCGAGTAAGCCCGAGCGATTGGTGGCGACCGGACGCGTGCGCATGTCGAACCGCAAGAACGAGGCCCGTTGCGACAGTGCCACTTACGAGCGCTCCAAGGAGATGCTGGTCTGCCGCGGCAATGCCGAGCTCCGCGAGGGTGACGACTGCGTCGCGGGTGAGTGGATCGAATTCGATCTCCAGGCTGACACGGTGAAGGTGGGCGGCGGCGCGAAGGTGATCATCGGCGGCGATGCTGCATCGCCGCAGGGGGCGTGCCGATGAGCTTGTTGATGGGTACGGGGCTGACCAAGCGCTACGGCGATCGGGAGGTCGTGCACTCCGTCGATTTGACGGTCCGGCCCGCGCAGGTGGTCGGCTTGCTCGGCCCGAACGGTGCCGGCAAGACCACCACTTTCAACATGATGGCTGGGGGGATCCGGCCGTCCGGCGGGCAGGTTTTCCTCGGCGATACCGAGATCACCGACTTGCCGATGTACCGCCGGGCGCGCCTCGGCATTACGTATCTTCCGCAGGAACCCTCGATTTTCAGAAAGCTTTCCGTCGCGGACAACGTCAACGCAATCCTCGAAACCGTCGAGCCGAGCCGAACCGTGCGTCGGGAACGGCTGCGGGAACTCCTGGCGGAGCTCGGTCTGACCGAAAAGGCCAACAGAAGGGGCGACACGCTCTCCGGCGGAGAGCGCCGTCGCGTCGAGATCACGAGGGCGTTGGTGCTGGACCCGAAGTTCATGCTACTGGACGAACCATTCGCGGGAATCGACCCGATTGCGGTGATCGACATCGGCAAGATGGTCGATCAGCTCAAAGAACGCGGGATCGGCGTGATCATCACCGACCACAATGTGCGCGAGACACTGAAGATCTGCGACGACGCCTACATCATCAAGGACGGGACGATCATCAAGCACGGTACGCCCGAGGAAGTGGCAGACGACCCGCAGGTTCGCGAGATCTATCTCGGCGAAGACTTCCAGCTCGGATGACGACGTGGCCATTGAACTGAGACAACAACTAAAGCTCACCCAGCAGCTGGTGATGACGCCCCAGCTGCAGCAGGCGATCAAGCTGCTTCAGCTCAACCGCCTCGAGCTGGTGGGCTTGGTTCAGCAGGAACTCCAGGAGAACCCGGTTCTCGAAGAGGTTCTCGAAGGCGACGAAACCGATTCGCAGGGTGGTGAGGGCGGCGGCGACGAAGCCACCGCGGAAACCGACGCTGCCGCGAGTGCTGCCGCCGACGCCGGCCCCGCGGAAGGGCTCGAGGCCGGGGCCGAACGCGAGCCGACGGACGCCGAGAAGGTCGCCGACCTCGAGTGGCAGGACTACATGAATTCGAATCCACAAACGGGAATTCGCGAAGCCGTAAGCCCCGACGACCGTCCGTCGTTCGAAAGCACGATGTCCCGCCGCCCGACGCTGGCTGATCATCTCGAGTGGCAGCTTCAGATGTCTACCCTGCCGCTAGACGAGCAGGTTGCGGCGAACGTCATCATCGGAAATCTCGACGATCGCGGCTATCTACGCTCGACGATCGACGAGATTGCTCGGCAGGCGGGTGTCGCGCTGGAGGTGGTCGAGCGCACGCTCGCGAAGATCCACGGTCTCGACCCGGCCGGTGTGGCAGCTCGGGACTTGAAAGAATGCCTCACGATCCAGTTGCGCGCGCTCGAGATCGACGATCCGATCGTGTCGTGCATCATGGAGGAAAGCCTCGATCGGCTGATCAAACGAGACTTCCGCGGTGTTGCGAAGCAACTCGGCATCACGATCGAGGAGGTTGCGGCGGCGGCGACCGTGATCGGCCGGCTCGAGCCGCGCCCCGGGCGCGGCTTCGGTGGCGACGAACCCGTCTACATCACACCCGACATCTACGTCTACAAGATCGGCGACGAGTTCCACGTCGTACTCAACGACGATGGCTTGCCGCGGCTGCGTATCAACGGTCTCTACAAGGACGTTCTCGCGAAGAAGGGCCAGGGCGCCGTTTCGAAGGACACCAAGGATTATGTCCACGACAAGGTGCGGTCGGCGTTGTGGTTGATCAAATCGATCCATCAGCGACAACGGACCATCTACAAGGTGATGGAGAGCATCATCAAGCACCAGCGTGGTTTCTTCGAGCGAGGCATCAACTATTTGAAGCCGTTGAACCTGCGCGATGTCGCCGACGACATCGAGATGCACGAGTCGACGGTCAGCCGGGTGACCACGAACAAGTACGTTCACACGCCGCAAGGCATCTTCGAGTTGAAGTATTTCTTCAATTCGAGCATCAATCGGGTCGAGGGCGAGGCGGTCGCGAGCGAGAGCGTGAAGGCGCGAATTCGTCGCTTGATCGTCAACGAGGACCCGCGCCGGCCATTGTCGGACCAGCGAATCGCGGAGATGCTGAAGGTCGCTAATATCGACATTGCGCGCCGCACGGTCACCAAATATCGCGAGTCGATGAATCTCCTTTCATCAACCAAACGCCGCCAGGTCGGCTAGCCTCAGTCGGCTTGAACGAGGGACCTCGATGAACATCATGGACATCCTCGTCAAGGACGCCGTGATCCTTGATCTCGGCGTTCAGACGAAACGGGACGTGCTGGCGGAGATGGCGGCGGCCTTGGCCAAGGTCGAGCCTCGGATCGAGGCCGATCGCCTGCTCGAGGTCCTGCTCGAGCGCGAGGCGCTCCAGAGCACCGGGATCGGTGAGGGGGTCGCGATTCCCCACGGGAAAATGCCCGGTCTCGACCGGCTCGTCGCGGCCTTTGCGCGCAGCAGCGAGGGCGTCGATTTCGAGTCCATCGACGGCCAGCCGACTCACCATTTCTTTCTGCTGGTCGTCCCGGAACACTCCGGCGGCCAGTATCTGAAGGCCCTGGCGCGCATCTCACGCTTCTTCCGCAACGCAGCCTTCCGCCAGTGCCTGGTTGACGCCGAGAGCCTCGAAGAGGTGATCCGCGCGATCGAAGAAGAGGACGCAGCGCTCTAGACCAAGCGAGGCCCCCTGCATGATGCTTCACGGGTCCCTTCTCGATGTCCACGGCGTAGGGACGCTTCTGCTCGGGCCCAGCGGAATCGGGAAGAGCGAGTGTGCGCTGGAGCTGCTGTCGCGCGGCCATCGCCTGGTCGCCGACGATGTCCTCGAAGTTCGATGTCGGCAGGGCGGTCGTCTGGTCGGCACCGCGCCCGAGCGGATCCGCTTCTTCATGGAGATCCGCGGACTTGGCCTCGTGTCGGTGCCGGAGCTGTTCGGCCACGACGCGGTCCGCGAGGCGATGGAAGTCGACCTGGTTTGCCGCCTCGTGAAGTGGCGTGAGGGCCTCGAGTACGAACGCGTCGGGCTCGATCGGCCGCACGAGGAGTTGGACGGCGTCTCGCTACCGACCTTGACGCTGCCGGCGCGCCCGGGCGGCAGCATGGCGACCGTGGTCGAGGTTGCGGCGAAGGAGCATCTCCGGCGTGCCCAGGGGGTGGTTGCGGCTCGGAGCCTCGATGAACGCGTGCGACGGGAGATGATGCACCGTGACTGAGGCCGTCCCCCGGATCGTGTTCGTGAGTGGCCTTTCCGGCAGCGGCAAGACCACGGCGATGGCGGCACTCGAGGATCAGGACTTCTACTGCGTCGACAATCTGCCCGCACAGCTGATCGCGCAGTTTCTGAATCTGTGCGCCAACGCGGTCCCACCGATCGAGCAGATTGCACTCGCGATCGACGCGCGCGAAGTGCGCTTCCTGCGCGAGGTCCCGCGGGTCATCGAAGGGCTGCGCAAGAGTTATCCGCGGGTAGAACTGATCTTTCTCGAAGCGAGCAACGACGTGGTCGTGAACCGCTATCGGGAGACTCGCCGCGTTCACCCGCTGGCCGAGGACGGCAGCGTCGAGAATGGGATCGAGGCTGAGCGCCGACTGCTCGGTGACGTCGCTCGGCTGGCCGACAAGATCATTGACACCACCCATTTGAATGTCCACCAGCTGAAGGCTGCGGTCGTCGAATACGTGTCGGGCCGGACGCGCCCGACTGTCGTGAATATCGTGTCGTTCGGCTTCCGCTATGGTTCCCCGAGCAATGCCGAATTGCTGTTCGACGTGCGTTTCCTGCCAAACCCCTACTTCGAAGATGAACTGAGGGAGCTTTCGGGCCAGGATCCCGAGGTGGCGCGCTACGTATTGGAGAGTGAGGTCGGTGCGGGCGCGTTCGAGCGGCTATGGGATTTGTGCAGGTATCTGCTGCCGCTCTACGATCAGGAAGGGAAGGCTTATCTCACCATTGGCGTGGGTTGCACGGGTGGGCACCATCGGTCGGTCGCGATCGCCGAGGGGCTGGCGGCTGCGATGAGTGGGGAAGGTCGCGACGTGAATGTCGAGCATCGGGACGTGGGGAGAAGTCGATGAGGGTGGGTGTCATTGTGGTGACGCACCACGGACTCGGTCGGGAGTTCGTGAATTCCTTGAAGCAGATCGTTCCGTCGCCGCCGGATTTCAGAACGGTTGCAATCGACCCGGCACAGTCCGTGGACGAAATGCGCAATGCGATCGCAAGGGAACTCGGGGCGGCGGAACAGGGCATGGGCGTGCTGGTGTTGACCGACATGTTCGGTGGCACACCGTCGAACATCAGTCTGTCGTTCATGAAGGAGCACCGAGTCGAGGTCGTGACCGGCTTGAACCTGCCGATGTTGATCAAGCTCGCTTCGCTGACGGAGGACAAGCCGCTCGAGGAGCTGGCCCCGATGATCAGGGACTACGGCCAGCGCAACATCAAGGTCGCCAGCGAGATCCTGCCGGAAGAGGAACGGTGACCGAATCGATCGAACGTGAATACACCGTCCGGGGTGAAATAGGGCTTCACGCTCGACCAGCGGCCTTGTTCTCCGATCTGGCGTGCAAATTCGACTGCGAGATCGAAGTCGGTCGCGACGGTGAGTGGGTCGACGGCCGCAGCATCCTTTCGTTGATGTCGCTCGGAGCGAAGACGGGCAGCCTGCTGCGCATCCGGGCCAGCGGTCCGGATGCGCAGCGTGCCGTCACTGCGCTCGGGGCCTTTCTGGAGTCGCCCCAGGCGCATTTCCCCGGCTAGCTGCGTGCTGGCCGCCCTGCGGCGGTTTGAATCCGACCCGGGGCTTCCCTAGATTGCCTTGTCTTCAGCGGTTCCAAAGGAGTTCCCCTATGTCCAAAGAAGCGCTTTTCACGTCTGAGTCGGTGTCGATGGGGCACCCCGACAAGATGTGTGACCAGATTTCGGACGCCATCCTCGATTCGATGCTGGCTGCCGATGCCAATTCGCGCGTCGCCTGCGAGACGCTCACCACCACCGGCCTCGTGATGGTTGCGGGGGAGGTGACGACGACGGCGACGGTCGATATTGCGCCTCTGGTACGCCAGGTCGTGCACGACATCGGCTACACCGATTCCGACATGGGTTTCGACGCCGCCACCTGCGCGGTGACGGTCGCGCTCGGTCGTCAGTCCCCCGACATCTCGCAGGGCGTCAGCGAGGGCGAGGGGTTGCACAAGGAGCAGGGCGCGGGCGACCAGGGCATGATGTTCGGCTACGCATGCGACGAGACGCCCGAATTGATGCCGCTGCCGATTCGCCTGTCGCACAAGCTCATCGAGGCCCATCGCGGGCTGCTCGAGTCGGGCGAACTCGACTACCTGCGCCCCGACGCGAAGTCGCAGGTCACCGTCGCGTACGACGGCGACAGCCCGTCGCGAATCTCCGCCGTGGTGCTGTCGACGCAGCACGCGCCGAGCGTTTCGCACGATCGGCTGCGCGAGGACATCATCGAAAAGGCGATCCGTCCGACGCTGCCCGCAGGCCTCGTCGACGACGACACCATCTTTCACGTGAATCCGACCGGCCGCTTCGTGGTTGGCGGACCGATGGGCGATGCGGGGCTGACGGGCCGCAAGATCATCGTCGACACCTACGGCGGCATGGGCCGGCACGGCGGTGGAGCGTTCTCGGGCAAGGACCCGTCGAAGGTCGACCGCAGCGCAGCCTACGCGGCGCGCTGGGTTGCGAAGAACCTGGTCAAGGCCGGCGTGGCGAAGCGCTGTGAGGTGCAACTCGCGTACGCGATCGGCGTGGCCGAGCCGGTGTCGATCCGGGTCGAGACCTTCGGCACCGGGAAGCTCGACACGGCGGCTCTCGACCATCTCGTCCGCAAGCACTTCGATCTGACGCCGAGCGGCATCATCGAGTCTTTGGACCTGAGGCGGCCGATCTACCGCGCGACCTCCTACCACGGCCACTTCGGTCGTGAAGACCAGGGGTTCACGTGGGAGGAGACCGATCGGGCCGAGGCCATCGCACGAGACGCCGGTTAGGCTCGTCGCAGGGCGCTCGCTTACCCGGAAAACCTTGACCCGACGGTGGGTTCATGCGATATCACCGCACGCGATGAAGCGCAGGGCGCCGTCGGGTCGCTTCGGACCGGTGTTTCTCGGCTGGCTTGCGGTGGCAGCTCTCCCCGCCTGGGGAGACGAGGTCTCCCAGCGGGCCGAGGCGATCGTGCGGGTACAGCTGGTGGAAACGGGGAGTGCGGTGCGGGTGGTCCACGGCGGGGGAGTGGTCAAGGTGAAACCGGCCAGAGGGGGCATCCTCGTCGATGGCAAGCGAGTCGGCGATGTCTGGCGGCCCGCCCGGCCCGCCGCCTTCGGCGGCTTCGCGGGTTCGTGGGCGTCTGGAAGTGCGGCGTACCGCGGGCGGGATCTCGGTCGTGAACCGGGTGGGCCTGGAAGCTTATGTGGCCGGAACGCTCGGCCGGGAGGTCTACCCGAGCTGGCATCCGGAGACCCTGAAGGCTCAGGCCGTGGTGACACGCACCTACGTGCTCTACGAAATGATGCGAAATGCCACGCAAAGCTTCGACGTCGGCGCGGGCACCGGCAGCCAGGTCTACGGCGGGCTCGACGCGGAGACTCCATCGGTCCTGAAGGCCGCGCGCGCCACGCGGGGCCAGTACCTCGCGTACCGCAGCGCGCCGATTCTCGCGGTCTTCCACTCGGCGTCGGGCGGCCGGACGGCGGCCTCGGACGAGGTCTGGGGGGAGTCTCTCCCGTATCTCGTGAGTGTCGAAGTGGAGAACGAGGAAGATTCCCCGGACACCTACTGGCGCGCGTCCGTCTCAGGGACGACACTGGGGCGCGCTCTGGCCCCTGTCGGAGTCGAGGTGGGGGCGGTTCGGGAATTCCGGGTCATCGAGCGCTCGGCGAGCGGGCGGGCAGTGAGGCTCCAGGTTCGCGGGAAGAAAGGCAGCGAGGTCATCGAGGCTCGAGCGCTACGCACGGCGTTGGGGGCATCGGTGATCCGCAGCACGCTATTCGAAATCAAACCGTCGGAAGACGGCTTCATCATCGTCGGTTCCGGTCACGGACACGGAGTCGGCATGAGCCAGTGGGGAGCACAGGCGATGGCCCAGGGTGGTGCCCGATACCGGAAGATTCTCTCATCCTTCTACCCGGGAACCCGGCTGATGGAGGGCTTCGCCCAATGAACCTCGTACCTGCATTCGTACTGCTACAAGCGGGAGATCCGGCGGCTCCGCCGCCGTTCGTTCAATTCCTCCCGCTGGCGGCGATCTTCGTGATTTTCTATTTCCTGCTGATCCGTCCCCAGCAGAAGCGTCAGCGTGAGCAGGAGGCAATGGTGAAGGCCGTCGCCAAGGGCGACGACATCGTGACCACCGGTGGCCTGCACGGACGGGTGACGGGCGTGACGGACGACGTCCTGACCCTCGAAATCGCGAACATCAAGGGTGAGCGCGTGCGGGTGAAGGTCGACCGCTCCAAGGTCGATAGCCGCCGGAAGGAAGCGGCTCGGAAGGACGACGACTCGTGAGCGGATTCAGGTTCCGGGTCATTGCAGTCGCGGCATTGGTGGCGCTGTTTGCGTTCTTCAGCCTCGCGAACTTCGTTCCCGAGGAACGGCGCATCGAAAGCCCGCTGTTGCCCGACAGTGGCCTGCGCCTCGGGCTCGACCTCCAGGGCGGAATTCACTGGGTCCTCGGTGTCAAGCTCGAAGCGGCCATCGATCACGAACTCGAATTTCTGGCCGGGAGCCTGACCGACGCGGCCGAACGCGACGGGTTCGAATTCAGCGATGTCGACGCCGAGAACCAGCAGCTCGCCGTTGCGGTGTTCACCGAGGCCAACGCGGCCAAAGTGCGCGAGTGGGCCGGACGAACGGGTTCCCTCGTCGAAGTTTCCTCCGACGAGGATCAGATCGTCTACGCGCTGTCGAAGGACTGGACCCTGGAGGTCGAGCAGCGCGCAATGTCGCAGGTGCTCGAAGTGCTGCGGCGCCGGATCGACGATCCGGTGCGCGGCATTCCGGACTCGGTCGTGACTCGCCAGGGGACCGATCGTGTGCTGATCCAGATCCCGGGCGGCCAGATCGACCGTTCACGCGCCCGCGAGATCATCAAGGTGACGGGCTTCCTCGAGTTCAAGATCGTCAATGACACGGCTCCGAGCGAGGAACTGCTGCTCGCCCGGCACGACGGTGCGATTCCCGACGACAGCGAGATCATCTTCGAGCGCGACAAAGAGACGCAACGGGTCCTGGCCGCCTACCTGGTGCCGACCGCCGCCGCCGTCACGGGCGACTACCTGACCGACGCGCGCGTGGGCTTCGACCGGCAGCAGCGCCCGATCGTCGAGTTTCAATTCGACGCCAAGGGCGGCAAGATTTTCTCGGAGCTGACTGCCGAGAATATCAACGAGCGGCTCGCGATCATCCTCGACGAGCAGGTCTACAGCGCGCCCAACATTCAGTCGCGCATTGGCACCCGCGGCCAGATCACCGGTCGCTTCACGATGCAGGAGGCTGCCGATCTGGCCGTCGTGCTGCGCGCCGGTTCGCTGTCGGTGCCGGTCGTGATCGAAGAGGAGCGCACGGTGGGCCCCGCACTCGGTGCCGACTCGATCGACCGCGGTGTGAAGGCGTCGGTGATCGGCCTGCTGCTCATCGTGGTGTTCTCGATTGGCTACTACCGGATGGCTGGCGTCTACGCGAGTATCGCGCTGGCCGCGAACCTGTTCCTGCTCATCGGAATCATGTCACTGTTCGGTGCGACCCTGACGCTGCCGGGTTTTGCGGGCCTGGTGCTCACGGTCGGCATGGCGGTCGACGCGAACGTGATCATCTTCGAACGCATCCGCGAGGAGTTGCGCGCCGGGAAGTTGCCGCGCGCCGGGATCGCCACCGGCTTCAATAAAGCGCGCTGGACGATCCTCGACGCGAACTTCACGACGATCATCACCGCGCTCGTACTGTTCGAATACGGAACCGGGCCGATCAAGGGCTTCGCGGTCACTCTGTCGATCGGCGTGGTGACGAGCGTGTTTGCCGCGTTGGTCATCACGCGGCTGCTATTCGAAATCTATCCGGGCAATCGCCACATCGAAAGTCTGTCGATCTGAGGCGGGGAGGAAGAAGTGCCGTTTGAGATCGTCCCGGCCGGGACCAAAATCGACTTCATCGGGAAGCGCTACCTCTGCGCGGCCATTTCCGGGGCGGTGCTGCTCGCGGGGCTCATCGCGATTCCGATCCAGGGCGTGCGTCTCGGCATCGACTTTGCGGGCGGCAGCGAGATGCAGGTGCTGTTCGAGAAGGCCGAAGGGGCCAACGAAGGCGCGATCCGCGAGGTGGTGGGTGTCTGCGGTGTTCCCGAGGCGTCCGTGGTCCGCTACGGCGAGACCGACGATGCGGAGTTCCTGATTCGATTCCGTATCGATACCGGCGACTCCGACAGCGAGCGCATCGCGAGCGCGGATTGCCCCCTCACCGACGCGGATCGTGAGCGCCTCGCCAGGGCGGCGGAGTCCGGGGGCGGCGAAGGGGCCATCGGCGAGAAGGGCGAGCTCGTCGACCGGCTGGCCTTCGCGCTGACGAACGCGATCGGGCCGCTGACGGTGCAGCGCGTCGAGTACGTCGGCCCGCGGGTCGGCGCCGAGCTGCGCCGTGACGGGGTCCTGGCGATGGGCATCGCGAGCCTGATGATTCTCGCCTACATCGCGTTCCGCTTCAGCGTGCGCTTCGCGCCGGGCGCGATCGTCGCGCTGCTGCACGACATCGGCGTGACCATGGGCATCTTCGTGATGTTCGGCATGGAGTTCGATCTGCGCGTGCTGGCCGCGTTGCTGGCCATCCTCGGCTACAGCCTGAACGACACCATCATCATCTACGACCGCATCCGCGAAAACATGGAAGTGCGGACCAAGCACGACCTCGTCGAAGTCCTGAACCTGAGCGTCAATCAGACGCTCGCCCGCACGATCCTCACGTCGAGCACGACCCTCGCCGCGGTCTTCGCATTGCTGATCGTCGGTGGCGAAGTGATCCGGCCGTTCGCGATCGCCATGGCGATTGGGATCGTGGTCGGCACCTATTCGTCGATGTTCGTTGCGGCTCCGACGCTGCTCTTCCTCGAAAACCGCTTCGGCAGCGGCGACCCGCTCGCCAACCCCGCGAAACGGAAGTAAGGCCTCACCACGACTCGTGCCGCTCTGTGGTCGGTTTCTCGTTACTTTGCGATGAGATCCGCGCGAGGCGAGGGGTGCCTTCCGCTCCCAACTCGCGCTCGCAGAAGGCACCCCTCGCCTCGCGCTCCGTTTCAGCCCCAGCGTATTCGAACTCAGCAGAAGCGAATCGGGTCGGGGGTCCCTTCCGCGAGCGCGAGTTGGGAGCGGAAGGGACCCCCGACCCGATTCGCGCGCTCGAGATGAGCACGTCGCGGTTGGCAGCGGTGCACCAAGGCAACCGGGTCCGTCCACGGGGTGTTTGTTGGGGGTGGTGGGGCTCAGCCTGCCTTGCGTACTTCGGGTGAGCCGCTGGTCGGTGCCGTTGGGGCAGTGGGGGTTTCTGCGGCGCCGGCTTTTTTTGACATCTTGACGGAGCCGTTTACCACGGCCCCTTCGGCGACGCTGAGTTTCGGGGCGACGACATCGCCCTCGACGATGCCCGTGGCCTGAACCTCGACGCGCTCGGTCCCGTGGACGTTGCCGGAGACCCGCCCGATCACGACGATGCCCTTGGCGGTGATCTCGGCTCGAACGGTGCCGTTGGCACCCACGGTGAGCTGATTGTTCGGCAGGTCGATCTTGCCCTCGACCGTGCCTTCGATCACGATGTCTTCGTTGCCGGTCAGGTCGCCCTTGATCGAGATCGACTTTCCGATGTTGGCCACTTCTTGTTCCCCCTGGGTGGGCGGCTCCCGCCGCCGAGTGGATTTCGCCATAGCATCCGGACCGGCCGGGCGCGTCGCCCGATCGCTCTGACCGCTCTCGGGATCTGCTTTCCCGCTCTTCTGATTTTTCTGATTGAACAGGCCCACGTGACTCCTTCGCCACGCCTCGGTGGGGGCCGATCTTACCGCAAGCCCATGGCCGCATCGATCGCGATGTTGCGGTTCCGGAGGATCGTGCCCTGGCGGCGGTCGAGGGCCGTCAGCGACGACCGATAGGTCTTGAGCGAGGTGATCATTCGGCTCTCGGCCTCGACCAGGGACTCCTCGCGCAGCAGCACGTCGAAGGGCGTCGACTCACCGTACTCGAGCCGGATCTCCTCCGCACGCAGCTGCTCGGCCGCCGCGGTCACGCCGCGGTCGGAGGCCTCGATGCCGTTCTGCGCCGATTCGAGGTCGCGTGCGGCCTTGCGGATTTCGAAGATGATGTCCTGCTCGATCCGGCGCTTCTGCGTCGACGCCTGGCGCAGCTCGATCTGTGCCTGCGAGTAGCGGGCACGCCCGGTGGTGTTCGGGATCGGGATCGAGAACAGCCCGCGCACCGAATAGTTGTTGGCACCGTCGGACGCGTAGAAGTCGTTCCACGAGGCACTCCAGGGCTCGTCGACCTGGGGACAGGGGCCCAGGGCGCCGCAGTTGGGGTTCGTCTTTCCCGACAGCCCTCTGTACGCGTAGGTCCCGACCACGTCGAAGCGCGGCAGGCGCTGGTTCTTCGCGAACTTCTGCTGAATCGAGAGTCGGTCGATCTGCTGGTTCGCGAGTTCGAGCTCGGGGCGGCTCGCGAAGGCCACGCGTGTGGCTGACACGATGTCGACGTCGTAGTGGACGAATTCGTCGGCGCGGTCGGTGGGCTCGATCGCGAGCGTGGTGTCGGGGCGCAGCCGCTCGCCGAGCACGATGTCGATCAGATTGTCCTGGCTCAGGCGGTAGCGGTTCTCCGCGACGATCAAGCGGAATTCGCGGTCCGCGACACCCGCGTCGGACTGGATGACCTCGACCTTCGAAACCACGCCGACATCGTATTGGGTCTGGGTTTGGCGCAGCAGCGCCTGTGCGGTTTCGAGACTCTTCTGCGCGACCAGCATGTCTTCGTGGGATGCGATCAGCTCCCAGTAGCCGTCCTCGGTGGCGGCGACGATGTCCATCAGCGCGAGGCGGAAGTCCTCGATCGACGCGTCGTAGTTGATGTTGGTGATCTTCACGCGCGTCCAGGGCTGGTTCCAGATCAGGTCTTTCAGCAGCGGCTGGGTGATCGCAAAGATGGTGGTTGAGCGGTATTCGGGTGAGAACCCCTGGATCGTGCTGTTGGTTTCGGTGCGCTGCGACCCGAGCATCGCCGAGTACTGCGTGCTCAGGAACGGCAACACGCCGCGGAAGCCACCGGTGCCGTCTATAAGCTTGGAGATGCTGAGGAGGTTTCCATCCAGCTGCAACGCGTTCGGGTTGCGGGTCGAGTCGTAGCCGATCTCGGCCTCGAAGCCGGGGTCGTAGGCGCCCCAGGCCATCTCGAGCTCCTCCTCGGCGATCAGCGGATTGAAGCGCTGGATCTGCACGCCGAGGTTGTTCTCGATCGCCTGGCCGATCGCCTCGTCGACCGAAAGTCGCAAGGTGTTTTCGTCGGTACCGCCCCAGGGCGCATCGCCTCCGCGCGATGCCGCCCGGTAGCCTTGCGACTTCGGCTCGCCGCCCGGATCGGGCGCTGTGGCCGAGGCCGGGTTGCCGCCGGTGTCGCCGTCGACTGCGGCCGCGGGCGGGCAGACCGCGACGGTGAAGCACGACAGGGCGATTGCAATGAAGCTGCATTGGTACCGGGTCACGAAGAAACCTCCTCAGGGCGCGCGGGTACTGTAACAAGCTCACCCTCTCCGTGTGAGCCACGACCGCGAGCGGGTCGGCTATGGTCCCGAGCATGAGCGTGGCAGCCCTCGTGCTGGCCGCCGGGCGCGGCGAGCGTCTCGGCGCCGACCGCCCCAAGGCCTTCGTGCAGGTTGCGGGCCGGGCGCTGCTGCTTCATGCGCTGGAAGCACTCGCGGCGTCGCAGGAGATCGATCAAGTGATTCCCGTGTTGGGGCAGAATGACCGGCCCGCCTGGGGCGAGCTGGCGTTGCAGCTGGATTCGATTTCGAAGTTGTCGGATCCGATCATCGGCGGTGCCGAGCGCCAGGATTCAATGGCGGCCGGGCTGGCGGCCTTGGCAGCGGATGTTTCGCACGTGGCCGTTCACGATGCGGCTCGGCCGCTGGTATCTCCCGCTGACGTGGATCGCGTCGTGCAGGCCGCCAAGCGCGCAGGAGCGGCGATCCTCGCCGTGCCGGTCCGCGACACCATCAAGCGCGTGCGGGCCGGCCGCATCGTCGAGACTCCGCCGCGCTCGGAATGCTTCGCGGCTCAGACGCCGCAGGTCTTCGAGGTCGGAATCTTGCGCGAAGCACTCGCCAAGGCCGCCCTCGATGGTCGCATCGGCACCGACGAGGCCGAGATCGTCGAAGCCCTCGGAATCGAGGTCTGCGTGGTGGAAGGTGATCCCGGCAACATCAAGGTCACCGACGCGGATGACCTGCTGCTGGCCGAGCGGCTGCTGGCAGGGCGCCGGGAAGGAAGCGCAGCGGAGTGAGGATCGGGCAGGGCGTCGACGCGCATCAGCTCGTGGCCGGGCGCCGCCTGATCCTCGGTGGCGTCGAGATCCCGTTCGATCGTGGGCTCGAAGGCCATTCGGACGGTGACGTGCTGCTGCACGCGGTGGCGAGCGCCTTGCTCGGCGCGCTCGGGCAGGGCGACCTCGGTGAACACTTCCCGTCATCGGACGCGACGCTCGCGGGCATCGCGAGCCGCGACATCCTGGAGCAGGTGGTTGCGCGGGTGACGGCGGCGGGCTTCGCGATCGGGAATGTCGATGCGACGGTGATCGCCCAGGTGCCGCGCCTCGCGCCGCATCGAGCCGCAATGACCGCCTCGCTCGCCGACGCGCTGGGTGCTGACGAAGATCGGGTGAACGTCAAGCTGACGAGTACCGACCGACTCGGATTCCTCGGCCGGGAAGAGGGGGTCGCCGCGCTCGCGGTGGCGCTGATCGGCGACCCGGAGGAGTGCCGGTAGCGTGGAAGGGCTGGTCCTGTACAACACCCGGACGCGGAGCAAGCAGGCGTTCGCACCGATCGAAGCCGGGCACGCGCGCCTCTACACCTGCGGGCCGACGGTCTACGCGGCTCCGCACATCGGCAATCTGCGCTCGAATCTCTTCGCCGACCTGCTGAAGCGCGCGCTTCAGCTGGAAGGTCTGCGCGTGACGCAGGTCATCAACGTCACCGATGTCGGTCACCTCACGGACGACGCCGATGCCGGTGAAGACAAGATCGAGCAAGCGGCCGCTCGCTCGGGCAAGAGCGTGGCCGAGATCGCGGACCTGTACACCGCGCAGTGGTTGGCCGACCGCGAGCGCACGCAGTGCCTTCCGCCCGAGGTGATCTGCAAGGCGACCGATCACATCGACGAGCAGATCGAAATGGTCCGGATCCTCGAGGCGAAGGGCTACAGCTACCGCATCGACGACGGCATCTACTTCGACACGGCTCGCTTCCCGGGCTACGCGGACTTCGCCCGTTTGAACCTCGAAGGCCAGGAGTCCGGTGCGCGCATCGGCGACGTGCCCGGCAAGCGCAACCCGTCGGACTTCGCGCTCTGGAAATTCCCCGACCCGGACGGCGGCAAGCGACTCCAGGAATGGGACTCGCCCTGGGGCCGTGGTTTCCCGGGTTGGCACCTCGAGTGCTCGGCGATGAGTTCGAAGTATCTCGGCGAGCAGTTCGATATCCACACCGGCGGGGTCGACCACATCGCGGTGCACCACAGCAACGAGATCGCGCAGAGCGAATGCTGTTACGACGTGCACCCGTGGGTGGCGTTCTGGCTCCACAACGAGTTCCTCGACCTGCGCGGCGAGAAGATGTCGAAGTCGAAGGGCAATGTGACGGTGCTCGACGACCTGATCGCGGCGGGCTACCCCGCGCTCGCGTTTCGCTACTTCTTTCTCCAGGCGCACTACCGCCAGCAGCAGGTCTTCAGCGACGAGGCGATGGAGGCGGCGGCAACCGGCTACGACCGCCTGGTGGGAGTCGCGGCCGAAGTGCGGGACGCCGATGGCGACATCGACCCCGCCAAGCTCACGCCGTTTCGAGAGCGCTTCCAGCAGGCGGTGCGCGACGACCTCAATGCTCCGCGCGCGCTCGCGACCGCCTGGGAGGTCGCGCGCAGCGGCGATCTCGCACCGGCCGAATGCTGGGCCTTGCTGCGCGAGTTCGATGCGTTTCTCGGCCTCGACCTCGAGCACGCCGAACCGCGCCGCAGCGCGAGCGAGAGCGATCCGCGCATCGATGCGCTGGTAGAACAGCGCCAGGCGGCCCGCGCGGCCAAGGACTTTGCCGAGTCGGATCGGATTCGCGACGAGCTCGCGGCCGAAGGCGTCGTGATCGAGGACACGCCGGACGGGCCGCGCTGGAGGCGGGCGTGAGCGAATCCTTCCGGTTGGTTTCCGAATACGAACCGACGGGAGACCAGCCACGCGCGATCGCGGCGCTGGTGGAGGGAATCAACCGCGGCGACCCACACCAGACGCTGCTCGGCGTGACGGGAAGCGGCAAGTCGTTCACGGTCGCCTGCGCGGTCGAGCAGGTGAACCGGCCCACGCTCGTGATGGCACCCAACAAGACCCTTGCCGCGCAGCTCTACTCCGAGTTCAAGGGGCTCTTTCCCGACAACGCGGTCGAGTACTTCGTGTCGTACTACGACTACTACCAGCCCGAGGCCTACATCGCCGCCAGCGACACCTATATCGAGAAGGACTCGTCGGTCAACGACGAGATCGACAAACTGCGTCATTCCACCACGCGCTCGTTGCTCACACGCCGGGACGTGCTGGTCGTCGCCAGCGTCTCGTGCATCTACGGGCTGGGCGCACCCGAAACCTATGGCTCGATGCACGTGTATGTCGAGACCGGCATGGGGCTGTCGCGCGATGACCTGCTGCGGCGCCTCGTCGACATGCTCTACGAACGCAACGACGTCGACTTCCACCGCGGTACCTTCCGGGTGCGCGGCGACGTGGTCGAAATCTTCCCGCAGTACGAAGCCGATCGTGCGATCCGGATCGAGTTCTTCGGCGATGAGGTCGAGGCGATCGCCGAGATCGACCCACTGCGCGGCGTGGTGGTGGCGCGTCCGAAGCGCGCGATGCTGTACCCGGCCAGCCACTACGTCGCCACCTCCGAGATCTTGAAGCGCGCCATCGACGGCATCCGCGGGGAGCTGCAGCAACGCATCGCGCACTTCAAGCGCGAGGGGAAGCTGATCGAGGCGCAGCGGCTGGAGCAGCGGACCCTCTACGATCTCGAAATGCTCGAGGAGATGGGCTTCTGCCATGGCGTCGAGAACTATTCGCGCTGGCTCGATGGGCGCGCGGCGGGCCAGCGTCCGTATACCCTCTACGACTACTTCCCCGACGACCTGCTGGTGGTGCTCGACGAGTCGCACGTGAGCGTGCCCCAGATCGGCGGAATGTATCGCGGCGACCGCGCGCGCAAGGAGACGCTCGTCGAATACGGCTGGCGGCTGCCTTCGGCGCTCGACAATCGGCCGATGCGGGCCGACGAGTGGGAGGAGCGTGCACCGCAGCGCCTCTACGTTTCCGCGACGCCGGCCGACTACGAACTCGAGAAGTCGCAGGGAGTCGTGGTCGAGCAGATCATCCGGCCGACCGGACTGCTCGATCCGAAGGTCGCGGTGCGGCCCGCGGGAGGGCAGGTGGACGACCTGCTCGCGGAGATCCGCATCCGCGTCGAGCGGAGCGAACGCGTGCTCGTCACGACGCTCACGAAACGGATGGCCGAGGAGCTCACGGATTACTACGGTGAACTCGGCATCCGGGTCCGCTACCTCCACAGCGACATCAAGACGCTCGAGCGCATGGAGATTCTCCGCTTGCTCCGAGAGGGAGACTTCGACGTGCTGGTCGGGATCAACCTGCTGCGAGAGGGGCTCGACATCCCGGAGGTTTCGCTGGTGGCGATTCTCGACGCCGACAAGGAGGGCTTCCTGCGCTCGACCCGCTCGCTGATCCAGACCATCGGCCGCGCGGCTCGCAACGTGAACGGCGAGGTGATTCTCTATGCCGACCACGAAACGAAATCGATCCGTCAGACTCTCGATGAAACCAACCGGCGGCGTGTGATCCAAAAGGCCTACAACGACGAGCACGGCATCACGCCCAAGACGATCGTCAAGCGGATCGCGAGCATCGGCGAATCGATCTGGGAGCAGGACTACGTCACGGTACCGAAGTCGGACGCGCACGAAATCGCCGTCCCCGCCCACGAGCTTCCGGAGTTGATCGACGCTCTGCGCCGCGAGATGCGCGCGGCCGCCAAGGAGATGGCGTTCGAACGGGCGGCCGATCTCCGCGACCAGATCCGCGATTTCGAAGCGGAGCTGTTGAGGGTCGGTTGACATGGAGCTGACCGAGCGCGCTCTGGCATTGCCGAATGAGCCAGGTGTCTACCTCTTCAAGAACGAGCGCGGCACGGTCCTGTATGTCGGCAAGGCGCAGAATCTGCGCGCGCGCGTGCGCAGCTATCTGAGCGGGGGCGACGGTCGCTACCAGATTCCACAGCTGATGGATCGGGCGCGCGACGTGGACGTCGTCGTGACCCACAGCGTCAAGGACGCCCTGCTGCTCGAGAACGAGCTGATCAAGCGCCACAAGCCGCCGTTCAACGTTCGGCTGCGCGACGACAAGCAGTACCTCGCGCTGCGTCTGGACGAAAAGGCCGACTGGCCGCGCCTCACCCAGGTGCGCCGATTCCGTGACGACGGAGCGCTGTACTTCGGTCCCTACACCTCGAGCAGCGCGATGCGCGACGCGACCTCGAATCTGCGTCGGATCTTTCCGTTGCGCTCGTGCAGCGACTCGGAATTCCGCGACTACCGCCGGCGTGGTCGGCCCTGCATCGAATTCCAGATGAAGCGCTGCCTGGGGCCCTGCTGCGATCTCGTCGGGGCCGATGCCTACGCGGAACTCGTGAACGGTACGATCTTGTTCCTGAAGGGCCGCTCCGACGAACTGGTGCGGGAGCTCGGCCGCCGAATGCGCGAAGCGGGTGACGCGGAGCGCTTCGAGGAGGCCGCAATGCTGCGCGATCAGATCGCACGGGTCGAGCGGACGGTCGAACGTCAGCAGATCGTCGCTGCGCGACCGGTGGACCGTGACGTCTTCGGACTGGCCCGCGACGGCGGCGAAGCATGTGTCCAGGTGCTCCACGTCCGCGAGGGTCGCGTGGTCGGTGCGCAGGACTACGCATTTTCGGACGTGCGGCTCGACGACTGCACGGTGATCGGCTCGTTTCTGGGGCAGTACTACGGACCCGAGCATGAGCGTCAGATTCCGAACGAAGTGCTGACTCCAAACGAGATCGGCGACGACGGCGGCCTGCAGGGCCTGCTCACCGATTCCGCGGGCCGCAAGGTCGGGGTTCGTGCGCCGAAACGCGGGCCGATGGTCGAACTCGTGCGGATGGCGAATCGCAATGCCGAGTTGTCGCTCACGCGTCGGCTCGAGGCGAAGAGCAGCGTCGACGCTGCTCTTGCGGAACTGCAGGAGCGGCTGTCACTCACGGCATTGCCGCGGCGCGTCGAAGGCTACGATGTCTCGACGCTGCACGGGACGTTGACAGTCGCGTGCCGGGTCGCGTTCGAGAACGGGCGACCGAACAAGCAGGACTATCGGCGCTACCGCATCAAGCAGGCAGCCCTGGATGACGACTACGCGGCGCTGCGGGAGGTCTTTCGCCGTCGCCTGGCCCGCGCCGACAGCGAGCCGCTACCCGATCTCTTCCTGGTGGACGGCGGCAAGGGGCACCTCGGCGTCCTGTGCGCCGCGCTCGCGGATGCCGGTCATTCGGTCGACGCCGTCGGGATCTCCAAGGAGCGCGACCTGGACAGTCCGTCGGCGCGGGTGCGCCGCGGCGGCGGGTTGAAGGCGGAGCGCCTGTATCTGCCGGGGCGTCGGGATCCGGTCCTGCTGCCGCCGAGCTCGCGCGGCCTGCTGTACCTCCAGCACGTGCGGGATGAGTCGCATCGTTTCGCGATCGAGTTCCAGCGTTCACTGCGATCGCGTCAGAACTTCACGTCGATTCTCGAAGAGCTGCCCGGGATCGGGCC
>JAFDEI010000127.1 GCA_019310425.1 Deltaproteobacteria bacterium | reverse complement strand
TGGCTCGGGTATCGTGTACTCTCAGCCCCGATCACGCTCCGGCGCCGGCCCCGCGGCATCGTCCCACGCAGGGCCGCGCTGCATAGGAGTACCGCAATGGCCTTTGGCAACCTCACCCAAGCTCTCGACATCGTCGCCGAGATTCGCGGTGACGAAGACAGCTTGATTCAGGGCGAGCGACGCCTCAGCTGGAGCCAGGTCGAACGTCGCGCCCGAAACCTCTCGGCGTGGATGACCGAGCGCGGCGTCAGTCGCCAGGGCAAGGTCGCCGTCTACACTTACAACCACCCGGCCTACATGGAGTCCATCTACGCGGCATTCAAGTCCGCGCTGGTCCCCGTCAACGTCAACTACCGCTACCAGGCCAAAGAGCTGCGCTACCTGCTCGACAACTCGGACGCCGAGATCGTGGTGGTGCACGAGGAATTTGCCCCGCTGCTCGAGAAGGTGCTGCCCGATCTCCCCCGGGTCGTGGGCGTCCTCGTCGTCGAAGACACCGGCGAGTACGACATCGCCTCCATTGCGGGTGCCGCGCCCTACGAAGCCACCGCCGAAGGCGATCGCCCCGCGGTAGCGGCCGAGCACGGCCCCGACGATCTGATGCTCCTCTACACCGGTGGCACTACCGGCATGCCCAAGGGCGTGATGTGGCGCCAGGCCGACATCTTCACCCGCTTCGGCGGCGGCGGCGCCGGCCCCACCCCCGAGACCGAGGAGGCCTACCGCGAATACGTGAAGAATCCGCCCATTCGCTACCGCTCCCTCATCAGCCCACCGCTGATGCACGGCACGGGCTGGTTCCAGGCGATGATCGCCTGGTTCAGTGGGGGTGTGGTGGTGGTGTTGGAGAACGCCAGGAAGTTCGATCCGGCGGAACTGTGGCGCACGGTGGAGGCGGAGAAGATCAACTCCATCACCATCGTGGGTGATCCCTTCGCCAAGCCCATGGCCAAGGAGCTCGAAGAAAATGGGGACGCGTACGACATCAGCAGCGTGTTCATGATCGCGTCGTCGGGAGTGATGTGGAGCGAGGAGACCAAGCAGCGCTTGCTGGCCCACCACTCGGGCCTGGTGCTGGCCGACGCCTTCGGATCGTCGGAGGCGGTTGGCCTGGGCATCAGTTTCACCACTGCCGGGGGCTCGGTGCAGACCGGGAAGTTTCAGCTGTCGGACAAGACGAGGCTCTTCAATGCGGACCTCGAGCTCATCGAGAGCAAGCCCGGGGCGCGGGGTCTGGTCGGTGTCGGTGGCATCCAGCCCCTCGGCTACTACAAGGATCCGGAGAAGACCGCGAAGACCTTCGTCGAGTGCGAAGCCGGTCGCTTCTCGGTTCCCGGCGACTGGGCCGAGGTCGACGAGGATGGGGCCACCCTCAGCCTGCTCGGTCGCGGCTCGGTGTGCATCAACACCGGCGGTGAGAAAGTCTTCCCCGAAGAAGTGGAAGAGGTGGTCAAGCGTTTCGACGGCGTGAAGGACGCGGTGGTGGTTGGGGTTCCCGACGATCGCTGGGGTGAGGCCATCACCGCCGTCGTCTCCAGCCACGGAGGGGAGTTGGACGCTGCGGCGATCATCGAGCACGTGAAGGCATCGCTGGCCGGCTTCAAGGCCCCCAAGCACGTGGTGCAGGTAAGCGAGGTCTACCGATCACCCTCGGGCAAGGCCGACTTCAAGCGCACGCGAGAGACCGCTATGGAGCTGCTCGGGAGTTCGGACTGACCTCGGGGCCGGCTGGCGGCCCTGCGGGAGCGAGCAGAGCGGGTCCCAGCGGTTGGCCGAAATCGACCAGAGATGGGACCGGACCGGACAAGACCCTTCCCGCGATGGCCCTCTATCTTCGAATTCGAATCCGAAACGAAATCGATCGGATAGACGAACGCGCTCCCACGTGCCCGCCGCAGTAGCGTATACTCTCGCGTTCTCACGATCATGCACGAAAAAGAATATGGACCGACTGTGAATCACAGAACGCCCGAGGTCGAGCCTCCGGCTACCGAAGAAGTGCAACTCGAAGCACCCGGTACGTCACCGACGAGCCCCGCTCGTCCGACCGAAGCGTCCCGAGTCGACGAGGTGGCGGAAGCTCGCTAAACCGGGGAGTCGCACGCCCGCGATGAGCTTGGGACCGTGCCGTTCCGCTTCGACGACCCGTTCTGGGATGACGCCTTCGACTCCTACCACAATCCGACTCTCCGGGTCTGCTGCAAACGCTGAGATCCGGAGGGAGTCGCCGCCAGGCACTGCAAAAGGAAGAAACCATGGCCAAGATTGCATCATTCGGCGCGTACATTCCCCTGTTCCGGCTTTCCAGGCAGGAGATGTCAGATGCCTGGGGGGTTCCGGCAGTCCCCGGCGAGCGGTCCGTTGCCAATGCCGATGAGGACAGTCTCACCATGGCGGTGGCGGCGGGTACGGACTGCCTGGCGGGTGTGGACCCGGCGACGATCGATGGCCTGTTCTTCGCCACCACGACTTCTCCTTACGATGAGAAGCAGTGTGCGGGTGTGATCGCCGCCGCCCTCGACATGCGCAGCGACATCAACACCGCTGACTTCACCGGCTCGCTGCGTGCGGCGAGCACGGCTCTGCGCGCGGCGGCAGACGCCGTTGATTCCGGCTCGGCGGACAGCATCCTGGTGGTCGCGGCGGACTGCCGTCTCGGTGAGCCGGAGTCGATGTGGGAACAGCTTCTCGGGGATGGGGCTGGTGCGATCCTGATCTCCAAAGAAGGATCGGCAACGTTGCGTGGATTCAAGTCCACCGCGGGCGAGCAGCTGGGCGTCTGGCGGCGCAGCGAAGACCGCTACGTCCGCTCCTTCGAGTCCAAGGTGGAGATGAAGTACGGATATCTCAAGAGCGCCGTCGAGGCGGGGCAGGCGCTTCTCGACAACGAGAGCCTGGCTCCCGGCGATCTCGCCAAGGCGGTCATCACGGCCGGCGACCCGGGAAGCCAGGGGAAGGTGGCCCGCAGCCTGGGCCTTGCGGGCGCCCAGGTGGAGGACATGCTCTTCATGTCGGTGGGCAACGTGGGAGTCCCGCAGATGCTGATGATGTTGGCCGGGGCCCTCCCGCAGGCCAAGGCGGGCGACAAGCTGCTGGTGGTCAACAACGGCGACGGCGCCGACGCCTTCCTGGTGGAAATCGATGAGGAATTCTCCCCCGTCGCGGGTCGCAAGGGACTTGCGGGGCATCTTCTCCAGAAGCGGAATCTGCCCAACTACACCTCGTATGCGCGCTTCCGCAGGCTCATGAAGGTCGACGACATCGACCCCCGTGGTTCGGCCGTTACCTACTGGCGCGACATCAACGTGGTGCTGAACTTCCACGCGGGTCGCTGCAGCAGTTGCGGCGCCGTGCTGTACCCGATTCCCCGGGTGTGCGGCGAGTGCGGGACCAAGGACAAGATCGACGAGATCAAGCTGGCCAAGACGGGCACGGTCTTCACCTTCACACTCGACCATCTCGAGGATGGCAAGTACGTGAACGTGCCCGTTCCCCGGCTGGTGCTGGACCTCGAGGGGGGAGGCCGCGTCTTTCTCTCGATGACCGACGGCGACCCGGAAGCGGTCAAGATCGGCATGTCGGCGGAGGTGGTCTTCCGCCGCATGCACGACGCATCGAGCTTTCACAACTACTACTGGAAATGCCGGCCCGTGCCGCGGGCGTCTTCCTGACAGCGAGCGACACTGACACCGCGAAGGAGCGAGAGGAGAATCCCATGGGAAGCATGAAGGACAAGACAGCCATCATCGGCGTCGGTTGCACGAAGTTCGGTGAGCAATGGGAGAAGGACGCCGAAGATCTCATCGTGGAGGCCGCCTACGAGGCGATGGACGATGCCGGCATCACCCCGGACGACATCGAAGCGACCTGGGTGGGCAACCTCTATGACTTCACCGGCCTGAGCGGCAGCGTCGCGGCCGAACCCCTCAAGCTCTTCGGGAGACCGACCACGCGCGTGGAGAACTTCTGTGCCTCGGGCATGGATGCCTTCCGCAACGCCTGCTTTGCAGTGGCGTCCGGAGCCTACGACGTGGTGATGGCTTGCGGAGTCGAGAAGCTCATGGACGTCGGAGGCTCCGGTCTACCCGTGGACATGGGGCACCCGGTGCTCCGCGGCTCCAGCGCTCCGGGCATGTTCGCGCTGGCGGCTACGCGCTCCTTTCACGAGCACGGCTGGGATCGGGAGGATCTGGCTCGAGTGGCGGTCAAGAACCACAAGAATGGAGCCCAACACTCCAAGGCCCACTTCCAGCGTGAGATCACCCTGGAGACGGCGCTCAACGCTCCGATGATCGCCTGGCCGCTGGGGCGCTTCGACGCCTGCGCGATGTCCGACGGGGCTGCCGCAGTGATCATCACCCGGCCCGAGATCGCCAAGAAGAGCAAGCACAAGCACGATTACGCGCTGACCAAGGCCAGCGTGCTGACCATGGACGTCTTCCTGCCGATGTATCGGGAAGCCTACGACTGGCTGGGCTTCCCGGCCACCGAGAACGCGGCGAAGCAGGCCTACGCGGAGGCGGGAATCAAGAACCCCGTCGAGGAGATCGATCTGGCCGAGGTGCACGACTGCTTCACCATCACCGAACTCCTCAACATCCAGGACCTCGGCTTCTGCGAGCGCGGTGAGGCCGCGAAGTTCGTGCGCGAGGGGCACGCGGACGTCGGCGGCAAGGTCGCGATCAACGCCAGTGGTGGCCTGAAGTGCTTCGGACATCCCATCGGCGCCACGGGTTGTCGCATGCTCTGTGAAATTACCAAGCAACTCCAGGGCCGCGCCGACGGGGCCCAGGTGGAGAACGCGCGCCTGGGGATGGCCCACAACCTGGGCGGGCCCGGCTCGGTCTGCGCCGTCACCATCCTGGGCCTGCCGGAGTAACGAGCGCAACGCCGGAGATCCTTTCCGATGACGCGGCTGTGCGTCGATGAATTGCACAGAAGAGTTTTTCAAGATTCCCTGACCCAGGAGCCCCCATGAACCTCGACCACTGTCTGCTGGAACGCGAAGGCCACACGCTGATCGTCACCCTCAACCGCCCCGAGGCGAAGAACGCCCTGAGCGGCGGAATGCTGGCGGGGATGTACCGCGGCTGGCGGATGCTCGACGAGGACCCCGACTTGCGCGTGGCGATTCTCACCGGCGCCGGCGACGTCTTCTGTGCCGGAGCCGACCTCAAGGCCATGGGGGGAGGCGGCGACCGGGACGAAGAACTCGACCAGTTGATGGCCGAGGTGCCCGACCTTCACTGGCAGGCGCTCCTCCGGGCCAACCGACCGATGAAGCCCATCATCGCAGCCGTGGAGGGTTTCGCGGTGGCGGGAGGGACCGAGATCCTACAGGGCACCGATATTCGCGTGGCGGGCGAAGGCGCGATCTTCGGTGTCACCGAGGCCAAGCGCGGGCTCTTCCCCCTCGGCGGGTCCAGCGTGCGACTGCGCCGACAGATCCCCTACACGCTGGCGGCCGAGATCCTCCTCATGGCGCGGCACGTGACCGCCCAGGAGGCGCTGGCCTATGGCCTGGTGGGGCGGGTCGTTCCCACCGGTCAGGCTCTGGCCGAAGCGAAGAAGATCGCCGAGGTGATCTGCGACAACGGCCCCGTCTCGATCCGCGCCCTCATGCAAATGCTGCGCGAGATCGACGAGAGCTACCCCGAGGCCGAAGCGCTGGCCAAGGAGATCGAGATCGGCGGCCCCGTCTTCGCCTCCAAGGACGCCCGCGAAGGACCGCGGGCCTTCAGGGAGAAACGCAAACCCAATTTCAAGGGTGAATAGATCGCGGCGAGAGGTGAGGGAGGTTCGGCCGGTTCATCGGCGGCTCGGTGGCCGGTGCGACGAGGGCCTAATCGCTCCGAGACTCGCCGACTGAGTTCGACAGGAGGCGCATCATGCTCTCGACCATGGACGACCATCTGCTGCATCAGATCGCGGAACCCTTTCGCCATGTCGGAACCAGCGATCGCAACTTCTACGATCGCTACTACTTCAACATGCATTCCTGCAGCGACGAGCTGTTCGTGGTCATGGGGATGGGTCAATACCCGAACCTGGCCGTGCAGGACGCCTTCGCGCTGGTTCGCCACGGTCGCAAGCACACGGTGGTGCGTGGCTCACGTGTGATCGGCGATCGCATGGACACCTCGGTGGGGCCCATTCGGGTCGAGGTGATCGAGGGGCTCAAGAAGTTGCGTTTCATCGTCGAGCCCAACGAGCACGGGATCGAAATGGACGTGTGCTGGGAGGGGTCCATCCCGGTCTTTCAGGAGCCGCGTCATTACATTCGCAGGCACGGTCGCACCCTCTACGACAGCGTGCGATTTGCCCAGACGGGTTTCTGGACGGGCAGCCTGTGCGCGGGCGGCAAGACCTACGAGGTGACGCCCGATCGTTGGTGGGGCGCGCGCGACCACTCCTGGGGCGTGCGGCCGGTGGGTGAGGCGGAGCCTCCGGGAATTCACGTGGGCGTGCCTTCCATGGACGGGATGTGGAACTACGCCCCCATGCAGTTCGACGACTTCTCCATTCTCTACATCTGCAATGAACGCAACGATGGTGAACGCCCGCTCGAGGAGTCAATGCGGATCTGGCGCGATCCGGCACGGGAGCCCGAGTGGCTCGGGAGGCCCGAGTCCGAGCATGTCTTTCGCAAAGGCACGCGCTACGTGGAGCGCTCGACGGTCTACTTCCCCGATGCACCCGGTGGCGGCCTGGAGGTGAAGGTCACGCCGATGATCGAATGTTATGTGGGCTTCGGAACCGGCTACGGCTTCGAGGCTGACTGGCGACACGGGATGTACCAGGGTGAGCTGGTCGTTCAGGGCGTGGAGTTCGACACCGTGGACGACGCGGAGACGCTCTGGGGACTGTGCGATACGGTGGCCCGCTTCGAAATGGGTTCGGAAGTGGGATACGGCCTGTGGGAAACCGGCTTCTTTGGTCCTTTCGATCGTTACGGTCTGAAGGGCTTCAACGAGGGCGCTGTCTGAGTTCCCCCTGCTCGAGGCACGACAGGCTCCAGGTGGATTTCGGCTGATCGTGCCGATCTTGGTTGTTCGACAAGCAGCGGAAGGAGAGGGGAGTCGAGAATATGATCACGAAATACGATGAATTTCTCTGTCATCAAGTAGTTTCAACTTTTGACAGCGTCGGCACGAGTGCACGTGAGTGGACCGAGAGAATCTGGGTTTCGGTTCACGACACGACGGGGAAGTACCATTTCGCCGCCGGATTCGGGGTTTATCCGAACCGGAACATCATCGATACCTTCGCATGCTTTGCCGTGGAGGGTAGGACCCAGTACAACGTCAGGGCATCCCGCGAGCTTCACCCAAGAACCGACGATGTAGCGGTCGGCCCGTTTTCATACCAAGTAATCGAGCCGCTGAAGAAGCTCAGATTGACACTGGAAGAGAACGAACACGGCCTGAGCTACGAGATCGATTTCGAAGCCAGCATGCAGGCCCAAGAAGAGGCAGCCCAGTACTCCATGGCCAGGGGCAGGACGATCGAGAACGTGAAGCGCTATGTCCAGGTGGGTCGGCCATCCGGCTGGATCAAGGCTGACGGCAAGACCTATCAGATCGACAGGAACAGCTGGCGTGCTGAAAGAGATCATTCATGGGGGGTCAGGCAGGGCGGCGGTGTGGCGGAAACCGGTGTGCAGCCGAGGGAAATTCCCCAAGGATATGTATACAACTTCATCCTGACGCAGTTCGACGACTGGGGAGCGGCTTACCACATCAGGGAGGACGGGGATGGTAATGCCTCTCATTTCTGCGGCGGGGTGTCCTACCCCGTAGAAAGCGGCAAGGAAGTCCTCGCTGTGACGGGTGTCGAACACAATTTCAAGTTTCGCTCAGACATTCGCCAGGTGAATGGAGGGGAGGTGACCCTTCATTTGGGAGACGGCTCGAGCAAGGAACTCTCTTTTCGGCCACTGAGCGTCAATTACATCAAGGCAGGCGGGTATTTCGGATTCAGAGGCTTCACTCACGGGGAATGGTTGGGTGAATACTTCATTGACAGCGTCAAGCTGGACCTCACTGACCCGGAGATCATCAAGGAGGTTTCTTTCCTCGATGACGTCGTGTGCGAGATACGTTGCAATGACCAAATCGGCTACGGCATCGTCGAGATGGTGGTGGTAGGAAAATATCCCCGATACGGATTCTGAGGAGTTCGACCGCGCGATGCCCAGCCTCGAAGAAATCGAGACGCAGCTGTAGGGCCCGGGCTACGGGCTCACCGAGTGCACGGCGTTGGCGACGCTGTCTTCGCCGAGGAGTGATGAGCGATAGCTCGCATTATTCATGAGCACTCTTGCCGCCCTCGCGACGAGCTTCATGAATAACGCGGGCTAGAGGCGCTCGATGATGGTGCCGGTGCCGACCGAGGCACCGCAGCACATGGTGATCAAGGCCGTGCTCTTGTCGCTCCGCTCGAGCTCGTGCAGGGCAGCGGTGATCAGGCGCGATCCCGTCGCCCCCGGCGGATGACCCAGGGCGATGGCGCCACCGTTGACGTTGAGCTTTTCGATGTCGGGCTCGAGGACCTTCAGCCACGACAGCACCACGGATGCGAAGGCTTCGTTGACCTCGTAGAGGTCGATGTCGGCCAGCGTCATGCCGGTCTTGCGGAGGAGTTCGTTGGTTGCGTCGATGGGGCCGTCGAGCATGTAGTAGGGGTCGGTTCCCACCACCACGTCCTGGACGATGCGCGCCCGCGGCCGTAGGCCGAGTTCCTTCGCCTTGTCCGCGGTCATCCACAGCACGGCGGCCGCACCATCGGTGAGCTGCGACGAGCTCCCCGCGGTGTGGATGCCGCCCTCGAGCACGGGCTTGAGCGCGGCGAGGCCCTCCGGGTTGCTCTTGCGGATGCCCTGATCGTTCTCGACCAGCCGCGTCTCACCCGTCGGCTGGCCGTCCTCGCCGAGGATGGGCGCGTCGACGGGCAGGATCTCCCGCTTGAAGCGGCCTTCGTCGCGCGCTCGCAGCGCGCGTTCCTGCGAGCGCAGTCCGAACGCGTCCGCTTCTTCGCGGGTGATGCCGCGGTTGACGGCGATACGCTCGGCCGCGGAAAATTGATCCAAGGTGGAATCCCAGGGCCATTCACTGGGTAGGAAGAAGCCCGGGCCGTTCGTCACGTTGACGCCCAGGCCGACGTGGCTCAGCATTTCGACACCCCCGGCGATGCCGATGTCGATGCTACCGCCCTTGACGAAGGACGAGACGATGTGGTTGGCCTGTTGCCCGGAGCCGCACTGCGTGTCGACGGTGGTTCCACCGCAGCCGTAGCCCTTGCCTCGGCTCAGCCAAGCGTGGCGCGTCAGGTTGCCCGCCTGTTCCCCGGCCTGGGTGACGCAGCCTCCGACCACCTGCTCGACCAGCGTCGGGTCGATTCCCGCGTTCTCCACTACGCCGTCCAGGACCTTGGCGAGGAGCTGGGTGGGGTGGAAGCCGGTGAGGTCTCCAGTGAAGGGCTTTCCCTTGGCGAAAGGCGTTCGGAGCGCCTCTACGATGACTGCTTCGCGCATGATTGTTTCTCCACTCGAATTCTCGATTCAAACTCGTTCTAGATCGACCCGGGTCCCACGATCGGTACATCCAGGAGACTGCGACATGACCATCGGCTGCAGGTGGAAGTAGCCTCCCGACAGCTGTATCGGGTTCAACGGGCTTGGGGTCAGCGCTTGGTAGGTCTTGCCATCTTTGAACTGGAACTCCTCCCAAGCGTGGTAGACAACCACCTGACCGGGTTTCAGTGCCGGTGACACCATGGCCTGAATTTCGAAGTCCCCAAGATCATTGTGGACGCGCACCTGGTCGCCATCACGGATCTCGCGCTTCTCGGCATCGTCGCTGTTCACATAGATCACCGGCACTCCTCGCTGCAATCGCAGGAGCGGTTTGTGGTCACGCCACGCCGCATGGATCGACCAACGGTTGTGTCCTCCCGTCATCTGCAGCGGGTAGTCACCCCCGATAGCCGGATTGTCTTTGTGCACAGGCAGCACCTCTCCCATCTCCTGGTGGAAGGGGTGATCGATATAGAACTGCAGGCGCCGTGTCAGGGTGGGCCAGGGTATTTTCTTCTGTACGTGCCAACTGTTGGCCACGAGCGTCTCGTCTGCTGCGATATCGCCGGAGTTACCGATATGAACGACCCCCGTACCCACGCCGGTAAAGCGCTCGAAACCCTTGTCGACGAGATCCTGCCAGCTCGCGCCGTTCAAATTGCTGGTTACGTCCAGCATCTCCTGGAGCAGATCCTCCGGATTGTCTTCGGTGAATCGCCTCTGGAAGGTAAAATCGTCGTAGCATTCATCCAGGCGCCGTTCCTCACCGTGGCGATCGAGAAACGTGCTGACGCCGCGTGCGATCGACCGCTCCTGGATCTTCTTCAGCAGCAGGCAATGAAACTCCCAGTCCGACTTCGAGTCTCCCACAGGTTCGATCGCCTTGACGGTCGGGTGGCTGAAGGGTGCGATACCTGAACCCCAGGCGATATCGTTCTTCTCGTAATAGCCGGCAGCCGGCAGTACATAATCGCTGTAGCGGGCAGTGTTGCTCATTCGCCAATCTACAGTGACCATCAAATCAAGTCTTGGCAGCATGTGCTCGATCAACACATGGTAACCGCGTGCACGCCGGAACATATTCCCCCCGACGTTGAAGAGGACACGCGGCGCTGTCTTTGGCACAAACTGCCAACCTTTCTCGACCGCCTCCTTCAGATAATCGTCGAATTCCCGGTCCAGGTGCGGGTCCCAGCGGTGAGCGCTGCCAAGCCGTTCTTTGAGTCCGCAGTGTTGGTAATAGAGCAGAGCGGTGGTCACGGTATTGCCACGGGCGTAATCTTCGCGAGCAAAGTGGTAGAGCATCATCTCGGTGGAATAGCCGGCCAGCTTCATCCGGATGATGTCTGGCGCCGTCTTCGCGGTCATCAGGCCGATCCCGATCTTGGGTGAAAACTTGCCACTGGCCAGATTGAAGGGATCGGAGCCCGAGATGGAGAGCATTGGAACGGTGTTGTAACCCGCACCTCGCCTGCCGAAATGGCCGGCCAGGGCGAACACCAGCAGGATGCTCCGCTCCATCTCCATGCCGTGGTAGAACTTGGAAAAGTTGGTCTGAGTGATGTTCTGGCACGCCTTGGCATTGCCTATGCGCCGTGCCAGGTTGCGCACGTTGGT
>JAFDEI010000306.1 GCA_019310425.1 Deltaproteobacteria bacterium | reverse complement strand
TCGAGCCCACTCGCGCGCGCGATCTGCTCGAAGTCCGGTGGGCCGCACAGCGTCACTTGGTGGCCCTCGGCGAGCCAGCCTGCGCCGAGCGCGCGAAGTGGGTGGACGTCGCCGACGGTGCCGTCTGCAGCCAACACGATTCGCACGGCCATCTCCCCGCCCGAACCTCCGGGCATTCGGAGTGGACTCCCTGTGCATCGACGGGACGGGCGCTCGCGCTGAGCGCGCAGCGGTCGTCACCGCTGCGGTCGCGACTCAGCGGGTGGCACCCCGGCGGCAGCTTCGCTGGAATCACTCTGGAAGTGAAGGACAAGTCGAACGGTCGATCGGCACCGTCGCGCCGGGACCGCGACATTGGCGCGGCGTCTCTGCGGGCGCCTCAGGCTGCTTCCGAGTGATCGTCCGTCTCGCTTCAGCGCGGACGGACCTCTTGCTCCAGGAAATCGATCACCGCTCGGGTGAAGATGTCGTTGCGGTCGCCCGCGACCATGTGTCCCGCCCCGGAGACATCGGCGAACTTCGCGTGGGGAACCTGCTCGAGGAAGATCTTGGCGCCCTCTTCACTGAGCAGGTCGCTCATGCGCCCGCGCACCAGCAGCGTCGGCAGGGTGAGGGACTGGGCCGCTCGATCGAGGAGGCCCGTGTCCGAGACCTTGTGCTCGGTCTCGGAACTCTTCGGCGATGAAAATCGCTTCGGGCCAGCCAGGAAGGCGGGATCCCAATGCCAGTGGTAGCGGCCGTCGTCGCTGCGGCGCAGGTTCTTTTCCAGGCCCTTCAGATCCTTCGGGCGCGGTCGGTGGGGGTTGTACTCCGCGATGGCGTCGGCGACCTCGTCGAGGCTCGCGTAGCCTTCGGGCTTGCCCAGCATGAAGTCGACGATGCGATTCACGCCGGTGCGCTCCATGCGGGTCGCGATGTCGACCAGCACCAGGGCTGACGCGATGGCGTCGCCCGCCAGCGCGAGAGCGAGCAGCGAAGAGATTCCCCCGAGCGAGGCGCCGACGAGCACGGGCGGCCGATCGAAGCTGCGCGCGACAGCGACGGTATCGGAGGCGAAGTTCGTGTGTGTGTAGTGCCCATTGGGGCACCAGGCGCTCTCACCGTGGCCCCGCAGGTCGAGTGACACCGCGTACCAGCCGGCACTCGCCAGAGCTTCGGCGGTCCCCCCCCAGGCGTGGCGCGTCTGGCCGCCCCCGTGTAACAGCAGAACCGCGGGGTCGTCGGGCGAGCCCCAGGCATCCGCCACGAGCTCGATTCCCTCGTGGCCCTGGAATTGTCGTTTGTTCTTCTCGATCGTCACCGCAGCCTTCTCCCGTTCGATTGGGTCACACGATACAGGATGCTCGTTCCGTCGCAGAAAGCGGGGCCTCGGGCCGGCCCGAAAGCTGAGACGCCTCAAGCGCGCATCGTGACCCCTGAACGGCTGGACACCTCGTCAACGCTTGAGTCCGGAGACATCCTTTACACCGGTGGGTTCCTCATTCTTCTTCCGAGCGCGTCGGAACCAGGAGCGCATTCGATTCGCTGCTTCTGGTCCCGCTAGCACTGCGCCCAGCCAGAAGGCTATCTCGGCGCTCACAACCAGCCCGCCACCCACGGCGGCTTTGCTGGCGCTACTGATCGAAAGGAATGGAATCACTGGTATGGGTGCCCAGAGCAGCACCGATAGCCCCAGGAGAAGCACTCCCGATCTCGTCCAGATCGTGTGGCGTTGGGCGGTCGACTCTTCGACTCGCGGCGGCAGCTCTTTCCGGGGCACAGCAACGAGAATTCCACTTTGCGCACTGCCTGACAAGCCGCTGCGCCGGACCAGCAACAACTTGCTTCAATTGACCTTCGGTGCCGTCTCGCGGCATACTTGGCCGGCTGGATCGGGTCCGGTCAGTGCGACCGCTGGTCGCTCGACGCCGATCCATCATGCGGTGCGACCGCGGAGGATCTCAAATGGTTGGATACGTCACGCTTGGAACCAATGATCTGCCGCGTGCGACGCGCTTCTATGACGTTCTGCTCGAATCTCTTGGGGCGAAGCGCCTGATGGAGCTCGAGTCCTTCATTCTCTGGGGCACGTCATTCGACGACGCCAGTCTCGCCATCACGAAGCCCTTCGATGGGAATGCGTCGACTGTCGGAAACGGCGTGATGGTGGCGCTGCAGGCGCAATCGAAGGATGCGGTCGACGCGCTTCACAAGCAGGCGCTCGAACTGGGAGCGCAAGACGAAGGCGCGCCAGGTCCGCGCGGTGACGGTTTCTACGCCGGGTACTTCCGTGATCTCGACGGCAACAAGCTCAATGCGTTCTTTCTAGGCTAGGCCTCGTGGAACGGCAGTTCGCCCCCAGCCCGACGGGACGGTTCCAGTGACGAGCTTTGTGTTGGTCCACGGCGGTGCCCACGGAGCGTGGTGCTGGGACCGCTTGTCACCTCATCTCCTATCCGACCCGCGGGTCGACGCGGTCGTTGCCGTCGATCTCACCGGCCATGGCGCTCGCCGTGCGGTGAAGCCTCTCGCGGCCATCACCGTTGCCGACTACGTGGACGACGTGGTCCGGGAGATCGAAGCTCGGGACTTGCGAGAGGTCGTGTTGGTCGGTCACTCGCTGGCTGGTATCACGATCCCCCGGGCCTCTGCGCGTGCCGGCGACCGCATCAGAAGGCTCATCTATCTCTCCACATCGAACCCTGCCGTGGGCCAGTCCATCGAGGACCTCATGAAGCATCCCCTTTCACCGGTTTCCCAGGGCGTGGACTTCCAGCGCATGTTCTGCAACGACCTGGATGATGAGGCGACCGCGTGGCTGCTCGCACAGCTCGGGCCCGAGCCGTCCGGTCCGATGGCCGAGCCCGTCACCCCGGTCGTCTTGCCCGCCGAACTCGAGTCGACCTACATCCTGCTCGAGCGCGACGAAGCTCTGCCACCCGCACTTCAACTCGAGCAAGCGCACAGCGCCGGAGTGGACGAGGTCGTCCCATTCGATGCGGGGCACAGTGCGTTCGTCTCGCGGCCACGAGAACTCGCCGATCTGCTGCTGCGCTATGCGTGACGAGCATTCCCAACAGCCAATGAGCTGCACGGCAAATAGCTCGGTTCGAATGACCGCGGTACCATTCTGGTATCGACCTCAGCAGGCTCGGCGACCGTCGGTGGCGCAATTCGACACTGTCCATTGCCGATTCGTCAGCCCGCCGGAGCAGGGGGAAGTCGCATGCTGAATCGCTCTCTCTTCACAATCGTCTTCGTCGTCCTGGTGGCGCCCGCGGCGCTGTCGGAAGAAGCCGAATCGGCCGAGGCGCCCAGTGTCAGTCCCGCTCAGCTTCATGCACAGCGAGAGTCCGGTGCGGCGCCCGTCGTCATCGACGTGCGAACACCCGAGGAGTACGCAACCGGACACATTCCCGGTGCCGTCAACATCCCATTCGACCAGGTCGCAGAGCGCATCGGCGAGATCGATGCACCGCATGGCGTCGCTCTCTACTGCATGGTCG
>JAFDEI010000126.1 GCA_019310425.1 Deltaproteobacteria bacterium | reverse complement strand
GTTCGGGCGTGCCGTATTCCATGATCGTCGGGCCGAGCAGGAAGATGCCGTTCTGGTTCACGCGCCCGGGTGCACCGGCGCGGTAGTACTCTTCCTCGAAGATCAGCCACTCCAGCAGGTTCGCGCCACGGCCGCCGTATTCGACGGGCCACGGCACCATCGCCCAGCCGCCCGCGTTGAGTTCGAGCTCCCACTCGCGGTGCGCCTGGAAGCCCACGGCGGTGTCGAGGGAGGGCAGGGGTTGCTTCGGGACGTGGGCGTCCAGCCAATCGCGGACTTCGGCGCGGAATTTCTGCTGTTCGGAGGTGTAACTGAGGTCCATTCAGGGGCGTCCTAACTCTGGTCGTCGAAGCTGGCGTCCCGCTTTTCGACGAAGGCGTCGCGAGCTTCCTGCGAGTCGGGCGAGGTGTAGAGTTCGAGTGTGAAACCCTGCTCGAAGCGGTAGCTGGTCTTGATGTCGAGCAACTCGATTCCGTTCATGCATTCCTTGGCGAGACGCATCGCCTTCGGACTCTTCGAGGCGATCGATTCCGCAATCGCGCGCGCGGCCTGCATCAGCTCGTCGCGCGGGCCGATCCATTCGAGTGCGCCGAGGCGGTAGGCTTCGGCTGCGTCGATCGGCTCCCCCGTAAAGAGCATTTTGCGCACCTTCTGGATCGGAAACATGCGCATCAGGTGTGACGCCGCGCCGAGCGCGCCGCGGTCGATTTCAGGCAGGCCGAAGCTGGCATCGTCGGACGCAAGGATGATGTCGCACGAGCCCGCGAGGCCGATGCCGCCGCCGAGGACATAGCCGTGGCAGGCGGCGACGACCGGAACCAGGCAGTCGTGGATCGCCGCGAACGCATTCCAGCAGCCCGCGTTCACCTGGGTGATCAGCGAGCCGTCGGCTGCGAGTTCCTTGATGTCGGCGCCGGCGCAGAACCCCTTGCCCTTGGCGGCCAGGATGATGCAGCCCACATCGTCGTTCCGGCCGAGCTCGGTGATGGTCTCGGCGATCTTGTTCCAGCCGGTACTGTCGGGTGCGTTTACCGGCGGGTGGTCGATGTAGACCTCGGCGACGCCGCTCTTGATCACGACGGATACGGACATGGGCTTCCCTCAGTTGGCGAGTGCGGCGAGCGTCTGCTCGGCCTCGCGGATGATGTCTTTCACGAGCTCTTCACACGTCGGCATGTCGTCGATCATCCCGGCGACCGAACCACTCGGAAGATAGCCGTGCACCGGGTCCCCCTCGTCCATCGCCTTCTTGGCGAGCATGGGGGCGTTCGCGGCCATGATCATCTGCGAGCGGGTGAGTCTTTCATTCTTGCGCATCGACAACGCCGATCGGAGCAGGTCGAAGGTGGAGGCACCCGAGACCTTGCGAAATTGCAGGCCGCTGCGAAGCGCGCCGATGAACAGCTTGATCGAACTGCTCGACTCGAGCTGATGCACGAGTTCGTTCATCACGACGCGCTGAGGCATGCCGTCGACCTGCGATGTCACGATCACGTCGGTCACGGCGGCCTTCAGGTAGCGGTCGGTGGTCGCTTTCGGGACGGGGCTCTCGGCGGTCATCAGGAAGCGCGTGCCCATCGCGATGCCGGCGGCGCCGAACGCGAGCGCGGCGACGAGGCCGCGCCCGTCGCGAAAGCCACCGGCTGCAATGACGGGGACGTCGACGGCGTCGACGGTCGCGGGCGTGAGAAGCGAGGTGGGGACCACGCCCGTATGCCCGCCGCCTTCGCCACCCTGCATGATGATGGCATCCGCTCCGAGCTTTTGCGCCTTTGCCGCGTGCTTGACCGCGCCGCAGGTCGGGATGCACACGACACCGGCATCCTTGAGCTTCTTGATCATCTCGCCGGAGGGCGCCCGGTTGTACCCGGCGGCCTTCACGCCGCCATGGATGATGGCATCCGTGATCACGTCGGCCCCCGGAGCGTCCATCAGGAAGTTCACGCCGAACGGCTTGTCGGTGAGAGCCCGGACCTTCTCGATCTCATGCCCGACTTCCTCCGGGCGGATGGTGGCGGCCGCGAGGAATCCCATCGCGCCCGCATTGCTCGCGGCCGCCACCAGCGGCGGCGTCGCGACCCAGCCCATCCCCGTCTGGATGATCGGAACCTCGATCTCGAGGAGTTCGCAGAGCTTCGTATGGAGTGCGGACGTCAAGGGGGGATCTCACGTTCCTCAGGCTGTCGTGTGCGTTCGCGGGATGGGCCGGGTGGGGGACCTACCCCTTCACTTCCTTGGCTCCGAACCCGTTCGGGTCCAGTACTTCACGGAGGATCTCGAGTTCTTCGTCAGTCGGCGCTCGCGTCTCGGGGACCTTGCCGTCGATCGCGAGTTCGAAGCCCGTGTTCTCGACCACTTCGTCGACCGTGACTCCTGCGTGGACCGACGCCAGCCGCATGCGGTGGTCGGGGGTGCCGAAGTCGAAGACCCCGAGGTTCGAGACGACTCGACGGATCTCGTGGAAGCGCGAAGCGCGTTCACCCAGTGCCGCGGCGCGGTCGTAACCCACCCCTGACACCACATCGACTTTCTCGACGAAGACCTTGGTACTGTGCTTCGGCACCCAGTAGCTCGTCGGGTGATTGAGGGTGTTCCCAGGGGCACCGCGCATGCCGAGCAGCTGCGCTTTCGGCTGCTCGTAGTCGCCGATACAGGCGATGTTCTGGTTGCCGAAGCGGTCGATCTGGGTCGCACCCATCATCACGTGGCGCCGCCCCGACCAGACGCAGTCGAAGACCGAGCGGTAGGGCATCCAACTCTCGACGATCGGCTCCGGCCCTTTGGCGCCCCCGACCGGCTGGACGGTCGCGACGATCGATGCGACGCCGTCGGTGAGCAGGAGGTCGGGCTCGAAGGTCAGCTTGGCGAGGCGTGCGCCGATTGCAGGCAGGTTTCCGATCGGGCTGATGAGGATCTCGCCGTCGCCGCGGAATGTTTCGGCGATTGCAATCGCACAGGCTTCGGCTCGTGTGAAATGACTCATCGTGCCTTTACCGCTTTCTGGTACTGGGCTTCGCTCGCGAGGTCGAGATAGCGCGCCTTGAATTCCTTCCAGGCCTCGGGGTCCTTCGCAGTCGCAGCATATTCCTTCTGGAAGCCTTCGTCGCGCCCGTAATCGGGCGGGCACTCGGTGAAATGTGCACCGCCGGGCGCTTCGATCACGCCGTCTACCATCGTGCGATTGATCTTCAAGGTGTGCAGCGATCCTTCGGCGAGCAGATCCCTGGTCGCCACGATCCTTTCGCAGGACATGAAGCGGCGCTTCGCAGCCAGGCAGAAGAGGTCGTCGAAGAAGAAGTCCGGGCCGAGGAATTGCCCGTTGCCGCTCTCGTCGGCGCGGTTCATGTGGATCAAGGCCACATCGAGTTCGAGGGCAGGCATTGCGACGAACTCTTCACCGTCCTCGTAGGGTGACTTCACGAGCTTCAACTGGGGATTGTACTTGAGCACGTCCGAGCCGAGGCCCGCACGCGTCGGCAGAAACGGCAGTCGGTTTGCAGCCGCATACAGACCCCACTGGAACATGCCCTCGTCGAGCTCGACCGCTTCGACCGAAGCAGTCTGGCGCGCCACGCGGAAGTGCGGCTCGAGCGGAATCGAATCCAGTGAAACGAAGCCGTAGACCACCTTCGCGACCTTGCCGGCTGCGCACAGCAGGCCGACATCGGGGCCGCCATAGGAGACGAGGGTCAGATTGTCGAGGTTGGAGCGCAGGATCTCGCGGACGAGCGACATCGGCTTGCGGCGGGATCCCCAGCCTCCGATCCCGATGGTCATCCCGCTTCGGAGTTCGGCGATGACTGCGGCTTCGGTCGTGCGCTTGTCCACGTTCCTCTCGTGCGCCGTGCGTCCGGAAGACGTCCGGATCGACCCCGGTGGAGTCGCCTGGGCTTGCAAACAATAACGATACGTATCGTTTCTGTAAAGCGATTCGGGCCCCGCGGGCGGCCCCGATCGTCTCAGCCGCGCAGCAGCAGTTCGACCAGCATCGCTGCGAACAGCGAGAACAAGTACGCGAGCGAAACCCGGAACATCCGCCGCGCTGCATCGTCGGTTCGCTGCCGCAACACCTGCACCGAGGACCAGATGAACCACGCGTTCGCGCCGAGTGCGACGGCGAGATAGATGTTTCCGAGCAGACCGAGCGCGACCGGCGCGAGCGTTACCGGGACCAGGCCGAGCGTGTACCAGAGCATTCGCCGGCGGGTCGCTTCGTCGCCGATCACATTGGGGAGCATCTTGATGTCCGCTGCCGCGTAATCGGCTTTGCGGTAGAGCGCGATCGCCCAGACGTGCGGCGGCTGCCAGAAGAAGATGATGCCGAACAGGCTGAGCCCGGCGGCGCCGATCTGGCCATTGACCGCAGCGTCCGCGATCAGCGGTGCCACGGCGCCTGCTGCGCCGCCGACGACGGTGTTCCATGACGTGCGTGGCTTCAACCAGAGGGTGTATACGAAGACATAGAACAGGATGCTCGCGACTCCGAGACCGGCTGTCGGAACGCCTCCGACCGCATAGAGCACGACTGTCGAGACCACGCCGAGAACCAGACCGAAGATCAGGGCGGCGCGCGGTTCGATCAGACCGGCCGGCACCGGTCGGGAGCGTGTTCGTTCCATACGCGCGTCGAGGTCGCGTTCGAGGTAGGCGTTCAGGGTGTTCGCGGCGGCGGCGGCGAGCGCGATGCCGAGCAGCGTGACCACGGTGAAAGCCGCCGAGGGCCAGCCTCCGGCCGACATGCCGAGCACGGGCAGGCCGGTCATCAGCACCAGCGGGAGCAGACGCGGCTTGGTGAGGTCGACGTAGTCCCGCAGGACGGAAAGCGCAGCAGTGGCCATGGTGGGTTCCGTGGTCGAGTGGACTGGGACGGCTCGGGGGCACTCCCGGCCCGATTCTCGGAGCGCCGAAGAGTAGCCGGAACAGGCGCTTCCGTCACCGTCCGGCGGGTTCCTCGGGCCGCACCCTCGCGCGAAAATGCTACGTATTCCCCTCATCGCGTGGAAAAGCGCACCGGCGAGCCGACACTCCGATTCCGGTCGGTTCTGGATCGCCCGGCTGGTCGGCGGCTGGAGCGCTACGCGGCGGGGAGAGGGGCATGGAAGTCTTCCGAGAATTCAGGTTCGAGTCGGCGCACTGGCTGCCGAAGGTGCCCGAGGGCCACAAGTGCCGGCGGCTTCACGGCCACAGTTTCCGCGTGGATGTCCATGTTCAGGGGCCGGTCGATCCCGAACGCGGCTGGATCGTCGATTTCGCCGACATCGACGCCGCCTTCGATCCGATCCACCAGGCGGTCGATCACCACTGTCTGAACGAGGTCGTCGGGCTCGAGAACCCGACCAGTGAACATCTGGCGCAGTGGATCTGGCAGCGGCTCGCACCACGCCTGCCGGGCCTGACGCGTGTGGTGGTGCGCGAGACGTGCGATTCGGGATGTATCTATGACGGACCGTGAGCGAGCCGTTCTGGGGCCCGGCGGTGAAGCGGGGTCGTCGATGGGCACTGAATCCGATGTTGAGCAGCGCTTTGCGTTCTTTCGGCTCGAGAAGTCCGACCTCGAGTTGCTCGCAGGGCTCCGGCCGCTGTTCGAGTCGTGCGCGGACGAGTTCATCGAGGCCTTCTATGCGCATCTCGAGGAGTTCGCGGAGCCGCGGAGCCTGTTCGCCGACCCCGCAGTGAAGAGTGGCCTGATGCGGACGCAGCGCGAATATCTGTTGGGCCTCTGCGCGCCGGGCCGCACCACGGAATTCTACCAGGAACGTCGGCGGATCGGCGAGGCACACGATCGCGTGGGCCTCGCGCCGCGCTGGTATCTCGGCGCGTATTCGTTCTTCCTGAGCTTCCTGGCGCCCAAGATCATCGACGACGCGGGCGATGACGCCGAGCGTGGCCTCGCAGCTGCGAACGCGTTCCAGAAGGTGCTGCTCTTCGATGCCACCGTGGCGATGGAGGCTTATGTGGAGCGCCAGCGGCACGAACTCGAGCAACTCAATCGCACGCTCGCCAAGGCCAGCCGCAAGCTCAACCGCGAGTTCGAGCACCAAAGCCGCGAGCTGCATGCGGCGCGCGAGTGGGCCCGATCCGCGGAGGAGCGGGTGGCAATGGCGACACTGATCGCCGGGCTCGCGCATGAGATCGGCACCCCGATGGGGGTGATCCAGGGCCACGCGAAGCTGCTCGAACCCGCCGTGAGCGGTGAAGACGCGAAGTGGCGACTCGATACCATCCAAGAGCAGATCGGGCGGATCACGAAGATCATCCAAGCGCTGCTCAAGGTGTCGAATCCGGAACGGCGACCTCGCCACACTCCGGTCCAGCTCGAGGCGGTGCTCGACATCACACTGTCCTTTCTCTCCGAAAACCTCACGCGCAACGGTATCGAGCTGATTCGCCGATTCGAGACGACACCGGTCATCTCGGGAGACTCGGAGCGGCTTCAGCAGGTGTTCCTGAACCTGTTCATGAATGCGATCGATGCCATGCCAACGGGTGGGGAGCTCACGGTCGCGCTGGGGATCGTCGCCGGTGCGGTCGAAGTGCGGGTTGGCGATACCGGGCTGGGAATCTCCGAGCAGGACCGATCTCGGGTCTTCGACCCGTTCTTCACCACCAAGCCCACGGGCTATGGCACGGGGCTCGGGCTGATGATGGTCCGCACCATCGTGGCCGAACACGCCGGCGAGATCGAGCTGGCGAGTTCTCGCGGTGACGGAACCGAGTTCTTCATCCGATTTCCCCACTCGAACTGAAATGGGGCTTTGGGGTCCACCTGGGTGGGGCGAAATGCTACAATTTGATCCTGTTTGACCCAGAAAGTTGGCTCAACGGCTTGCAGCGGGGCCGAGAGCTTTGGCACGCCGCCTGCTAGTAGATCGGCAATTATGAGTGAACGCAGACAGCTTCTATTGGTTGACGACGATTCGGCAATGCGGCAAATGCTCGCGGCCCTGTTCGAAGAACAGGGTTACACGGTCCACCAGGCCGATTCGGCTCGGTCCGCGATCGCGCAGGCCCAGGAGATCGATTTCGACGTCGTCTTGAGTGACATCCGGATGCCCGGCAAGACCGGCATCGAGATGGTCGGCGAGATGCGCAGCCTACGGCCGCGCACGCCGGTGATCCTGATGACGGCTTTCGGCAGCATCGATTCGGCGATCGGCGCGATGCGAGCCGGTGCTTTCGACTACATCACCAAGCCGTTCGAGCCCGATACCGCGCTCATCACCGTCGAGCGGGCGCTCGAGCAGCGGGCGCTCGAGCAGGAGAACCAGCGATTGCGGCGTGCGGTCGACCAGACCACGTCGTTTGGCGACCTCATCGGTGCGAGTCCCGCGATGCGCGACATCTTCGCGCTGATTCGCAAGGTTGCACACGGTCGCAGCACCGTGCTGATCACCGGCGATAGCGGGACCGGCAAGGAGGTCGTGGCCCGCACGCTCCATTACCACGGCGCGCGCGCCGATCAGCCGTTCATTCCGGTGAATTGCTCTGCGATTCCCGAGGGCCTGCTGGAGAGCGAGCTCTTCGGGCACGTGAAGGGCGCGTTCACGGGCGCGATCGCATCGAAGCGCGGCCTGTTCGAAGAGGCCAGCGGCGGAACGCTCTTTCTCGACGAGATCGGCGACATGGGCCCCGGGCTCCAGAGCAAGTTGCTGCGTGTGCTTCAGGACGGCGAAATCCGCCCGGTCGGCGGCAATCAGTCGATGGCCGTGGATGTCCGGATCGTCGCGGCGACCCACCAGGACCTCATGGAGCGAATCGAGACCGGCGAGTTCCGCGAGGACCTCTACTACCGGCTGAATGTCATTCCGATCCATATTCCGCCGCTCAGCGAGCGTCCGGAGGACATTCCCGCGCTCGTCGATGCGTTCGTGAAGAAGCACAGCGATGGCAGCCGACGCAGCTTCTCGACCGCTGCGGTGCGGGAACTCAAGTCCTGGAATTGGAAGGGCAACGCGCGAGAGCTCGAGAACGTGGTCGAGCGCACCTTGGCATTGTCGGATTCGATCGAGATCGGCATCGAAGACCTGCCCAGCGTGCGAGCGTCGGAAGGCGAGAACGGCCACGCGAGCGACGCCTTCCTCGGGTCGGCCGCGGAGCGCCAGCTCAAGCTCCGCGATGTCGAGGAGATGTACATCGAAGAGGTGCTGCGCCGCACCAACGGCAACAAGGTGCAGGCTTCGAAGATCCTGGGCGTCGACCGCAAGACCCTCTACCGCCGTATCGAACGCCGTGCACAGGCCGCAGGCACCAACGGCGAGAGCATTGCGAAGGAATCCTCGGAGCTGGCACGCGCCACTGCCCACTGAGCGTGCGCGTCGGCTGACCGGAGCGTTCGTGTTCAGCTCACGCGTCGGCCGTGTTGCGGCCAAAGCTCCCGCGTCATCACGGGAAACACTTCGTTCTTCCCGCTCCTAGTCGGTCGGCGGGACGCCCATCACCTTTGTTTCGAGGTATTCCTCGAAACCCATCACGCCATTTTCGCGGCCGACACCGCTCTGCTGGTACCCGCCGAAGGGTGTGTCGACGTCGAACCACTGGGCACCGTTGATCGACAGTGTTCCGGTTCTGATGCGCCGCGCGACCGCGAGTGAGCGCTCGACGCTGGCGCTGTAGACGCCGCCGGACAGACCGTAAATCGAGTTGTTCGCGATCCGCACGGCATCGTCGTCGTCTTCGTACGGAATCACGCACAGCACCGGCCCGAAGATCTCTTGCTGCGCGATCGTGGAGTCGGGGTCGACGTCCGCGAAGAGTGTCGGTTCGACGAAGTAGCCCTTTGGCAGGTGCGCGGGAACTCCGCCGCCCGTCACCAGGCGGGCGCCTTCCTCCACCCCCTTCTCGATGTAGCCGAGCACGCGCTCCTGCTGCTTCTTGCTGACTTGCGGGCCCATCAGCTTCGACGGGTCCGTGGGGTCTCCGTAGGCGAGTTTCTCGAAGGCCGCCTGCACCAGTTCGAGGCCTTCCTGGTAGCGCGAGCGCGGCAGCAGCAGCCGTGTCTGGAGCGCGCAGCCCTGGCCGGCGTGGGTGCAGACCATCGACGAGGCGAACGCGACGAGTCCCATGTCGGCATCATCGAGCGCGATCGCGGCGGACTTGCCGCCGAGTTCGAGGAAGATCTTCTTGATCGTCGCGGCGCCGGCTGCCATCACGCGGCGTCCGGTTTCGGTCGACCCGGTGAAGGTCACGAGGTCGACGCGCGGATCGGACGAGAGCACAGCGCCGACCTGGTGGTCCGAGGATGCGACGATTCCGACCACGCCCGCCGGGATGTCGGTTTCTTCGGCGACGAGTCGGCCGATATGGGTCGCACACCAGGGAGTGTCGGGAGCGGGCTTCAGCACCACGGTGTTGCCCGCCGCGAGCGCCGGTCCGAGCTTGCAGAGGTTCAGGTACAACGGGAAGTTCCAGGGCGTGATCGCCCCCACGACCCCGACGGCCTCGCGCCGCATGATTCGGCACTGCCGCTGGCCCATGAATTGGATGTCCGAGAGGTCGCGTTCGTACTGGTAGCTGGCGGCCAGCTCGGCCCAGTAAGGCATGGCGTCGATGTAGCCATCGCACTGCACCGCGTGGGTCAACAGCAGCGGCGAGCCCGCCTCGGCGACCACCACACTGCGAAACAGCTCGCGCGAGCGGTCGAGGGCGTCGCAGAGCTGCTTCAGGCACTTGCTTCGGAACGCCTGGTTGGTCGACCAGTCGGTCTCGTCGAAGGCTCGTCGCGCCGCAGCGATTGCGGTCTCGATGTCCTGCTTGGTTCCGTCTGCGCAGACTCCGATCACCTCTTCGGTGGCGGGGTTGATGTTGTCGAATGTGCCGCCATTGCTTGCACCGACGAGCTTGCCGTCGATCAGGTTGCGCTCTTCGGGGACCAGCGGACTCGCTTCTGCCATCGGACTCTCCTGTCTCGGATCATTCTCGTTGGACGCCACCGGTCTCCGCCGGGCCCTCGGGGTGTCACGCTAGTCGCGTGAATCGTCCACAGCGATCAGGTTCAGCATCTTTTCGGTCGCCTTCACCGCGGCGGCGATCTGGTCGCTGTCGACCGCCATCGTCGAGAACGGCTGCTTTCGCGAATCGGTCCGCCAGGTGATCACGGCTTCGACCAGTGCTCCGGTCCTGCCTCCCGGCGGAATCCGAACCGAATAGTCGACGAGCTGCGGCAGCTTCAGGCCGAACTTCCGGCAGGCCTTGGCGAGCGCCTTCATGAATGCGTCGTAGCCGCCGTCGCCATCGCTCTCGGTTTCGACCACCTTGCCGCCGAAGTGCAGCGAGATCTTTGCGACTGGAAGATCGGCGTTGGTCGACACCACCTCGAAGCGCTCGATCTTGAAGATTTCCTCTTGTGGCTTCTTCAGTACGTCCGCGATGATGAGCGGCAGATCCTCGGGGGTGACGGTGTGCTTCTTGTCGCCGAGTTCGACGATCCGCTTCAGCACCAACGCTCTATTCTCCGGTTGGAGCTCGATGCCGAGTGCCTTCAGATTCTGATCGAGAGAGGCCTTGCCGGACATCTTGCCGAGTGCGTAACGGCGCTTGCGGCCGAAACGTCGCGGGACCAGCCGGTTCGCATAGAGGTTGGCCTTGGAGTCGCCATCGGCGTGGATGCCCGCGGTCTGCGTGAAGACGTCACGCCCGACGACCGGCGTGTTGTCGGATACCAGCTTGCCGGAGAAGGTCGCGACCATCTCGCTCAGCTGCGTGAGCTTGTTTTCGCGGGTCTTCGTCTTCCGGTTGGTGTGGTCGTTGATCGCCGCCACGACTTCGGCGAGCCGCGCATTGCCGGATCGTTCGCCCATACCGTTCACGCTGGTGTGAACACCTCGAGCGCCGGCCGCAACGGCCGCGAGGCAGTTCGCGGCCGCGAGCCCGTAGTCGTTGTGTGCATGGAATTCGAAATGAAGCTCGGGCCACGTCCGCGCCATGAGCGACACGTACCGGGATGTGTCTTCCGGAGCGAGTATTCCGAGCGTGTCGGGCAGGTAGAACCGCTTGACCCCGAGCGCCCGAAGATTCTCGACCGAGGCGAAGACGTAGTCGAAGCTGTCCTGCACGCCAGCCGACCAGTCTTCGAGGTAGACGTTTACGATCAGCTTCCGCTTGCGGGCGTAGCGGACGGTTTCCGCGACATCCTTGAAATGCCGCTCGGGGGTCATCCGCAATTGCTTTTCGCAGTGATTGCGCGAGCCCTTCGTGAGCAGGTTCAGCGCACCGC
>JAFDEI010000305.1 GCA_019310425.1 Deltaproteobacteria bacterium | reverse complement strand
TCGACGCCGAAACGGGAGGTAATTCGGTGAATCATCAACGTACTACGGTGAGTGAGGTGGCGGCGTCCTGACGCCGAGCCGAATTAGTTGCAACGTTTCGGTGTCCTGGGATGCAAGGTACCCAGCGCCACCGCCCCGGGAGCGCGGAGACCGTAGCCGCGTTTGGGCCTAGGCCCGCTCCCGGGGCCTTTTTTTTGAAGCTCCATTCCGTGGAACCCCGCGCATCGAGGTGCAACCGGGCGGTATGGTCAGTCGCATGATCGAACCGAACTCCGTCTCGGATGACCCCCTCACCCCGCTCGTCTTCCTCGAGCGCAGCGTACGCGTGTTTCCGGACAAGACCGCGGTTCGCTACGGAGACCGCAGCTGGAGCTGGCGGGAGTTCGCGGACGACGTCGGTCGCTTCGCGGGTGCGCTACAGCGAGCGGGCGTGGGCCCCGGCGACCGCGTGGCGCTGCTCGCGCCGAACGTGCCGGCGCTGCTCGCGGCCCACTTCTCGGTGCTGCGCCTGGGCGCCGTGCTGGTGGCGCTCAACACCCGCCTGAACGCTTCCGAGGTCGGCTACATCCTGAACCACTGCGGCGCGAAGGTGCTGCTCGTCGACCCGGAGCTCGCGGGCAACGTGCCGCGCTCCCGTGCTGCGCTGACCGCAGACCCGCTGATCGTGAACCTGGAAGATCCCGTTGCGGGGGTTATGGGCCGCCCCTGCGAGGGGCCGAGTTTCGACGAGTTCTGCGACGGAGCCGAAATCCTCCCGAGTTCGGGCGGCATCGACGACGAGCGACGCATCACCTCGATCAACTACACCTCGGGCACCACCGGCCGACCCAAGGGGGTGATGTACAGCCACCGCGGTGCGTACAACAACGCGCTCGGTGAGGTCATGGTGCACGGGCTCACGCGTGATTCGGTGTTCCTGTGGACGCTGCCGCTGTTCCACTGCAACGGCTGGTGCTTCCCGTGGGCCGTCACCGCGGCGGGGGGGACCCACGTGATGCTCCGCGTGGTCGACCCCGCAGGCATCTTCGAGCGGATCGCGATCGAGGGCGTGACACACTTCAACGGCGCACCGACAGTACTGCTGATGCTCGCCGAGGCGCCCGAGGCGCAAGACGTTCACTTCGACCCGCCGATCAAGGTCGCAACCGGCGGCGCGCCGCCTTCTCCGACACTGCTCGCTCGCATGCAACAGCTCGGCGTCGACGTCACGCACCTCTACGGACTGACCGAGACCTACGGCCCGCACGTCTATTGCCAGCTGCAACCGGGCTGGGAAGAACTCGACGTGGATCGTCTGGCAGAGAAGCTCGCCCGCCAGGGCGTGCCTTATCCCATCGGGGCTCACCTGCGCGTCGTCGACGAGCAGATGAACGACGTCCCCGCCGACTCCGAGACGATGGGCGAAGTCGTGATGCGCGGCAACAACGTGATGCAGGGCTACTACGACGATCCCGACGCCACCGCGGCTGCATTCGCGGGTGGCTGGTTCCACTCGGGCGATATCGCGGTGGTGCACCCCGACGGCTACATCGAGCTACGCGACCGCAAGAAGGACATCATCATCAGCGGCGGTGAGAACATTTCGACCATCGAGGTCGAGCACGTGATCGTGCAGCACACGGCGGTGCTCGAGTGCGCGGTGGTGGCATTCCCGCACGAGAAGTGGGGCGAGGTGCCGAAGGCCTTCGTCTCGCTCAAGCCCGGCGCGAGTGCAACGCAGGCAGAGATCATCAACTTCTGCCGCGAGCGCATGGCGCATTTCAAGTGCCCGAAGCACGTGGAGTTCGGCGAGCTGCCGAAGACGTCGACGGGGAAGATCCAGAAGTTCGTGCTGCGGGGGCGGTAGGGTCGGTCGGCCGTCGACTCGGCCGGCGAAGTGGGATGTCAGACTCATCGTCCGTCATTTCATCCCTGTTTCGATAGCCGCACGGAAGATCATGGTCGCGGTGCCAGCTTGGATTGCCAGCGTAGGGAAGGTGCTTCCGGGTTTCATGTCGGTTCCCGGCGGAGCTGAGATTGACCGCGCAAGCGGCGATACAAGGGCCGGAGGAAGGCTTGGGAGGGGCGGGCGCCGCCTGCGCGAAATTCGAAACGTCAGATAATGGTCTTGAAATCAATGAATATACTCGAATTAGTGTTTCATGATGTTTGATTTTCGCTATGTTTTCGGCATGCGCTCGCGAACAGCCAGGCAGCAGTCCTTTGACGACTATCGCATGCGCAGCGGGCGAGGTGGGCCGCGGGCGGGCGCGGGGCGAAAGCCTTCGGGTCGGATCTGCGAGCGAAAGAAGCGGCGCGAGCATTTTCAAGGCAGCAAGCCGGTGCACGTTACGCTGCGCGTGAGGGACGGGTTGCCGCGGCTTCGCAGCCGGCGGCTGGTCGACGAGCTGCGGCGGAGCTTCGGCGAGGCCTGCGAGCGGGGCGACTTTCGTCTCGTCCATTACAGCGTTCAGCACAATCACCTTCACCTGCTGGTGGAGGCCGAGGGCCAGGCAGCGCTGGGGCGCGGGATGAAGTCGATCGGGGCGCGGCCTCGCGGGCGATTCAAAGGGTCTTTGGCGTGACGGGGCGCGTGCTCGCGCAGCGGTATCACGCCCATGTGCTGCGCACTCCCCGCGAAGTGAGACGGGCGCTGCGGTACGTGCTGCTCAATGCGCGCAAGCACTGGCGCGAGCGGCGGCGGGCCGCCTCCGACGCGCCTCGACGACGCCTCTTCGAGCCGATGGTTCGACGGCTTCACGCGCGAACTCCCGGGCGGCCGCGCGGGGCCGCGGGAGGTCGCGCGGCCTAAGACGTGGCTCTTGACTCGCGGGTGGCGCCGTCACGGGCTGATCGATCCCGCTTCGATTCCGGGCCGGCGCTGACTCCCAGCCGCTCCCAAGCCCTCTTCCAGCGCGAATCTCCTTGATCTCGGCTCCGTCGGGAATCCATTCGAAACCCGGAAGCGCCCAGTCAATGTTAGGGTTGAAATAGACGAACATCCCAGTCGGGTCGGCGTAACGGATCGGGTGCCGTGGTCTCAGCGAGCACTCTTCCGAAGGGTTCGGATTCTGCGGTGGATGAGTTCCCCTGTCATCGTTGGCCGGCACGGTGGCACTTGCCAGGCGAACGGCCGCCGGATCGCGGGCCTATTTGATCGCGATCGGGTTCGTGCACGCGCGCTCGGCGTTCGGCCCCGGCAGCGGCGGCGCAACGAAGAGGAAGGCGTAATTACCGTCTTCCGCGCAGGCGTCGGCGAGTTCGTCGAGGTCGAACATCGCGCCCATCAGCAGGCCTGTGTCGCGCACCGCGAGCCGGAGTAGTGGTTGCGAGCACTCGGTCTCGGAAGGACGCACTTCGACGCCGAAGGTGTCGATCGCGAGGGCGGCGATCTCGCGTTCGAAGATCCAGCGCGCGCAGCGCAAAGTCAGGCCCGGTGCAGGGCCCGCGCGAAAGCCCTCCCAGCTGCGCTCGTCGCGGCAGCGCTTCAGCTGGCCGGTGCGGACG
>JAFDEI010000125.1 GCA_019310425.1 Deltaproteobacteria bacterium | reverse complement strand
CTCGAATCCGGCCGCTCCTGGGACGAAGACACACTCGCCATTACGTTCTCGGTGACGAAGGGGTTGGTCGCCCTGTGCCTGCTGATGCTCGCCGACCGCGGCAAGCTCGACTACGACCGCCCCGTCGCAGACTACTGGCCCGAGTTCGGCGTCCACGGCAAACAGGCGATCACGGTCCGCGACCTGCTGAATCACCGTGCCGGACTCGCGATCGTCGACGAACGGCTGCCGCTCGAGGATTGGTGCCGCGCCGAACGCATCGGGCCCGTACTCGCAAAGCAGCGCCCGGCCTGGAAGCCGGGAAGCGACCAGGGCTATGGGGCGGTCAGCGTGGGCGCCTACGCGGCCGAGCTGTTTCGCCGCGTTGCCGGGTGCAGCGTGGGACGTTTCTTCGCGGAAGAAGTCGCTCGGCCGCTCGCTGCCGATGCGTTCATTGGCCTCCCAGCCGACCTCGAACCGCGCGTCGCGACGATCTACCCGGCGAAGTTCGGCCTGCGGCAGCTCGAGTTGATTCCGGAAATCCTCACGGGACGCACCGTCGAGGGGCGAATCTTCCGCGCTCTGCTCAACCGACGGTCGTTCACGCGTCGCGCGTTCGGCAACCCGCGCATGGGGCGCAAGGGCCTGCTGCGCTTCAACGATCCGGACATCCACGCGCTGGAAGTGCCTTGGGCGGGAGCCATCGCCAGCGCTCGTGGCCTCGCCAAAGTCTACGCAACACTCGCTCACGGCGGAGCACACAGCGATGTATCGCTATGCAGCGCCGATAGCATCGACTCGCTGCGCACGCGTCAGTCGTGGAGCGACCGGGATCGCGTGATGCAGAAACCGCTCGGATTCTCGCAGGGTTTCCTCAAGGACGAGCTTCACGTCTTCGCCCCCACCGACGAGGCGTTCGGGCACCCGGGAATGGGGGGCGCGCTCGGCCTGGCCGACCCGAGCCGAAGGCTCGCGTTCGCCTATGTGATGAACCAGATGGACTTGCGGGTGCGATCGCCGCGCTGCCTGGCGCTGTGCCACGCACTCTACGGTTGTATCTGACTGCAGAAGGCGAACGACATGGATACTGAACGACTACAGGGGAAAGTGGTGCTCGTGACCGGTGCGGCTTCGGGGATCGGGCGCGCGACCGCGCTGCGTTTCGCGGCAGAGGGTGCGCGGGTCTTCTGCAGCGACGTGCAGTTCGAAGCCTGCGAGGCAACCGCCAAGTCGATCCGCGAAGCCGGCGGCGAGGCGATCGCCATCGCGTGTAACGTCACCCGGTCGGAAGAATGCGATGCCGCAGTCTCCGCGGTGGTCGAGCAGGCGGGCGCGCTCGACGTGCTCGCGAACATCGCGGGCATCGGGATCTACCGACATGCGACCGACTACAGCGACGACGAGTGGCGACGGGTCATCGAGGTCAACCTGAACGGCAGCTTCTTCATGTGCCGTGCCGCGATCCCGCGTTTGCTCGAATCGAAGGGGAGCATCATCAACATGGCCTCGGCCGCGGGATTGTCCGCCACCCCCTACGGCGCCGCGTACTCGGCGTCGGAGTACGGACGGCAGGGGCTGCGCGCGAACTGCGTCTGCCCGGGCGGCGTCGACACGCCGCTGACGCGGAGCTTCAACGTGCCCGGTGGCGTCGATCCCGCGCTGATGGCGCGTCTGAACTTCCTGCCGATGCTCGGCCAACCCGACGACATCGCGGCCCTGGTCGCCTATCTCGCGTCGGACGAAGCGCGCTACGTGAACGGCGCGGCCATATCCATCGACGGAGGACAGACTTGTTGAGCCGGCTCCGGGGGCGAGCGCGGACGCGAATCGGGTCAGGGGCGCCTTCCGCGCCCTTTTGAACGGTTGCGGAAGGCGCCCCTGACCCGATTCGCTTTTGCTGGGGGCCGGCGGACCGGACTCAGGCGCGAGAAGGGGGAGCTTCTGCGTTCACCGAGGTGAGGGCGGCGGTGAGGGGGCGGGATTTGTCGAGGGTTTCGGTCCATTCGGCTGATGGGTCGGAGTCGGCGACGATGCCACCGCCCGCGTGGATGTAGGCGCGGCCACCCTTGACGAGCACCGTCCGGATCACGACGGAGAGATCGAGACCGCCACGCACATCGAGGTAGCCGATCGCACCCGAGTAGATGCCGCGGCGCACGGGTTCGAGCCGCTCGATGATCCGCATCGCGGCGAGCTTCGGCGCGCCCGTCATCGACCCGGGCGGAAACGTCGCACGAATCAGATCGATGCGATCGCGGTCCGCGCGCAGCCGCCCGCGCACGGTCGACACCATCTGGAACACTGCCGCGTAGTCCTCGATCAGCATCAGATCGGGGACGGATACACTGCCGACCTCGCACACGCGGCCGAGGTCGTTGCGCACGAGGTCGACGATCATCAGATTTTCGGAGCGGTCCTTCGCCGAGGTCACGAGTTCATCGCGAATCGCGCGATCGGCACACGCATCGGCGCCGCGCGGACGCGTTCCCTTGATCGGACGGCTCTCGGCCTCGCGATCCGGCGCGAGGTGCAGGAATCGCTCGGGCGAGCTGCTGGCAATCGCGACCTCGCCGAGTTCGAAGTAGCTCGCGAACGGCGCCGGGTTCAGGGCGCGCAGCCGCCGGTAGAGCGACCACGAATCGGTCGCGAGATCTCGCTCGACGCGATGAGTCAAACAGATCTGATAGGCGTTGCCGGCGGCAATTTCCTCCTTCGCAAACGTAACCGCCTTTGCGTAGGACGCGCGGTCGAAGAACGCGAACGGTGGGCTCGGCATGCGCTCGGTCCGCACGGGCGCGGGCGAAGCCACGGGCGTTTCGAGTCTTGCCTGAAGCTGGTCGGCGGCAGCGTCCGCGCGCGCACCGGCCTCGCCGGGATCGTCGGCGAATCCCAACGCGTGAACCGCGAGACGATTCGAGACGCGATCGAACGCGATCAGGCGGTCGACCAGCAGAAAATACAGATCCGGCAGCGCGAGGTCGTCCTTGCTGCGGAAGTCGAGTTCCTCGATCCGCGCGGCGAGTTCGTAGCCCAGGTAGCCGACCGCTCCACCGACGAAGGGAACGTCGGCATCCGCACGCACCGGTGCGGCAGGGCACAGCTCACGCAGCATCTCGAGCGGGTCGCCCTCGAAGCGGCTGATCCCGAGCGGCATTCCGGGCCGCACGGCGCGGCGGACCTCGACCTCGATCGCAGTCCCCGTCGCACGCACGAGCGCGTATGGGTCTGCCCCCGCGAACGAATGCCTCCCGAACCCATCCGCGGGCAGCGCGCTGTCGAGCAGCCACGGAAACGCGTCGGTGCGCAGACGTTCGAAGAGTACGATCAGGTCGTCGTCGGGGGAGAGCTCACGCGAGGCGCTCGCGATCGCTCCAGAGGAGTGGAACACGGGGCCTCCGGATGCGCAAAGGTACCGCAGGCGAACAGGCGATTCGATGCTCCAGACAGCACCCTCCAGGCGAGCCGCAAGCGAATCGCTCGGCTGTCTGCGAACCCTGGAGCTGGGCTACATTCGTCGGCGTGAAACGAAATCTCGTCTTTCACGCCGGCTGCCCGGATGGTTTCGGCGCAGCCTGGGCGGCATGGCGCAAGTGGGGCGACGAGGCGCGATACATCGCGCGCGGTCACGAGGACCCCTTCGACCCGAGCCGATTCGAAGACCAGCTCGTCGTCTTCGCCGACATCTCGTTGCGCAACGAGAGGCTCCTCGAGTTGTGCGAGGTCGCGGCGCAGATCGTGATTCTCGACCACCACCTGACCGCGCACGACCACTTCCACTCCGACCCGGGCATCGAAAACGCGCTGGTCGAAAACGGGCACATCGCTCATTTCGACCTCGACCACTCGGGTGCCATGCTGTCGTGGCAATACTTTCACCCCGATGAACCGCCCCCCGACCTGCTGCACTACGTCGAGGACCAGGACCTGTGGAACTGGAAGCTGCCGCAGTCCGAAGAAATCAACGCGGCCATCGGTTCGTACGATCGTGATTTCGGAGTGTGGAGCGAGCTTGCGGCACGCAGCCACACCGACCTCGCGCGCGAGGGAACACCCATCGTTCGCGCGAACCAGATGGAAGTGCGGCGCGCACTCGCAAACTCACACCCGGTCGCGCTCGATACCGAGCGCATCGAAGCGGTGAACGCGGTCGCAAACCGGGCCTCGATCGGCCACGAACTCGCCAAACGCTGCCGCTTCGGCAAGGCCTGGGGGCTCGTCTACCGCATGTCGGGCAGCCACGTGGACTGCTCGATCTACTCGACCGGTGACCTCGACGTTTCCGCGGTCGCGACGCATTACGGCGGCGGCGGCCACCGCAATGCCTCGGGGTTCAGCATTCCGCTCACCGAGTGGGTAGAGAACTTCGCCTAGCCTCGGCCCGAGGTCCGTTCGGCGAGCTAGATCTGTACGACCGCGACGACGGCGAGGACCGAGCAGATCAACGCAAAGCCATAGCAGGTGGCCCCCAGGGCGGTCTTGGCTCCATGCAAGCCCAGGTCGATCAGCGCGAAGCGAAAGCGGTGGGCGCCGTGCCATAGCGGCAGGATCACCAGGGCGAGGAGAATCAACTTGCCGATCGGATTGGCCGCGAACGCCTGGGCACGCTCGAAACCGATGGCATCGGCGCCGACGATGCCGAGGGGAATGGCGATGCCGGTGATCAAGATCAGCACCGGGGTGACCAGGGCCGCGATCATGCCGCCGGCGGAGAAGAGGGACCAGACCATCGGTTCGTTGGACTTCGCCATTACATCACCTCCAGACCACTAGGACGAACACGGCGAGCGAGACCACCGCCCAGGCCGCGTAATGCGCCCCTGCAACGATCCCCGGCGAGACCTTCTTTTCGCCAATCTGCAGGGGCAACGCGGCAGGTGCGGCAAAGAAGAACGTGGCCGAGTGAAGCACCGCAAAAAGCAAGGCCAGCACATGGAGGGCGATCGCCAGCGGCGAGGTCAGCGCAGCCAGAAATCCTTCATAGGCAGCCTGGCCTTCGCTCAGACGCTTCAGGCCGACCAGCATCACCACCGCATACCCGCCCACGAAAACGCTAGTCAGCTCACGGAGCATGTACAGAGTGTATTCAGGCTTCTCCAGCCACCAGGTGTTCGAAATCGTGCGGACATAGGGTTTGCGACTCATTTCTTCCCCCACGGCATCAGTTTCTCTTTCATCCAATCACTCGTAGCCGCGATCTTGATCTGCTGAATCGCGCCCGCCGGATCGACATCCTTGGGGCACGCACGCGAACAAGCTCCGACGAAGGTACAGCCCCACACGCCTTCCTCGGCGGCGAGCACCTCCATGCGTTCTTCGCGGCCCTCGTCGCGCGAGTCCATGTTGTAGCGGTGAGCCAGCGACAAACTCGCCGGGCCGTAGAACTCCGGGTTGAGGCCGTATTGCGGGCACGCCGAATAACACAGCAAGCAGTTGATGCACATCGTGTATTGCTTGAACTTGATCAGCTCTGCGCGAGACTGCTTGTAGGTGCCTTCGTCGACTGTGTTGTGGCGTTCGCGGATGATGTACGGCTTGATGTCCGCAAATTTTTCGATGAAATCGTCTTGGACCACGACCAGGTCGCGCTCGATCGGGAAGTTGGCCAGTGGTTCTACGCGTACCTTGTTGGGGTAGAAGTCGCGAATGAACGTCTTGCAGCCAAGGTGCGGCTCGCCGTCGATGTTGTATCCGCAGCTGCCGCAGACCGCCATATGGCAGGACCAGCGGAACGTCAGCGACTGATCGATTTCATCTTTGATGTAAGTCAATGCGTCCAGCACGACCCAGTGCTCGACATACGGCACCGTGAAGGTCTGGAAGTACGGCTCCGCATCTTTCTCCGGGTCGTACCGCAGCACCTCGATTTCGATCGTCTTCTCAGCCATTCTTCGCCTTGCCTCCGTAAGCGCGCTCGGCCGGCTGCGACCTGGTGATCACGACCGGTTCGTATTCGATCCTCGGCGCGTCCTTGCCGCTGTAGTACGCCAGCGTGTGCTGCAGGAAGTTCTCATCGTCGCGTTCGGGATGATCAAGGCGCTGATGTGCACCGCGCGATTCGGTACGCGCGAGGGCACCATCTGACAGGGTTTGCGCTACGTCGAGCAGATTGCCCAGCTCCAATACGGAGAACAGATCGGTGTTGTAGACGTTGCTGCGATCTTCCAGCTGCACGTTCGGGTAGCGGTCACGCAGCTCGGCGATCTTGTCGCAGGTGGCCTTGATGGGCCCGGCTTCGCGATAGATGCCGACTCCCTGTTCCATGCTTTCGTGCATTTCCTTCCTGATCGTGACCGGACGCTCGCCCCCGCCGGACTTCCGCACCCACGAGAAGACCCGCTCCTCCGCGTCTGCGGCCTGCTTTTCCAACGCGGATTCGTTCGCCTTGCCCGCTTGCTCCTTGGCGAATCCGGCGGCGTTCTCGCCGCACATGAGGCCCATGACGGTCAGCTCGGTCAGCGAGTTCGACCCCAGTCGGTTGGCACCGTGCAGCCCACTGCTGGCACACTCGCCGAGCGCATAGAGGCCCTGCATCAGCGTGGCGCCATTGAGATCGGTCTTGATGCCGCCCATCGTGTAGTGGACGACCGGCCGCACCGGAACCGGTTCCTTGACCATGTCGACGCCGATATAGGTCTTGGCCAACATGCGCACCATGGGCAGACGATCTTCGATCTTCTTCTCACCCAGGTGAGTCATGTCCAAATGGACGGCGTCGCCGAATATCGTCTCGACTGTCCGCCCCTTCTTCTGCTCGTGGTAGAACGCCTGGCTGAGTCGATCGCGCGGCCCGAGCTCCATCGTCTTGGGCTGGGGGTCTCCGAGCGGTGTCTCCGGACCCATCTCGTAGTCCTGGAGATAGCGGTAGCCGTCCTTGTTGCGAAGTACACCACCTTCGCCGCGGCAGCCTTCCGTCAGGAGAATCCCGGTGCCCGGTAGCCCCGTCGGGTGGTACTGGATGAACTCCATATCGCGCAGCGGCACGCCCGCGCGATAGGCCATGGCCATGCCGTCGGCCGTCTTGATGCTGCCGTTGGTCGTGAACGGGAAGATCTGGCCCGCACCACCGGCCGCGATGATCACCGCCTTGGCAAGGAAGAGCTTCATCTGCCCAGTGCGCATCTCGATCGCCGTGACGCCCTGGCAGCGGCCATCGTCGATCATCAGGTCGGTTGCGTAGAACTCGTCGAATCGGTGGATCGACTCGAATTGGATCGAGGTCTGAAACAGCGTATGCAGCATGTGAAAGCCGGTCTTGTCGGCCGCATACCAGGTGCGCGCGACCTTCATTCCACCGAACTTCCGCACGGAGACACTGCCGTCGTCGTCGCGGCTCCACGGGCAGCCCCACTGCTCGATGCGCGTCAGCTGGCGTGGTGCCTCCTTTACGAACATCTCGACCATGTCCTGGTCGCACAGCCAGTCGCCACCGGTCACGGTGTCGTTGAAGTGGTTGTCCAGCGAGTCGATATCCTGTGCCACGCCGGCAGCGCCACCCTCGGCTGCAACCGTGTGGCTGCGCATTGGATAGACCTTGGAAATCAGCGCCACATGCAACGTCGGGTTGGCCTCCGCCACGGCGATCGCCGCGCGCAAGCCGCCGCCGCCGGCGCCGAGAATGGCGATATCGGTCTTGATTACTTCCATACTCGATACTCCACATGATCCATGGGATTCTGAATCGGGTTGGATGGTTCCGCGCCGGAACACACCAGTCGTCGATCTGCTGGAGCCGAGCCGGTCATAGGGCTCTGCGGTACCTGATCATCGTTGACCGGCTTGGCGCCCGCCTCTTGTGGTCGACAAGGCGGGCTGAGGGCATTGCTGCATCTGGGGGGAGCAGCGGGCCGCGATTATAGCGGATCCCGAGCCATACACTTCAAAACAGGGGATGCGCCGGCCCCTAGGCCCCTACGGGCTTCATGCTCCTAAAGCAACCACTCATCGGGTGTTAGCGTCTGCATCGAAAGGGCGTGGATCTCGGGCCCCATCTCATCCGCGAGCGCTGCATAGACGAGGCGCTGCCGCTCGACGCGACTCGCACCCGCGAAGCGTTGCGAGACGATGACGACGCGAAAATGCCCGGCCCCTGATTTCGCGCCCGCGTGGCCCGCGTGCAGGTGGCTTTCGTCGATCACCTCGAGGTGGGCACATTCGAAATGCTCCGCCAGCCTCGCTTCGATCCGGCTGCGCCGATCCATCGTTTCCATCGACTCCTCAGACGACTCCGGCCGCGGCGAGCCGGGCGAGGTCGTCGCCGTCGAGCCCGAGCTCGCCAAAGACTTCGGCGTTGTGCTCCGCAAGCGACGGAGCGAGCGCGAGGCGCCGCTTCTCGGCGCCCTCGAATTTCAGCGGATTCCCGTGGAAGGCAACCTCGCCGAGCGTGGGATGTGGGTGACGCTCGATCATCTCGCGCGCAAGCAATTGCGGGTCGGAAGCGAGCTCGTCCGGGCCCGCGACCCGCGTGCAGGGCAGATCCGCGCCCTCGGGGCCGAGTGCCGCGAGCACCTCGCGCAGACTACGCTCCTCGACCCAGTCCGCGATGATCGCGTTTACCTCGCGGCGGTGTCGAGCGCGCCCCCGATGGCTGCGAAAACGCTCGTCCGTGGCGAGCTGCGCCTGTCCGATCGCTTCGCATAGGCCGCGGAACAGCTTGTTGCTCCCGGTCGCGATCGCGACCCAGCCATCGCAGGTTGCAAAGACGTCGTACGGAGCCGTGAAGGGGTGCTGGTTGCCGACGCGCTCGCTGCGTGCGCCGATACCGTGCAGGATCGTGAGCGCGGAATCCGTGACCGCAAAGACCGCATCCTGATTCGACAGGTCGAGCGCACGCGCCGTCCCCGTCCGCTCACGCTCCAGAATCGCTGCCACCACGCCGAACCCGAGATAGAGACCACCGACGAAATCGCCGAGCGCGCCCCCGGCGCGGACCGGTGGACCGTCCTCGAAGCCCGTCATCGCGAGCAGCCCACCCGCGGCCTGCGCGATGATATCGTACGAAGCACGGCCGGCCCACGGGCCGGTCGCGCCGAATCCCGACAGTGACGCGACCACACAGCGCGGATTGCGCGCCTGGATGACTGCCGCTCCGAGCCCCTGTTTCGCGAGCCAACCCGAACGAAAGTTCTCCACCACCGCGTCGGTGCGTTCCACCAGCCGCAGAAAGAGATCGCGACCCTCCGCCCGTCGCAGATCGAGTGTGACCGAGCGTTTGCCGCGGTTCGTGTTCTGAAACGACAGCGAGGTCTCGCCTTTGGGCGACGGCCCGTAGCGATAGTCGTCACCGGTTCCGGGGCGCTCGATCTTGATGATGTCGGCGCCGAGGTCGGCCAACACCGCGGTCGCAAACGGGCCCGCAACCACACGGGTGAGGTCGAGGATTCGAATGCCTTCGAGGACGCGACCGGACATGGCGGCGCAAGATAGCACGCAGACCGGACAGCCAGGCCGCAGCGCGCGGGATCAGAGCCGGATGACTGCGAGCACTCCCGCGACACTGCCCGCGAGTGCGATCAGGTAGAGCAGCGGTGCGACGGTCGCGTCGCGATCCGCGCCGCCCAGGTCGATGAAGACGTGGCGCAGGTGGTGCGCACCCTTCCACAACGGCAACGCAATGAGCGCCGCGAGCACGACCCGGCCGATCAACGTCGCAGCGAGTTCATGCGCGTCCGAGAAGCTCAGCAGCGGCGTAATCCCGAGTGGCGCGAGCACTCCGACCACGAGCACCCAACCGGTGAGGAGCAGCGTGCCGAGCAGGATGCCCTGGCCGAAGAGCAGCCAGATGATCGGTTCGAGTTTCAGCAGCAGATGCTTCATCAGAACAGTACTCCCGTCAGGATGAGCGTCATCACGAGGGTGACCCCTATCCAGGCCGCGTAGAGCCCGGCGAGGATGACCGGCTGCGGCGGCGGTTTCACGGGCCCGATGCGCGGCGGCTGGGCCTTCGGGAAGAAGCTGAAGAAGCGCACGCCGACGAAGATCACGCTGATCAGCGAGAGTACGTGAAAGCCGATGTAGACAGGACTCTGGAACTGATCCATCACGACGTTCCAGGCCTCCTGACCAGTGCCGAGCGCCCAGACGACGCGCAGGGCCAGGAAACCGAGCAACAGGTAGATGAGACCGGTCCAGTCGAAGAGCGTGTAGGCCCGGTAACGACCCTGCATCGGAAACTTCGGCGACATCTGGGGCGGCGCGGTCCGGGTCGAACCGGGGTTGCGCGGCTGCATTGCGTGCGGGTGTGAAGCTCGCGGCATGGCTACTTCCCTCCCCGCGGCAGAATCAACCCCTGGGCCCAGTCGATCACTGCGTTGAACTTCGCCTGGTTTACCGCAGCGGCCGGATCGACGTGCTTGGGGCAGACCTCGCTGCATTCGTTCGCGAACGAGCAGGAAAACACCGTGCCCTCGCCCCGGAAAATCTCGTTGCGTTCTGCGGCGCCCTCGTCGCGGGAGTCGGTGTTGTAGCGGTGGCCGAGCGCGATTGCGGCGGGCCCGATGAACTCGGGCTCGTTCGCGACGACCGGGCAGGCCGAGTAACAGAGCATGCAGTTGATGCACATGCTGAACTGCTTGAACTCCTCGAGTTCCTCGGGCGACTGCCGCATCGGGCCTTCTTCGACGGCCCGCTCCTTCGCACGGATGATCCACGGCTTCACGCTCTTGAACTTGTCCATGAAACCGTCGAGATCGACCACCAGGTCGCGCACGATCGGGAAGTTCGCGAGCGGGGCGATCTCGACGGTGTCGCCGTAGTCCGAGAGTGCCTCCTTGCAGGTGAGTTTCGGCTCTCCGTCGACCATCATCCCGCAGCTGCCGCAGACCGCCATCCGGCACGACCAGCGGTGCGAAAGGCTGCCGTCGACTTCGTCCTTGATGAAGTTGAGCGCGTCTAGGACTTTCCAATCGGGCTGGACCGGAATCTCGTATTCCTGCGTCTTCGGCACTTCATCCTGATCCGGATCGAAACGCGTGATCACGATCTTCTTCTTCTGCGGCTCGCTCATCAGTATTTTCGCTCCACCGGCTCCCACTTCCCGAGTGTGACATCCTTCTTGCCGAGGCGCGGGCCCGCGGGATCGAAGTGACACAGGGTGTGATGCAAGTAGTTCACGTCGTCGCGCGCGGTCGAATCCTTGCGGGTGTGGGCACCGCGCGATTCGTTCCGTCCCGCGGCCGAAACCGCCACCGCCTCGGCGACATCGAGCATTGCACCGAGTTCCATCGCCGCAATCAGCTCGGTGTTGAACACCTTGCTCGAGTCCTGCAGACCGATGTCGGCGTAGCGGCCCTTGAGCGCGGCGACGGTCCGGACGGTGTCGTCCATCGAAGCCTGCTCGCGATAGACGCCGCAGCCGGTCTCCATCGTGGCGTTGAGCGCCTGACGAATATGCGAGAGCTTCTCGCCGCCCTTCTGCCGGCCTCGCAGCGCATCGACCCGCGCTGCCTCCTCCTCGCCCTGGCCGGTCAGCGCCGCTTGGTTGCCTTCGCTGCTGCCCTTCGCGAACGCGACCGCGTTGCGGCCCGCCGAAGCACCGAAGACGAGGCATTCCGTGAGCGAGTTCGAACCGAGCCGGTTCGCGCCGTTCAGTGAGGCCGAGGCGCATTCGCCGGCCGCATAGAGGCCCGGCAGAGCCGTCTCCGCCTCGATGTTGGTATCGACCCCGCCCATCATGTAATGCACCACCGGGCGCACCGGGATCGGATCGGTGACCGGGTCGACGCCGATGTAGATCTTCGCGAGTTCGCGCACCATCGGCAGCCGCTGGTTGATCTTGTCCGCACCGAGGTGAGTCAGGTCGAGGTGCACGTATTCGCCGTAGGTGCCCTGGATGCCACGCCCGGCTTCGACTTCCTGCACGATCGCGCGCGAAATCATGTCGCGCGGGCCGAGCTCGGCCTTGTTGCCGACGCCGTAGTCGTAGTCGACGAGGAAGCGCTCGCCCTTGGAGTTCTTCAGGTGTCCGCCCTCACCGCGGGTGGCCTCGGTGATCAGGATGCCCGTGCCGGGAAGCCCGGTCGGGTGGTACTGGACGAACTCCATGTCCTTCAGCGGCACGCCGGCGCGATAGGCGAGCGACATGCCATCACCGGTCTTGATGGTGCCGTTGGTCGTGAACGGGAAGATCTTGCCCGCGCCACCGGTTGCGAGAATGACCGCGCGCCCGAGGATCACGCGCACGACGCCTTCGCGGATGTCGAGCGATGCGACGCCGCGCACCACACCGTCGTCGACGAGAAGTTTCGTGACGAACTGCTCGTCGTAACGGACGATCTGGTCGAACTGCATCGAGTGCTGGAACAGCGCGTGCAGCATGTGGAAGCCGACTTTGTCGGCCGCGTACCAGGTGCGCTTGGTCGACATGCCGCCGAACGCGCGTGTCGCGACGGTTCCGTCTTCGTTGCGACTCCAGGGGCAGCCCCAGTGCTCGAGACGTGCCAGCTCTTTCGGCGCTTCCTGGACGAAGTACTGGATGACGTCCTGGTCGCCGAGAAAGTCGGAGCCTTTCACGGTGTCGTAACCGTGCATTTCGAAGTTGTCGTCTTCGCGAGCAACGGCCGCGGCCCCACCCTCGGCGGACACCGTGTGGCTCCGCATGGGATAGACCTTCGATACCAGGCCGACGGAGACGGCGGGATCCGCTTCGACCGCCGCGATGGCAGCGCGAAGACCCGCGCCTCCGCCGCCGACGATCACGATGTCGTGTCGGAGAACCTCGATCACGCTCTAGCTACCTCTTGGATTGCCGAAATTTCGAGACGGAAGTCGTACCTCATTCGGGGTCCGAGGGAAAG
>JAFDEI010000124.1 GCA_019310425.1 Deltaproteobacteria bacterium | reverse complement strand
GGCGTCGACGCGCGGTAGTTCCCGACGCCGTGCGCAGCCCACGCCGCCATCGCACCGGTGCTGTCGAGTAGCGCCAGCACCGCGCCCTCGTGGACTCCGCCGTCCGCGTCCCCGTTGACCTCGCCCTGCGGCATCGTGAGCCGCGAAGTGCCGTCGACCATGTGTTCGGCCACGATGCCGCGGCAGCCCATGAACGGGATCTTCCCGAGGTGGGGCCCCATCGGACCCGGGTCGGAGCGGCCGTGGTCACCCGCACTCAGCGCGAGTTCGGCCGGCTCCGCGCCGAACCGCGCGCGGATCGCGGCCGTCGCGTGCGCAATCGGCTTGCCGTCGTCGGTGACCACGTCGGTCTCGACGAAGCAGAGTTCCTTGCCGCGGCGCAGCAGTTTCGAATGCGCAACGACGTCCTGCGCCTGTGCGGCCGCGAGATAGTTGATCTGCAGGCTTGCCGTGTGCCACGGGCCCGACTCCCGGCCGAGCGTCGTGCGGGTGACGGTCTGCGCGCCGATGGCGGCGAGCGATGCCGCGACACCTCCGTGCAGCACCTGTCCTGGATTGGTGTTGTCTTCATTGAACGGCAGGCGGAGTCGGGCATTTCCGTCGCCCAGGTCTTCGAGCACCACGCCGAGCGCGGCGCTGTAGGGCGACTTCTCGATCCAGCTCCTCACGAAATCCGATTCCGTCAATCGTCAGTCCTTTCCGGGCAGCAAGCAGGAGTGAATCGACGCTTCGCCCGGAATCTCACGGGCGAGGGTCCGAATCGCGAGCTCGGCATCGCGCAGTCCAAAGTCATGTGTGTGCATCTTCTCGATCGGATGGCGCCCCGACTCGATCAGTCGGATCGCGTTGGCGTAGCCCGATGAGGTCACGCCGATCGCGCCTTTCAGCTCGATTTCCTTGATCACGATCTTGTCGGAGATCAGGCCCGGAATCGGTACGAACCCCTTCACGCCCGCAAGCACCACACGCCCGCCCACCGCGGCGCAGTCGATCGCCTGAACCACCGGCTCGGTCGAGTAGGACGAGACGTCCACCACGACGTCGGCGCCGCGCCCAGCCGTCAGCTCGCGCACGCGTTCGACCAGATTCTCGTTTTCGACGTCGATGCAATGATCGGCACCAAATTCGCGGGCGAGCGCGAGCTTGGGCGCATCGGCGGCCAGCCCGGACACCAGGATCTTCGCTGCACCCGCGGCTCGGCACGCCAGCACACACGACAACCCGCGCTGGCCCGGGCCGAGGATCAACACCGTGTCGCCGGGCCCCGTGCGCGGCATCTCCACGCCCCAACGAAAACCCGCACCGAGTGGGTTGAACATCACCGCGGTCGCGGCCGGAATCGAAGGGTCCAGCCTGTGAACCACGGCGTTCGGGTCGAGGTACATGTACTCCGCGTAGGCACCCCACAGGCCCGGTTCGTCGCTGAGCGGGATATAGGAGTAGATCCGGCGCGAATCACAGAGGTGATAGCGCCCGCCGAGGCACGGCGCGCAGAAGCGACACGAGATCATCGTTTCGACCGCAACGCGGTCGCCGACATCGATGCCCCAACGGCGCGCCGCGGCATCGCCGATCTTCGCGACGATCCCGAGCGGTTCGTGGCCGGGAATCACCGGCATCGGCGTGCGTAACGCCCCCTCGTACTGCTCGTAGTCGCTGCCGCAGATCCCGCAGGCCTCGATGCGAATCAGGCCGGCATCATCACCGATGTCCGGGATCGGGAGATCGCGAGCCTCGAGCTTCCGCGGTGCGGTCTGCACCATCGCGAGCGTCTTGCGGGGAACCTGCGACATCGCCTGGCTTCTTCCAGTCTAGGGTTGGGAAATTCCGATAGCATATCCCGAGTACACACATTCGCGAACCGAATCCCGGCAGCGGCTCGAGCTTGCGTCCGCCCCGCCCTGACGATGCGAAGAGGGAAGACCCGATGTTCTTGATGCGATTCGACATGCGGGCACCCGCGTTCAGTTCCGCACCACCCGCAGAGCTTTACGCCGCCGCACTCGAAATGGCCGAATGGGGCGAGAAGAACGGCTGCATGCAGATCGTGGTCTCGGAACATCACGGCTCGGAGGATGGTTACCTCCCGTCACCGCTGGTGCTGGCATCGGCCATCGCCGCACGCACGAAGAGCATCCCGATCCAGCTGGCGGCGCTCATCGTGCCGCTCCACGACCCGTTGCGGCTCGCGGAGGACATGGCGGTGCTCGACATCCTGAGCGGCGGCCGCGTCTCGTACGTCACCGCGGTCGGCTACGTCGAAGCCGAGTTCGAGATGTTCGATCGCTCCTTCCGCGGTCGGGGGAAGCGTATGGACCATTGCCTCACTGCGATGCACAGCGCCTGGACGGGTGAGCCGTTCGAATTCGAAGGCCGCAGCGTGCGCGTCGCACCGAAGCCCCTGACACCGGGTGGCCCGGCGCTTTTGATGGGCGGCAACAGCCTGCAGGCGGCGCGACGCGCGGCGCACTTCGACATGGGACTCCTGGCCCAGGGCTTGAATCCCGATATCGAGGAAACCTACCGCTCCGAATGCGAGAAGCTCGGCAAGCCGCCCGGCCTGTGCATCAACCCGCCGCCCCAGACGGTGACCTCGGCCTTCGTCGCGGAAGACGTCGACCGCGCCTGGTCGGAATTCGGTCCGCACCTGCTGCACGACGCACAGGCGTACGCGCGTTGGATGACGCGTGGAACCTCGCTGACGACGACGGCAGCGGCATCAGTCGAAGAGCTGCGCGCGCAGCAGAACTCGTACCAGATCTTCAGCGTCGACGAAGCCGTCGACTACGTCAAGCAGAACGGCCTCTTTCTCACGCATCCACTCTGTGGCGGCCTGCCGCCCAAGCTCGCGTGGCCGAGTCTCGAGCTGCTCGCGAGCGAGGTACTGCCGCGCACCCGCGGTTGAACCCGGGCTGCGCGTTCAACCCGTGATCTGACGCAGGATCGGGGAACGCGAATGGGCGACATCGATAGTGCCGGCGTCTACTTCCTCTCCATCGAGGAGTTCGAGTCGCGCGCACCTGCGCGCATCCGAAGCGACACCGATTCGCACGATCCCGAGGATCAGAGCGAGGTCGATGCGACGAAATCGGCGATCACACCACCCAGCTCCTCCCCACAGTCTTCCTGAAGGAAATGCCCGCCGCCGCGCAACGTGAGGTGCGGCTGCCCGGAAGCGCCGGGGATCCGCTGCTGAAAGATGCGGTCCCAACCGGCCGTCGTCGGGTCGGAGTCGCTGAAGGCAGTGAGGACCGGACGGTCGAATGTCTCGAGCACTCGCCAAGTGGCGCGGTTGATCTTCGCCCCCGGATCGCTGCGCGTAATCGGAATCAAGATCGGGAACTGCCGCACCGCCGCCAGATAGCGGGGTTCCGGAAATGGTGCGTCGTAGGCGGCGGCCACGTCGGGCGGCACGTCGCTCACCGTCGAACTGTTCACGAACAGGCTCGGTCGCAGTACGGGCATGCGCTGCGAGAGCGTGACCCAGTTGAGGAGGCCCTCGGCGACCGTGCTGGTGGTCTCGTCGGAGTGCGCGGCCCAGCCCAGCTTGCCGGCGAGCTCGGGGCCGAGCGTGTGCAGCATGGTGTTGCCGAGTACCAGCCGGTCGAAGCGCTCCGGCTCGTGCGCCACCGCGGACAAGCCGATCGCACCACCCCAGTCTTGCCCAAACAGCGTCACACCGCGCAGATCGAGAGTGGCAATGAAAGAGCGCGATCGCGCGCAGGCCGGCGGCGACGAGCACGGGGATCACCTTGCGGTAGAGATACGACCAGGTGGGTTCGCCGTGCAGCAGCAACACGACCGGTGCATCTTCGGGCCCGGCGTCGACGTAGTGCATCCGAAGCGGACGACCGTCGAGATTCGGCACGTCGACGTAGTTCGGCGCGAACGAGTAACCGGGCAGGTCGTCGAAGCAGGAGTCGGGGGTACGGAGAACGGTCACGGAACTCCCTTCGGGTCGGCGGAGTGTCACGACCGCATCGCTGCAACGCAAGCGGTCGCCGATCCGGGGAATGCGGATGCCCCGGATCAGCGCCCTGGAGGAATGCTTCGAGTGCTCGACCAGCTCGCGTCTAGTTCAATTCCTTGCGGGTGTAGCCGAGCAGGGAGCGCGCGATGATCATGCGCTGGATCTCGCCCGTGCCCTCGTAGATGTCCGTGATCCGTACGTCGCGGAACCATTTCTCGAGCAGGTGCTCGCGAGAGATCCCCATCGGCCCGAGGATCTCGATGCAACCCTGGGTGATCTGCCGCACCGCTTCACCGGTCTTCGCCTTGCAGACCGAGGCTTCGGTGTTGTTGGCTTCGCCTTCGTCCGACAGCCAGGCCGCCCGCAGGATCGTGAGCATGGCCGCTTCGTACTTCGCCTCGAGACGCTGGAACTTGTCCACCACCGCCGGCGCGGAGTGGAGCCCACCGCCGTAGGTGATCTCGAAGCCCGCCTCAGTGAGGCAATCGCGCGTGAAGTCGAGCGCAGCCTCGGCCATGCCGATGCCGATCGCGGCCACACCCGGCCGGGTCATGTTGAAGGTCTTCATCACACCCTTGAAGCCGCCCGAGCCCTTCTGCTGCACCTCCTCGTTCCCGCCGAGCAGATTGCCGCGCGGGATGCGGCAATCGCTGAAGACGAAGGCCGCGGTGTCGTCGGCGCGAATACCCAGCTTCTTCTCCTTCTGCGCGACCACGAAACCGGGCGTCCCCTTCTCGATCAGGAACGATTTGATCGCGGCCCGGCCCGCGGACTTGTCGACGGTGGCCCAGACGACCACGCCGTCGCAGCGGCAGCCGGTGGTCACGAAGATCTTCTCGCCGTTGATCACCCATTCATCTCCGTCGAGCACCGCGGTGGTCTGCACCATCGACGGGTCGGAGCCACAACCGGGCTCGGTGATCGCCATCGCGAGCGTGGTTTCGCCCCACTTCTCGTTCTGCTCGGGCGTGCCCGCGGCACGCAGAGCGGCATTGCCGAGCCCGCCCGTTCCGCGGTGCATGCGCACCGAGTAGTCACCCCATGTCTGGCCCGCCGAAATCAGCATGCTCATGATGCCGATGCCGCTATCGCTCTCGCTGCGGCCGGCGAACATCGTATAGACGTTCGGTTTGCCCTTGGCCTCCTCGAGCTCTTCCGGCGGGAACTCATGCTCGTGCTCGTCGTAGTAACGCGCGTAATTTCGGCAGATCAAGGCCTCGGCCCTTACCTGATCGAGGATTTTCTGGTCGCCTTCAGTCGGTTCAAAATCGATCATCTGAGTCGTCTCCCTTAGATGCCCAGCGTGCCTTCGAGGACGCTGATGGTGCGTGCGCTGCGAAACCACAGCTCGATCAGGTGGTCACGGATGAAGCCATGGCCGCCGAGAACCTGGACCCCCTGATCGGCAATCCACATCGACTGTTCCGCCGCGTAGCCGCGAGCAAAGTGCGCCGAGCGTGTGGCGTCGATGCCCTGCTCGAGCTGCGCCGCCGCCTTCCAGACCAGCCAGCGCGTCGACTCGGTCTCGATATGCATGTTTGCGAGCTTGAACGCGATGCCCTGCTTCTGCGCAATCGCCTGATCGAAGGCCTCCCGCTCCTTCGCGTACGGCACCGCGAACTCGAGCACGGCGCGCGACACGCCGACCATCGCGGCAGCCAACGCGGTTCTCGAGTTGTCGAGCAGCTGCCGGACATCGCTGCCGGCCTCGCCACCGAGCCTGGCGCTTGCCGGCAGCTCTACACGCTCGAGTTCGAGCGTCGCTGTCGGCAGGCCACGCAGACCCAGATTCTCTTCGTTCTTCGAGATCGCGAGCCCCTCGGCGTCGCGCGGGACGATGAACGCGTCGAGGCCGCCGTTGTTGCGCGCTACCACGAGGAAGTGGCTGGCGCGATCGCCCATCGCCACGAACGACTTCACACCCGAGATCACGAAGCCATCCCCCTTCGCCTCCGCAACGGTGCGCGGAATCGAGGGATCGAAGGCCACCGTGGGCTCGTTCACCGCGAGCGCGGCCGCGTGGTACGAATCCCCGCAAAACAGCGGCAGGTAGGCTTGCTTCTGATCGTCGGTTCCGTGATCGACGATCGCGTATGCGAAGGCCGCGGGCGTGAGTGCGGCGATCGCGAGCGCGACGTCGCCCCAGGCCAGCTCCTCGAGGATGATGGCGTTGGTGATCGGGGAACGCTCCTCCCCACCACCGCCGTAAGCCTCTGGGATCTGGGTCGATACCAGCCCGAGCTCCCACGACTGTGCAAGGAACTCTTCGGAGAGCTTCTCCTCTTCGTCGCATTCCCGTGCGATCGGGCGCATCACCTGGTCCGCGAATTCACGCAGCGCATCGCGCGCAATCTGTTGTTCTTCTTCCAGCTTGAAAGAGATCACTTCGTGCTCCTTTGTGTGTTCGCTGTCGTCGAGGGGCCGTCCGGCTCAGTGTCGGCCACGTGCGTCCGGGAGTCCGACTGGGATACCTGGTGGAAGTAGTGGTCCATGGCCTCGCGGCTGCCTTCCTTCGCGATCAGACCGTGCTGATAGAGATCGCTGGCCTCCACGAGGCCGAGAGCGAGGCTGCACCAGTCACGCGCATCGGCGGTATATCGGACGTCGGCACGCTCGGTAAAACCAGCGTGCACGCTGCACTCACCCTCTTTCAAGTGCACGGTCCAGACGCCGCCGCCGGGACCCGTCAGGCGGATCTCGAAGCGCAGATCGACCTCGCTCGCGCGGTCTTCACGCACCATGAACGGCAAGGCGTCCATCACGCTCTGCGCCGAAGTCTCGTTGAAACGCTCGGCATCGACCTCGAGGTCCTCGAGACCGTGCCGGATCCACCAGCGCGCGATCGAGGTCACGATCGGTCGCAGCGACCGCCCCTGCTCGGTCAGCGCATAGACGGACCGCGCGCCTTCGGACACGGTTTCGACGAAGCCCGACGACACGAGCTCACGCAGTCGGCTCGACAGCACCCGCGGTGCGATGCCGGTGCGCTTGCGCAGGTCCTGGAAACCGCGCGGCGCGTCGAGAAGGTGCCGGACCAGTACCAGCGTCCAGCGGTCGCCGATTACGTCGAGGCCCCGGGCGACGGGATCGAAAATGCCGTCCGGGTGCGGAACCGCCGTCGACCGACTCGCCGACACCGGGGTCTGAGCTGTCTGCGTCATGACTACTTAGTATCTAACAAATACTGATTCCGAATTCAACTGATACCGATAGTAGTCCCCCAGGGATAGTCATTTCCGCCCTAAACACACCATGGTGAGTTCCAGAGGGTATTCTGGAAGTTGGCCCGGCGTGCACGAAGCCGGTAGCGTGAATGTGCCGGAGGTGGATGGGCGATCGCCGGCGGGCCTTTGGGCCCGCGGGAGGAAAGTCCGGGCTCCACAGGGCAGGGAGGTCGTTAACGGCGACCCGGGGAAACTCGAGGGAAAGCGCAACAGAAACCACACCGCCGATGGCCGTTGATCTGCCGAGCGTTGAGAGGCGAGCGGCAGGGAGGCACAGGCAAGGTTGAAATCGTGGGGTAAGAGCCCACGCGCGACAGCCGGGTGACCGGCGGCGGAGCAAGCCCCTCCCGGAGCAAGCTCGAATAGGGGCACTGATGAGGGCGGCCCGCCCGATGCGTCGCACAGCGGCGCCAGTGCCCGGGTTGAGTGCTCGAGCGGCGCAGCAATGCGCCGCCTAGATGAATGATCGCTGCCGCGCGTCGGGCAACCGGCATGCGGAACAGGACCCGGCTTACAGTCCACTTCGGCGCTTCGGCGCCGAACCCTCGGGATGAAGCGCAAGCCACCCCCGTGGAGCTCCGACACCAAGGCGATGGTCGGAGCGGCCGAGCAGGCCGCTCCGACCCAATTCCCCGAGTCGCCGCAGCATCCGCCGTCGGTGCGAGATCCTATACTCGCGCCACTTCCAGGAGGTGCTGCTGCATGCGTGTCGAAACCGGGATCCCGACCGAGGACTGGCGAGAGGTCGCCGAGGCGGCGAGCCGTGCCGAAGCCGCGGGGTATCAGGGGCTGGTCACAGCCGACATCGTCGGCGATCCCTTCATTCCTCTCGGGATCGCGGCCACCGCGACCGAGCGGATCGGACTCGGGACGGGGATCGTGGTCGCGTTTCCGCGCAGCCCGATGGCGATCGCGCAGGTTGCATGGGACCTGCAGGCGCAAAGCGGCGGGCGCTTTCACCTGGGACTCGGTTCGCAGGTGAAGGGCCACATCGAGCGCCGCTTCTCGACGCCGTGGACCGCGCCCGTGCCGCGCATGCGCGAATACGTGGAATCTCTGCGCGCGATCTGGAACTGTTGGGAGCATCGCGAGAAGCTCGATTACCAGGGCGAGCATTACCGCTTCACGCTGATGACGCCGGAGTTCTCGCCGAAGCCGAACGGCCTGGCCCCGATCCGGGTGAGCATCGCGGCCGTCGGCCCGGCGATGCTGAAACTCGCGGGCCGTGTCTGCGACGGCGTTCGCCTGCACGGCTTTGCAACGCGCAAGTACCTCGAGGAGGTCGCACTACCGCAGGTCGAGGCGGGTCTCGCCACGAGCGGGCGCAAACGCGAGGACTTCGAAGTCTGGGGCGGTGGCTTCGTCGCCACCGGCGAGACCGACGAGGAGGTCGCGAAGGAGATGGATTGGGTGCGCTACCGGCTCGCGTTCTACGGCTCGACGCGCAGTTATCACGGCGTGCTTGCCTGCCATGACGAGCTGGACCTCGGCATGAAGCTTCACGCGATGTCGAAGCGCGGCGAGTGGGACCAGATGGCCGCAGAGATCTCCGACGACCTGGTGCGCATCTTCGCGGCGGTCGGCCGGCACGACGAACTACCCGCGGCCATCGCCGAGCGATTCGCCGGAGTTTCGGACACCGTCGCGCTGGGGTTCTCGCGGAGCACGCCCGGCGAACGGGTGCGCGAAATCCTCGCGGACATCCGCGCGATCCCGGCTCGCTTCAGCGGCTGAGCGGTTCGGCGGCAGGCCGGCGTCGCAGGCCGCAGGCACGGCAGCGATACCGGCCGTACCGGCGGCGCGACCGGATGCGTCGAGCCGCTTGCTAGGCGAGAACGCGGAGCTTGCGAAAGCTGTGCCGGGTCGGTCTTGCGATTTTCGGATTCCAATGAGTCGAGCCGACTCCTTCCAATCGATCGCGGCGGTTTGGTTACACTGAGTGGCGAAATGGGGATTCGCTCGCGGCAGTGCCGTCGGTCTTCGCCCGATCTGAGTCTCTTTTACCTGCGAGGCCCAACCAGTGAATGACATCGATTTTGCGTTCGATTCGTTGCCCGGTGCGCAGATGCACGAAGCCCTTGGAAAGTTGCGGGAGCAAGGTCCGTTGGCGCCGGCGGTCTTCGCGGGCCAGCCGGGCTTCTTGATCACCCGCTTCGATACCCTGATCGAGGGATTCCGCGACATCACCACCTTTCCTCCCGCAACGCTCTACCGGAACAGCATCGCCAAGATCATCGGGCCCAACTTCCAATCGATGGAGGGGGAGCAGCACAACCTCTATCGCCGCCTCGCGACGCCCGCGTTTCGCTCGCGGGCAATCGAGCGCTATGGCGAAGAGGGGATGGCGTCCCTCGCCCACGAGCTTCTCGATCAGCTCGACGGTGAGAGCGAGGCCGATCTCGTCGCGCGCTTCACGCACTTCTTTCCGTTCTTCGTGATTTGCAGGCTGGTCGGCGTGCCGCGCGGCAATGAGCACGAATTCCATCGCTGGGCGTGGCAGATGCTCGGTGCTCCGGGCACGCAGATCGAGGATTCCCACCGCGCCGCGGCCGAGTTCACCCGCCATCTCACTCCCGCGCTCGAGGCGCGCCGCAGCGCTCCGCAGCAGGATGTCATCTCGGCGCTACTCCAGGCGGAAGTCGAGGGGCGCACGCTGACGGACGAGGAGATTCTCTCACACGTGCGCCTGATGTTCTCCGCCGGCGCGACCACGACACTCGATGGCATCGGGAGTCTGCTCTACCTGCTACTCACGGAGGGCGATTGGTGGCAGCAGGTCGTAGAGGATCCGGCGCTGCGACCCGGTGCAGTTCACGAGGCGCTGCGCTTCGAGACACCGGTGCCGAATCTGCCCCGGATCTCCCGCGCGGAGACGGCGGAGTTCGAAGGCCAGAAACTCGAGCCCGGCACCGCGGTTCTCTTCAGCATGGCTTCGGCCAACCGCGACCCGGATGTCTTCGAAGACCCGAATCGATTCGACCCCACCCGGCCCGAATCTCAGCTGCTCACTTTCGGACGTGGAGAACGCTCCTGTCCGGGGATGCACCTCGCCCGCAAGGAAATGGCCGTGGCGCTCGATGCGATCATCGACCACTTCCCCAATTTGCGCCTGATCGGAGACCCGATCCACTCTGCGCCCAGTGGTGCCATCGTGCGGGGCCCCAAAGCCCTGACGGTTGCTCTTCGTTGAGGGTCCGGGCCTCTTGGGGTCCGCATCACATCGATTGCAGAGGATAAGCCGGCGCTCGCGAAGCTGAGCTTGGCGCGCATGATCGCAGCAACCGTCTTGCGGATGTGGAAAGACGAGGAGGAGTACGACCTGGTAGGGTCGAGGGCTGGCGCGGTGGTCCGCAGGTCGTGATCTTGTCTGTGTCCCGGGTTTCCCCGTTCGTGCCCGTGTAGACCCAACCGTGACTCCGTATCCAGCCCCCGCCACATCGAACGCAGCATGCGGGTTTCCCGCACTACGCTCTCCTGCTCACTTCGTTCCAAGGCTTATGGGACCTATTCATGCTGGAGACGATTTCCTCGCTGGCTGCCATTCGACCTTTTACTCACTGAAGAGTCCCAGCCCGTCGTACAACCAACGACTACTCCACCTCTTCCAGCCGAAGCCCTGGCGCTGTCGGGCTTTAGCCAAGAGTCTCCGGATCTTCTTCTCGACCCACAGGCGAATGAACGAGAAACACCGGCTCGAATGTCCGATCGCGAAGTAGTTCACCCAGCCCCGCAAGATGGGATTGATCTGCTCGATCACTCCGCGCAGTGGCTGAGAGCGTGAGCTGTTGAAGATACTTTTCAGCTTCCGCAACAACTCCGTGCGCTTCTTCATCTGTGGCATGACCAAAGGCATCCAGCGTCCCTTGCGGGTTCGCACGCGCCTGAAATCAAAGCCAAGGAATCCAAAGCACTCGCCTCGCTCCAGATCGACGACCCGGCCACTTCGAGGTACGCAGAGTGAGCAGCTGTGGCACCTTCCGACTCTCCGGTCAACGCTTCTTGAGCAACTCGCTCGCGGGCGAGAACATCGGACTCGAAGAGGTCGGCGACGACCTATGGAACATCGTCTACTACACCACAGTGCTTGGACGGATCGACAGACAAACTGGCAAGGTCACGGGAAGCGACAATGTGTAAAGGATGTGCCTGGACTTCTGTAAGGGATGTGCCCGGACCGTACCGGCACTTACCATAACGCCCATACTCGGACATCGATCCGCTCGCTCGAGAATGTGGCCACCCTCATGCCGCCTCCGCGTCCGGCCGAAAACGAGTCTCTGGTTGAGGAGGTGACGTGGAGATCATCGGCGGACTGATCGGAGTCGGGAACCTGGTCCTCAGCTGCGTGCTCGGTGTGCGCCTCGCGAAGCTCGCGCGGCGCGCTTCAGGTGGCCCCGAGATCTGGCTGTCGGCCTACTTCCTGCTGGGCGCGTTCCTCGGGATGGGGCTCAGCAACTTCGTCTACATGAGCTGGGCCGACGCCGCGATGGTGCTGCCCGATCGGGTCGCCACGCTGCTGAACGCCAGCTACCTGTTCGGCGTCACCACGGGCATGGGCTGTCTCTACGTCTTCACACGGATCACCTTCCGCCCTGACGCGGCCTGGGCGCGAATGCTCGTGGTCGGAGTCTGTGTCGCGATGGCGCTCGGCATCCTCGCCACCGGCTGGAGCGGGGACTTCGCGCTCGTGCTGGTTCCTGGGCCCGCCTATTGGTGCACCTGGGCGCTGCGCACCTCGGTCTTCGTGTGGCTCGCGATCGAGTCACTTCGCTACTGGGGTCGGATGCGGCTTCGGATGCGGCTCGGCCTCGCCGAGCCACTGGTTGTGAATCGCTTCGCGCTCTGGGGAATCTGGTCGTGCGTGATGCTCGCGATGGGATTGATCGATCCGCTCGCACGCGCGTGGTACGTGACGCAGATCGGCGCGGGCGACGTCTGGGTGCCCGAACTCGGTCGCCCGATCGTGGTGTGGCTCGTGAGCGTGAGCGCTGCGCTCGGCAGCTTCGCGATGGTGACGCTGTACCTGACGTTCTTCCCGACGCGTGCGTACCGCCGCTGGGTCGAGGAGCACGCCGCGTGTAGGGTCGCCTGAGCGCAGTGCCGCCCAATCCGCCTTTTTGGGGGGGGCTCTCATGCGCTCCGAGCGCGCCAGCGATCGACCCCGCAGTCCGTGAGCAGCGCGAGCACGGGGATAAGCATCACAAGCAGCGAATTACCCAGATCCAATAACGCCATGTTTCTGTTTAATAGCAAGGGAGACCCCGAGAGGGGATGATTCCAAGATACCGGGCGGCAGGCTGGCCGGATGGCGCTGGCAGGGGTGGCCCGGGCGCGGTTTACGGGTGAGGGACGGCGCTGGGGACGTGGTGGCGGCTGACGCTGCTGGCCTCAGGAGTGATCCGGGTCTTCTTGGGCGGGGCGGCTCTGGTTGAATTCCCAGTCTGCGTGCCGGTCGGGCGCGACTACTTCGGGGAAGATCACTGCCCGAGACGCGGGTTCGAGCGGTGGCGCTCTCGCGGGGAGCTTCAGGCATTCGAGAATCCTGCGGGCGACGGCGGGGTCTTCGAAGGCGGTGATCAGGCGCAGCGTCGAGCCGCAGCGGGGGCAACGCAAGGCGTCTATTTCGAAGACACGCTGGAGCAACTCGGCCCAACGGTGACGGTGATGGGTCGGGCGGTTCGTCGCGATGTCGCACGATTCGATTTCGGGGGCCATACCGGCGGAGGCCTGTGTGCGGGATGCGGTCCGAGTGTCGGAGGTCTTCACCATCGATATGCCTGGCGCGAAGCCTCCTGATCAGCGAGCAGCTGGTCGTCGATCAACTCGATAGACGTCGCGGATGAATTTTGGGAACAGACAACACTCTAGCTCGGGAAACCGTCCAGGGCTTCGGCGGTCGATGCGATCGATTTCATTCGTTGTTCTTCGAGAGCGTCAGGGGAGGAAGATCCAGCCCCGGCCAAACCGTGTCATGGCAGGCCGGATTCGAGCAGAAACTCGAATTATCTACTCCATGCTTCATGGCGCCGTCGTGACATGTCGAACAGATCTTCCTCCCCTCCATCTCTCGGTGACTCAGGATGAATTCATGGGTCTTATGAGATTCGGGTACTGGGTTGTCGAGCGAAACCCTTTCCGCGAAGACTCTCGTAACGGCGGGGTCGGACTCTCTTCTTACACTCGGGACATTATGACACGTTGTGCAGTTTGCCGAGATCGGCTTGCCCTGGTCACTGGAATGTCTGCCGCCGTGACAACGGAAGCATCCCGCCGTGTACTTGTGACCGCTCAAATCCTGGAATGATTGCCACGACACATCCGGATGTCGGAAGCGACTGCGGACCAACCAGTTTGCATAAGCTTCCTGACGCTCGAACACATATTCCTTGGATTCTTCCAGCTCCTCCGGGAAATCCCTTGCAACATCCGGGAAATCCTTCACGTACTGTTCATAAGCGGCTTCCACCACCTGACGAGCTTCCTCGATGGTCGAATATTCCTTTGTCAACATTTCCCGCACTCTCGCCTTGATGTACGGCTGGCTGCGATCCAGCCAGCCCGACGCAATGGCGTCGTCGATAATGGCCTCCGGGTTTACGAAATGATGTCCTGTCCGGTTGTGGCAGTCGACACACTCCATCAACCTCTTCTCTGACCGAGCCACCTCGTCGGCTGACAAGGGCTGGGAAATATCGTTGAACACAACCTTTTCGCCATCCGGATAGGTCACTTCTACCCACGGGATGTTTTGATTCTGCGGATCTGTGGAAATGAAGCGCACCTGATTTCCTTCATCCGAGTGCCAATGAATCCCCCTGCCGCCCTCCGCACGCCGATGCCCTGCAGCGGTCCGCATGACCAGCTGGATCGAGGTTTCGGTGCTCGCAGCGTCGGCTGCGTAATGCTTGTGGGTCCGGATGGAGTCATGTTGATGCGATTGTTTCGAATGGCACCCTTCGCAGGAGTCGCGGGAGGTCGGCATCGAGGGGGCCGTCAACGGCCTCTCATATCCCATGATGACCCCCCACAAATGCTTGGAGTGACTCACTTTTGTTTTCATGGTTTGGAATGTCGCAAGGCGCCCCATATGACATTCCACACAATTGACATTTGCGTGCTGCGATGCCTGGTGGGCGAAGGGTTCCTCGGGGTGCACGTTATGACAGGCGTCCGCGCAGAATGCATCGCTGTTGGAGTATTCCCATCCAACAATCCCAATAGCTCCAAACAGCGCAAACACCAAAGACAAACCGAAGACAATCTTCAGCGCACCCTTTGTTCTAGCTGATATCTTCATTCGAACCTTCGTGCGTACTGGGTTCAGACGGAAACTGGCGCTGGGTACCGCCACGTTTACCTGGGCAACGAGGAATCCGCAAAGAGAAGCTAGTTCCCATCATGGTGACGTGCCCCTTTCGGCTCGGCCTGAATTGGCAGGACGTATACTTCGATTGGATCTGGAGACTCCTGCGGAGATGCGCTCGAGAGTCAAGAGGCCGACCCTCAAATGCAAAACGCTCCCTCGCCGACCGATCGGCCGACGAGGGAGCGCTCTACATTCGACTCGGCGCGAACCCTAATTCGAGGGAACGAAGTCGGCGAGCTTCACTCCTCCGAACTGATCCCCGACATTCAGCTTCTTCGAACAAGAGGCGTGGACGTTCAGCGACTGGAGCGTCGTGTCGCCCTGACGAAGAAGGTCGCTGACCTGGGACCGTGGGTTGGAGATGGCGGCGCACAAGGAGTTCTCGGTCGCCACGGACGTCCAGGTCTACTTCTGCGACCCGCAGAGCCCGTGGCAACGCGGAA
>JAFDEI010000304.1 GCA_019310425.1 Deltaproteobacteria bacterium | reverse complement strand
AGGAGCCCGTCGGCGTCGATCGTGCGCTTGCCCTCGCCTGTGACGCGGCCAACCTCGCGGATGCGGTCGCCATCCACCGCCACATCGGCCATTCGCGCGTCGCTGCCGGTGCCGTCGACGAGCTTCGCTCCACGGATGATCAGGTCGTGCATCGAGCGCCCTCCCCCGTCGCGTGCGTACGGGTATATGAAAGCTTTGCACGCGACCGGGTGCCGCGTCAACGCCGGCCACTCGTGTACGTCGGCAAGACATCCTGGACAAGGACAGCTCTTCGCTAAGAGACGGTTTTGATTTCGGACTAAGCCGCCTTCTGGGCGTTGGTACACGAATCGTAGAGGGAATGGGCCAGTTGTCCCGATCTCGGCGGTCCCTTCGACAACCTCTGGAAAGGTGGTTCTCGCAGGGGACCGAGCGCGCGGAAGGAGGCGCCGTGATTTTGAATTCAGAAGTCGGGGTTGTAGTAGAAGCGGACCCGGTACCCTTCGGACGAATAGTGAGAGCAGACAGTCACGAGATTTCGTAGATGGCCTTTGGAATGTCCTCCCGAAACGGAATTGCCGACGCAGGAATGAACTGCCCGTAACCCGCCACGCGAATTCCCTGTGAGCGGTCGACGAAGGCGGTGGTCCCGGCTCCTCCCGACCAGCCGAAGGAGCCCGGTCCCTTCCCGTCGGGCTGTGCGCTCAACGCAACCGATCCGAGCGCGCCGAAACCCTCGCTCGAGACGAGCGCCTGGCTCATATCGACGCCGGGGGGGAGGAGGTTGCTCATTGCCAGCCGTGCCGTCTCCTGGCTCATGATGCGGGTCGTGCCGATCGCTCCTTCACCCGCGAGCATGAGCAGGAACCGGTCATAGTCGCGCGGGCTGCTGAGAAGGCCCGAGCCGCCGAAGAGAAAGGGCGGAGGGTCGAGGCATATGCTGCTCGAACCGGGATCGACCAACACATCGGCCTTTCCGTCCCTGATCGCATAGAGCGAAGTCAAACGGCGCGCTTCGCTCTCCGGCACTGTGAAGAACGTGCTGGTCATGCCGAGCGGCGAGAAGATGCGGTCCTCGAGAAAGGCGTCGAACGCCATTCCCGAAGCGATCTCGATCACGCGGCCGAGCAGGTCCGGGCTCATCGAATAGGTCCAACGCGTGCCCGGAACGGCCAGGAGCGGAAGCGTAGCGAGTCGCTCGGCGAACTCCGCGAGGCCGTGCGCATAATCGAAATCCTGCGTGCCGGGGAGTGATTTTCCGTCCGTCCGCACAGGAACCAAACCGAGCTTGATATAGGCGTCGCGCAGCGGGCCCTCGATCCGGCTGAAATAGCCCAGGCCACTGGTATGGGTGAGTAGATGGCGGATCGTGATCTGCTCCTTGGCAGGCCGGCTTTCCATGCTGTGGGCAGGGTCGGTCAGTACGCGCGGGTTGGCGAAGCCGGGAACGAAATCCGCGAGATTCTGATCGAGCCCGATCTTGCCGTCCTCGATCAGCATCATCACCGCCATGCCGGTAATAGGCTTCGACATGGACATGATGCGGAACAGCGAGTCGGCATCGACCGGGATCTTGCTGTCGCGGGAGAGGGTCCCATCGGCAAGGAACTCCGCCTGCCCGGTTCCGTAGCCGAGCGATCCCGCGACTCCCGCAAGGGCGCCTGACGCGACATAGCCGCTCAGCATCTCCTCGAAGCGCGACGATCGCGATCGGCTCTCCAGCAGGGTTTCGAGCGCCCTCGCTCGGCCGCCGCATAGGGCTGTCAGACCAAAGCCGAGGGACGCTCCTAGAAACGACCGGCGATCTATCGTTTTAACCATTGGCTCTTCCCTGGCAGTTGCGTGGCGTTGTTGCACGAATCCAACTCTCTACCGTTCGAATACCGATAAGACTCGTAGCACTCCCAGGAGGCCCACGAATGTCCGCCAAACGTTCTCGCGTTCATCCGCCCTATAAGACCAGGTATCGAGTCACAAACTGGGCGACCTACAACCAGGCGCTGGTGGACCGCGGCAGCCTTGGCCTCTGGATCTCACCCGAAGCAATCTCGAGCTGGAACGCCAAACATGGCAAGCGCGTATGGTGCAAAAACTCAATCGCCCGTCTAGGCAGCCCTCCTTTCGTAGTAGTTGAGCACCCCGCCCAGCCGTTCGCGTCGCTCGACAGCTGAATTCATATCGCTCACGACCCCATGCCAGCGATCCGAATCGTGCACTGGCGGATATCATGCGAATCCGACCCGTAGGATTCGACGGGCCTCCCCCGCCGCCGCATCCGCAGCGGGTCGAGGCCAACGAAGAGAGCTACCTGCAGAATCTGGGCGAGGTCATTTACCAGGACTTCAGCAACGTCATGGGTGTCCAGCGCGGGCTCCACGCGCACTCGCTGTCACATCTCACCCTCTCCGCGAACGACGTCCGCATTCGCTGGCTGCACGACGATCTGGACGAGTACCTGCAAGACGCCTAGAGGGTGAGCGTGGCGCCGCCGTCGATCGGCAACAGCACCCCATTCACGTGAGCCGCTGCCGGCGAGAGCAGGAAGCAGATCACGGAGGCGATCTCCTCGGGCTCCGCGATCCTCCCCATCGGGTTCCTCGCTCCCCACGCCTGACCGACCTTCCTGGCGAGGTACGGCGCCATGCGTGGTGTGTCGACCGCTCCCGGGGCGACGACGTTGGCTCGGAGTCGCTTGCCGTGGGTGACGGCCAGGAACCGGGTGTAACCCGCGATCGCGGCCTTCGACGAGCCGTACCAGTCAGGTGCGGCGCCGACGAGATTGCCGGCGACCGACGCGACGTTGACGACCGCGGCGCCTGCTGGCAGCTCGAGCGCCAGCCACTTTTCGGTCACCATCTGCATGCTTCCTGCGGCCATCTGGAGCGCCTGCCGAAACTCGAGATCCGCCGTCGACGGGGGACCTGCATTGTTGACGAGATAGCGGGGTACCCCGAGCGTCTCGCGGGTCGCGTCGAACGCCGCGGCGACGACGTCGTCATCGGTCACGTCGACGGTGACGGCCATCCCCCGGCCCCCGCTCGCCACGATCTCTGCGACGACCTCGTCTACACCGGCTCGATCGAGGTCCCACGCGGAGACCCCGAGACCGAAGCTGCCCGCGAGCATGGCGGTCGCGCGTCCGATTCCGCTCGCTGCGCCCGTGACGACCACGACGTCGTCGCCCCTCATCCCGAAATTCTGCTTCAGCATACTCTGCTCCTCAGATTCGCTGGCCGGCTGCGTCTCGTGACATTCTCGTCTCGAGACATTTCCGCTCCACCGAGACTACCGACACATCTAGCTCGCGGCTTCCGCCGGCGTTGTTGCATGAATCCAGCCCACCACCGCCCGAATATGCCGATAAGCCTCCTAGCATTCGCAGGAGGCCCACCAATGTCCACCAAAAGATCACGCGTCTATCCGCCCTACAAAACCAAGTATCGGGTCACCAACGGGGCGAGTTACAACGAGACGCTGGTTCGCCGTGGTAATCTCAGGCTGTGGATCTCACCCGACGCCATTGCGAACTGGAACGCCAAACCAAGC
>JAFDEI010000303.1 GCA_019310425.1 Deltaproteobacteria bacterium | reverse complement strand
GAGTCGGCGCTTAGTGTGCCAAAAGTCGGCCGACCGTCCTTGCTTCTGACCGCGCTGGCGAATGGACTTTCTCGTCGTCACGATATCCTCGATTCCGAGGGCGCGGATGGATATCCCGAACAGACAGGTATTCTGAACCCACGCCTGCCCGTCGGACAGTACCAGCCGGCGCCGCTGGCTCACCGCAGCAACGCGTCGGTCGGCTGGTCCGAGCGAAGCGGACGGGACAACCCGTAACAAGGAGGACGCGGAACATGCCCCCCAATACCGACCCCCTCGAAGGACGCGTGGCGATCGTGACCGGAGCCGGTCGCGGGATCGGTCGCGCAACGGCCCTGGCTCTCGCCGCACGGGGCGCCGCCGTCGTGGTGAACGACCTCGGCGTGACGCTCCACGGCGAGATGGGGGAACAGGGACTCGCGGAGCGGGTGGTCCAGGAGATCGAGGCCGCGGGAGGCCGGGCGGTGGCCAACCGCGACTCCGTCTCGGAGTGGCCGGACGCCCAGCGCATCATTGCGACCGCGCTCGACCACTTCGGCCAGCTCGACCTCCTCGTGAATAACGCGGGGCTCTCAGTGAGCGTTCCGATCTGGGAGACCGAGCCCGACTTTTTCGATCGGGTCGTCCGCAGCCACGTCTACGGGACCTTCTACTGCCTCCGTGCTGCGCTCCCGCACATGATGGAGCGGCGCTTCGGCCGGGTCGTGAACCTGGTCTCGCGCGCAGCGCTGGTCGGCGTGCCCGGATGCGCGGCCTATGCAGCTGGCAAGGGGGGAGTCTTCGGGCTCACGAACGTCGCCTCTCGGGACCTCGCGCCCCACGGAATTACGGTCAACGCGGTGAACCCCGCGGCGACCGAGACGCGTCAGGTCTCGAATGCGATCGAGCAGCTCGAGAACGCCGGCGAGGACGAGCGGCGGCGTGCCGAGGGGCTGCGCGCGGCACTCCAACCGCCCGAGCAGGTGGCGGCGCTCATCTCGGCGCTCTGTCACGACGAGTGCGCGCGCTTCAATGGCCAGTTCTTCTATATAGAGAAGGGGCGCTTGGGCCTCTTCCATCCCCTCGAGGTCCAACGCGAGGCAACCAGCCCGGACCCCTGGACCGTCGAGTCGCTGCTCGAGGCGACCGGGCAGCTCGAGCCCTACTCGCTGGGCAGCGTCTACGGCGGCTGAACGGAGAGGCCTAACCTCGCTCCCGTATGCTGAAGATCAGACGATCGGGATCGAGTTGCCTGGAACGGGGCTCGCTTAGCACGCGAAGGAATACGGATGACAAAAGAACGCGGCAAAGAGAACGGCGGCGGAAGCGAGGGTCTAGACATCGATCTTGATGCCTTGCGCGATAAATACCGCGAAGAGCGCGACAAGCGTCGGCGAGACGACGGGATCGAGCAATTCATCGAGATCGCGGGCGACTACGCTCATTTCGAGCAGGATCCGTGGGTAGACGGGGATCTCGAGCGTGAGGCCGTCGTCGAGGACGTCGATGTCGCGGTGGTCGGTGGCGGATTCGGCGGCCTGCTCACGGGAGCCCGACTGCGTCAGCAGGGGGTGGAAGATCTCAGGATCATCGAGAAGGGCGGCGACGTCGGCGGAACCTGGTACTGGAACCGCTACCCCGGTGTTGCCTGCGACGTCGAGTCCTACGTCTATCTCCCGCTGATCGAGGAGGTGGGTACGATCCCGACGGAGAAGTACAGCCGGGGCGCCGAGATCTTCGAACACAGCCGCGCCCTCGCGCGGAAGTTCGACCTCTACCGGGGGGCGCTCTTCCGGACCGAGGTCACCGAGGTTCGCTGGGACGAGGCACTCGGGCGCTGGATCGTGAAGACCGATCGAGGCGACGTGCTGCGCGCCCGCTTCGTGTGCATGGCCATCGGTTTTCTCGAGAAGCCGAAGCTGCCCGGCATCCCGGGCATCGAGGACTTTGAGGGGACGTCTTTCCACACGTCACGCTGGGACTATGCCTACACGGGTGGTGACGCCAACGGCGACCTTTCCGGCTTGCATGACAAGGTGGTCGGTGTCGTCGGGACGGGTGCCTCCGCGGTTCAGTGCGTGCCGCATCTCGGTGCGAACGCACAGCACCTCTATGTCTTTCAGCGCACGCCGGCGGGCGTCGACGTCCGCGACAATCGGCCGACGGATTTCGACTGGCTCAAGAGTCAGGCGCCGGGCTGGCAGCAGCGTCGGATCGACAACTTCCACACACTGACGACCGGAGGCTACGAGGAGCCCGACCTCGTCGGAGACCGCTGGACCGATGTCCCGCGCCGGATTCGCGAAGTGATCGCGGCGACCGGAAAGGACTCGCTGTCTCCGGAGGAGCTCGAGCAGATCGCCGTACGGATGGACTTCGAGAAGATGGAAGAGATCCGCACGCACATCGCAAACGTCGTAACGGACCCAGCCACGGCCGAGGCGCTCAAGCCCTGGTACCGACAGTTTTGCAAGCGCCCCTGCTTCCACGACGACTATCTGCCCACCTTCAACCGGCCGAACGTCAGCCTCGTCGACACGCAGGGTCGTGGGGTCGAGCGAATCACGAAGAAGGGGGTCATCGCGAACGGCCGCGAGTTTTCGCTCGATTGTCTGGTCTTCGCGACGGGCTTCGAGGTGGCGACGGAATTCGCGCGCCGCGCCGGCTACGAGACGATCGGGCGGAACGGGCTCACTCTCACGGAGAAGTGGCGAGACCGCTACCGCACCTTCCACGGTCTCCACGTTCACGGCTTCCCGAACTGCTTCGTCATGAGTCTCAGTCAGTCCGGCTTTTCGCTGAACTTCGCCTATCTGATGGACATCCAGGCGCGGCAGATCGCCTACGTGATCAGCGAGACGCTCGCCCGCGGCGCCAGCACGGTCGAGGCGAGCGAGGAGGCGGAGGCCGAGTGGTGTGCGGAGATCGCGAAGCGGGGGGAGGCCTTCGACCCGACCTTCGCCGAGCAGTGTACGCCGAGCTACTACAACGACGAGGGCAAGCCCGACGCGAAGAGCCTCGACCGCAACTTCTTCATCGGCGAGCCCACGGAGTTTGCGGAGCTGCTCGCGGCGTGGCGGGAAGAGGGGCGATTGCGAGGCCTGGCCTTGCGATGATCATGCCGAGCTCGTCGGCCGAGTTTTCGAAGACTGCGTCCGAAGTTGCACATGTCTCAATTCGGCCGACTTTTGGCACACTACGAGGTTCCGGCTGCGTGCCAAGCCGCCGATTTCATTTTGGATTTCACTTGGCCTAGTCTTGGCACACTACGCGGCCCCTGATCGACCCGAAAGGAAGAGCCCACCCATGACGCTCCGTCTCGTGCTTCGGTATGCGGCTTTCCAGCTGCCCGCAATCGGCATCCTCGGGTGCGTGCTACTCCTCGTTCGACAGTGGGGTTTGCTCTCCGCCGGGACGGCGGGCTTGATCTTCTTTCTCTGGATCGCGAAGGATGTTCTGATGTTTCCCATCACGCGTTCGGCCTATCTCCCCGGAGACGGAGGTTCGTCTCGGGAGATCCTGGGCGCGGTCGGAGTCGCGCACGATGG
>JAFDEI010000302.1 GCA_019310425.1 Deltaproteobacteria bacterium | reverse complement strand
CCTTGCACTCGAAGTCACCCTCTACGATAGCAATCCGGGGGATCTTCTCTGCCATCGGTCCGTGCCCGTCGGGGGATGGGGGAACACTACATGATTAGCGCGCGGTATCGCCTCGCTATTCGACTGGCAAGCGAACTCTAGGCAGCCCTGCGCCGTCTCATCGCTGCGATGCCGACCAGGCCGAGGGCCACTCGCCCGAATACGACAACGCCCCGACCGAAGCCGGGGCGTGTCGCTGGCCACACATATAAACGGGTCTTATCCGCTCAAGATCGTCACTCTCAGCGCGTTCTCGGAAGCCTTCTTCGGATCCAGCTTTGGGCTTGCGCGCTCAATGAAAGGCTCTTCGTGATACGCTGCGGGGTCGTCAACATCAACAACCAGCTCGCGAGGCTACGTCAAAAGTCCACGAGAAGCGGTACACATCCCATATGGCCGCACATTTCCTCATAACAACTCTATTCGGATTTGACTAATCACAGAGACCAAGCGAACCGTCGCAAGTAGGATCTACACAATTCGCATCTTCCCACATGTGGAGTTCAACTTGAATACCACTAACAAATGTTGTTCCACGTGCTCCAACACGCGGAGCCTCCTTCTGCGGCACGGTAGGGGCGTGGTGATTTTCCTGTGCGATGTGGTCCGCGTGAAGGGATCTTCCATGCGGGTGCATTTCAACCGCGGCCCCACCAACGAGATCGAAAAATACAATTGGCGCACTCACTGCACCTGCATCACATACATAAGTATTCTCGGGATCCCAATCACTAGCAACACAATCTGAGTCGCCAAGCATTACCCACGACGTCACATTCCAGACCTGTGAAACCGTGGTGAGATTCAAAGAACCATCTGCATTGAATTCATCGGCTACCTGCTGGCATCCATTCGAATGATGGGTCTCACCAGGCACATTTGTATAGAATGCATACCGTTTGCCCTTGATGTCATCAAGAACATTTCCATCATCATCAGCCATTGCTGGTAAACATACGGCCAATACTATTGATAGACTGAAAACCATTTTGAATAGATTTTTCATTTTGTACTCCTCTTACGTTGACTTCCCAACGACGACTCTCCGACGGCACGGTACGCCCGACGGACAATCTCGTCTCACCGGATCATGTACGGAGCGATGAGCGGTATGACGGCGGTCATACCACCGGGAAGAAGTCCCATTCCGAACAGCGTTTCTCCGACAGAAATGTGACAAGAATCAAGCGACTTGTCGTGTTCGAGAATGTACTCAGGGAAGATCGCCTTGAGGCGACCGTGCTGCGTTATCCGCGGGCCACTCAGTCGCGCGAGCGATCCATCCGTTTGCACAGTCCAGCGAACAGAAATCGAAATCCGTCTTGGGCATGTACCACTGGTCGGGCGTCTTGGGGCCGCGGCCGATCACCAAGAAGAAGAACCATCCGTCGGGAGTCGTCCAGGCGCGCTCTGTCTTCCCACATCGCTCGCAGACATATTCAATGCTGTTGTCGTTCTCCGTCGAGGTTTTCAGGTCAGGCATCGGCTGCTATGCGCCGCCTACGTCCCGCTGCGATTCCGACCAGGCCGAAGACGAACGAGCGCATGGACGCATCCAGAGAGTTCAGTTCACTTCACACCACGCGCCCCATTAGACCGTGCGTGGATGCCCCGAAACTATGACCTGGGTCACACGCCCATCCTGGTCAGCACAGAGAATCGAGTGCGAAACAGCCTGTACTGGGGCGTTATGCCCTTTTGATTTCCGGGCGGGTCCGGCGTGGATAACGGGCAGTTAGCCCTGATTCGAAATACTTTTCGAGGTTACGCGGCTTCAGGCAGTGTGTCCAAGATCGTCAGGATTCGTTCTTGAGTGTTCTTTGAGGCAGCGATTCGCAGTTCAGTGCGGCCGGCGGGTCGCGCCAGCTTGGCGGGTAGATTCAGCACCTCGTATCGGAACGTCCGCAACGATTCGAACACCCATCGGTAGGTGCGCTTGCGGCTGTTCTTTCGCTCGGTCGCTGTCGTCGCGGCCTGAAATTGACGAAGCACGTTGTGAGTCAGGGCGCTGATCAACTGCCACGTCGTGTTGGCATCCCAGTCGTGGGTCGGGATCGTGTCGAAGGCCAAGTGCTGCTTCAGTTCGCCGAGCGTTTTCTCGTGGCGGCATCTAAACGTCCACGACGTCCGTGAATATGGGTTGGAACCCCCTAGAGGAAGCTAGCAATAGGTGAGACTTCTCAGCATGTTGAGTGGTAGGCCGCCGGGGAATCGAACCCCGAACCATCGGGTTAAAAGCCCGGTGCTCTACCAATTGAGCTAACGGCCCGCCGGCCTCTGATTACCACACGCCCGGATGATGTCGAGGTGGCCTGGCGGATGGTCGGACCCTGTCCTCCGTCCAGCCACCCACCAGCGGAATTCGACTTGAAATGCCAGCATGATTGACTTTCGCTTTTTCTTCGTCTATGGTTCGCAGCCTACCCCCCGGGCTCTCCGGCGCCTCGAGTGAAGCGGCGGAGAAAGGCGGGTGGGCGACTGCTTCCCCACCGGAGACCGCTCACCCGCCTCGTCCCACCCGGGGCAGGTTCGCCTCCCCCCAGGAGGAATGCAGCGATGGCCAGGCGGCAGCTCATGCTGTTCGACGAAGGCGAGCTGAGCTCGCCGAAGCAACGCCCCGAGGTCCGTGAGCCCTGGGGCCCCGGCCCAGCATCTGCCGCAGCAGACGAAGCCATGCTGCGCGTGCGCTGGGGGGCGCGGCACCGCGGCCACCGGCCACGCCTGCGCTGGCGCGCGTGGTTCCGTGCGGTGTCGAAGCGAGTCGTCGGGCGAAGGCGGCGCGACCGGGAACGCCCGCGCAGGGCGCGCGATCGCGGTCGGAAGGGTTCGGTGCGGCTGATCGTCTCGTCACGCTCGGGGCCCAGCGACAGGATCTCGACCGGCACGCCCACCAGAGCCTCGATCCGCTCGACGTACGCACGCGCGTTCCTCGGCAGGTCTTCGAAGTTCCGGCAGCCGCGCGCGTCTTCGGTCCAACCCAGCAACGTCTCGTAGACGGGCTCGGCCACTTCGATCCGTTCGGAATCCGGCTCCAGGCGCGGCCCCGGAGGCGCGATCCTTCCGATCGCACGGACGACCCTAGGTAGTTGCGTCGGCGTTGCTCCGCTCCGCACGCGTCCGTATGTAGCGGAGGTAGAAACCCGGCGGAATGAAGGCCAGCGCGATGGCGATCGCAGCGACCAGGCCATGCATCGACGAACTCACCAGCACCCAGTTTGCCTCGGTCGTCGGGGCGCCGGTGATGATCTGCCCGGCGAGCCCTACCGCGGTTCCCCAGCCCGCCGCGAAGGCGCCAATGGCCCACATCAGGAAGCGGTTGGAGACGACGGGGTCCGCCAGTCCGAGCCGCACCCGGCGACGCATCTTCGTCCAATAGGCGAATGACTCGCCGGCGCCCCAGAGCAGGCAGCTGATCTGAAGCAGGCTCCGGATCAGCGAGTGGGGTGCCGTCGGATCCTCGGCGATAAAGCCATGCGCCAGACCGGCCCACACGAAGGTCCCGAAGAGACCCGCGCCCGCCAGCAACGCCAGCGCCCGAGCGATCCCCGAACCCGGGTGGTAGACCCGCCAGTTGAAAACGAACTGCGCGAAGGCGCCGCAGCCGACTGCGAAGAGCGAAACGCCGAGCAGCAGGGTGTGGAACTCTGGGCTGGAGCCCTCGAACTGTCTTGCGACCACCATCAGACCGAAGCCGACGGGGCCAATTCCGAGCACCCCGACGCCCATCAGGAGCTCCGGCAACTCGCGCGACCGGCGAGCGAGCAACAGCACGCGCACTCCGACCACGAGTGCCACGATGAAGAAAGCGATGAAGCCGATCCAGACCAGATTGCCCACGATCAGGCTCCTCGAGCGAGCTGGCGAGCGAGCAACAGCACGCGCACTCCGACCACGAGTGCCACGATGAAGAAAGCGATGAAGCCGATCCAGACCAGACCGCCCACGATCAGGCTACCCGAGCGAGCCGGCTGAACACGGCGTCCGGCGCCTCACCGGCAGCTTCCGTCGTCAGCCCCTGGGCCGCACTCGCGAGTGCGGCGAGAAGACTCGAGCAGAGACCCGCGGCGTCGTCGATCCCACGGGCGGTCAACTCACCCACGAGCAGCTTGTCGATCACGACCTTCAGCTGATCGGGCGTCAACGTCCGCGCGTCGAGGCCCGCGCCCTTCAGCGCGAGCCGGACCGTTCCGCGCGCCGCGAGGCGGTCGAGCGAAGTATCCTGCTCGAGCCGGGTGCACATCCAATCGAAGGCCGGTGCATCAACCATCCGTCGCTTCCCCCCGCCAGCAGAGCCGTTCTTGCGCTTATCGGCGGTCCAGTAATTCGCTAAACCCCCAACTTCATCACAGCACCCAACCCGATGCGGCCCGCTGCGCGGTGCCCGCGAGGACGGGCAGCCCGGTTCAGGCGGCGCGCTCCAGAACCACCACCGGGATCTCGCGTCGAAGCCTCTTTCGATATTCGGGGTAGAAGCGGTAGGACTGCACGAGCTTCGGCCAAAGGGTCTCACACTCGTCCTCGGTGGCCTGCCGCCAGGTGACCTCGACCTCCTCGGTGCCGACCTGGATTCGCGCCCGCGGATGACTGGAGAGGTTGTACCACCAGGCGGGGTGGCGAGCGCTTCCCGCGTTCGAGGCGACTACCACCCAGCGGTCGCCGTCCTCGACGTAGAGCAGCGGGGTCTTGCGCTCCTGGCCGGTTCTGCGTCCGGTGTTGATGAGCAGCAGCATCCGGATCCACAGCACTCGGCCGCCAATGGCGCCGCCACTGGCGACATAGAGGAAGCGGTGAACGAAGGTGATGAAGAAGAGCAGCGGGCGATTTCTCAGCAAGAGTATCCTCAGTGGCGGCTGGTTGAGTCGAAGTCTTTCGTCAGGTGCAAATGCCTGTCTTCGATCGATTCGAGCGGGCGATTATCGAGAATCGCCGTGGTCGATCGGCCGGGCTTTCGGCACGCGGGCAGTGCGGTCCTCGATGAACTGCACGTAGCCCTTGGTGGGGAAGAACGTGAGCGAGTAGCTGACGGCAACACCGACTCCGACCAGTGCCACCGCCAGCAAGGTCCAGCCGACGGCGTCGGGCCGGAGCTGGGCCTTCTGGCCGTCGAAGATCACCGAGGGGATGATGCCACCCACCACCATGACGAAACGCAATACCGAACCAACCCCCCAGAGCAGGAAACGATTCACGACCATCGGCTCCGCCAGGCCGAGCTGAAGGCGCTTCTGCATGGTGCGGTGGTAGACGAGAGGCTCGATCATCACCCAGGCGGCAACGGCGATGAAGCTGCCGTAGAGCATCCACAGCCAGACACCTGCAAAGACGCCCGTGTGAAAGCCACCGGTCAGCCAATAGCCCGTGTAGCCGGTCGCAAGAGTTGCACCGAATAACACCATCAGACCCTTGGCCCAGCCGTCATCGCGCCGGAAGACCAGGAAATTGAAACCGGCCGGAGAGACCGGTGATCAGGACCACGTAGCCGAGCCCGCAGCAGAGTAGGAAATGCGCCGCCAGCAGCGCCTCGGGCAGCTGCCGCGACCGCTTGGCCAGTAGCAGCAGGCGCATACCGAGGGTCAGGACCACGCCGATATAGACCAACTGGGAGCCGATGAGCAATGCAGCGAAAGAGATGTCGACCAGAGACACGCTTCTTCCCTTCTCCACAGGAGTGGTAAACGCGCAGCCATGGGGCAATCGGCACAACGGCCTACCACATTGAGGCCTCTCGGATCTGCCCCGCGATGTAGCCGGCGCCCGGCAGGGGGCCCAGGCAACAGCGTCGGCGAGCCGGAAGGCCCGCACAGAGCGCGCTATCGCGGCCGGAAGGGTTCGGTGCGGCTGATCGTCTCGTCGCGACCCGGGCCCACCGACACGATCTCGACCGGCACGCCCACCAGAGCCTCGATCCGCTCGACGTACGCACGCGCGTTCCTCGGCAGATCTTCGAAGTTCCGGCAGCCGCGCACGTCCTCGGTCCAGCCCGGCAGCGTCTCGTAGACGGGCTCGGCCACTTCGATCTCATCGAGCGTCATCGGGAAATCTTCCGTGAGCTTGCCGTTCACCCGGTAGGCGGTCGCGATCTTCAGCTCGCCGATCTCGGGCAACACGTCGAGCTTGTTCACCGCGAGTGAGCTGAAGCCGTTCACGATGGCGGCTTCGCGCAGCATCACCGCGTCGAGCCAGCCGCATCGGCGCGGCCGCCCGGTCGTGGCGCCGAATTCGGAACCCGCCTTGCGCAGCGCTTCGCCGACCGCGCCCGTCTCTTCGGTCGGGAAAGGCCCACCGCCGACGCGCGTGGTGTAGGCCTTCGTGATGCCGAGCACGCGGTCGACCTTCGTCGGGCCGACACCGGCTCCCGCACAGACCGCGCCCGCGACGCAGTTCGACGAGGTCACGTAGGGGTAGGTGCCGTGGTCGATGTCGAGGAAGGTCCCCTGCGCGCCCTCGAAGAGGACGTTCTTGCCGTCGCGCAGCGCGCGATCGAGTGTGCGGGTGGTGTGGTCGATGTAGGGCTCGAGCTGCTTGCCCCATTCGACCGCATTGCGGTAGAGCGCGTCCTTGTCGACCGGCTGCCACTTGTAGAATTCGACGAGTTCGAAGTTCTTCTGCTCCGCCAGGCGATCGATGGCGTCGCGCAGCCGCTTCGGGTCGAGCAGGTCCGCGATCCGGATGCCCCGGCGGGTCACCTTGTCCTCGTAGGCGGGGCCGATGCCTCGTCCCGTAGTGCCGATCGCGCGCCCCTTCGCGGCCTCTTCCCGCGCCTTGTCGAGCGCGAGGTGCCACTCGAGAATCACGTGGGCACGGCCCGAAACGCGCACGCGCGACGGATCCTTCAGCACGCCGCGCTCCTCGAGCGTCGCCAGCTCCCCGAGCAGGGCGCCCGGATCCACCACCACGCCGGGCCCGATCAGGTTGATGGTCCCGGGGTTCAGCACTCCGGCCGGCACGACGTGGAGCACTGTCTTCTCCCCGTCGACGACGAGCGTATGGCCCGCATTGTTGCCACCGTGAAAGCGCACCACGAGCTGCGCCTGCGGCGCCAACCAGTCGACGAGCTTGCCCTTGCCCTCGTCGCCCCACTGGGCCCCCATCGCGACCAGTGTCGTCATGAGCCGAGGTCCACGAGCTGCACCGAGATCATGTCTTCCACCGAACGCAGGCGTTCGAGGGTCGCATCTTCGGGCGCGCGGTCGATGTTCACTAGCATCGCGGCCTCGCCGCGCTCTGGAACCAGGCCGAGCTGCATGCGCGAGATGTTGATTCCGGCGTCCCCGAGCACGGAGCCTACGGTGCCGACCACGCCCGGTGCGTCTCGATTCAGGATGAACAGCGTCGGCCCCTCCGGGATCGCCTCGAGCATGAAGTCGTCGATGCGCACGATGCGCGGCTGGCTACCGTGGAAGATCGCGCCCTCGATCAAGCGGTTCTGGCAGCCGATGACGCGGGTAGTGATCGAGCTCGCGAAGTCCGGTGAGCGGCTGGACTTCGACTCGATCACCTTGATGCCGTGCTGCTGTGCAACCACGGGTGCATTGACCATGTTCACCTGATCGGTGACGGACTCGAGCATGCCCTTCAACACCGCAACCGTGATCGGCGCGACGTCGATCTCGGCGGCCCCACCCGAGTACTCGATCTCGATCTGCTCGATCGAGCCGCCGCAGGTCTGGCCGTGAAAGCGGCCGAGCTTTTCCCCGAGCACCACGTACGGACGGATCCTCGCGTAGAGTTCCTTCGAAATCGACGGCATGTTGACCGCGTTTCCCACGATCCCATGAAGCAGGTAGTCGCGCACCTGCTCCGCCACCGCGATCGCGACGTTCACCTGCGCTTGATCGGTCGCCGCACCGAGGTGCGGCGTACAAATCACCCGGTCGTGCGCAACCAGCGGGTGGTCCGCCGCGGGCGGTTCCTCGACGAAGACATCGAGCGCTGCGCCGCCCACCTGCCCGCTCTCGAGCGCGTCGAACAATGCGGCCTCGTCGACGATGCCGCCGCGCGCCGCGTTGATCACGTACACGCCCCGCTTCACCTTCGCGAACGCCTTCGCCCCGAGCAGGCCGATGGTCTCCTTGGTCTTCGGCACGT
>JAFDEI010000123.1 GCA_019310425.1 Deltaproteobacteria bacterium | reverse complement strand
CGCTCGGTGGTCAGCTCGGGAGAGCGAAGCTGAAATCGCCGTTCGAGGTAGCGGCGCATGATGCCCGAGAGCTCTACGAAGAAGTCGTCGATGCGATCACCCGAGGGCCTTGGCCCGGCCAGGAGCACATCCAATTCCGAGCGCGCGAGTTCGTAAGCGGAACGTACGGCGGCTCGGCTGCGCAGCCGCACCCAGGCGCGGTAGGCAAAGGGGGTGATGGCGAGAAGGATCAGCAGCAGGCCACCCGCCCAGAACCACAGACTGGATGCGCTGCCGCCTCGGGCCGGAAGCGGACCCATGGGTGGGCTCAGCTCGAGGTTACCCGCGCCCTGCACGACCGAGGCCACGTCGAAGCTGAACGGATCCGTCAGCAGCTCGTAGGCGTCGAGGCCCTCGGGCGCCGGGTCGTGCCCGGGGCGCCGATCGACGAACTCGATCAGGATGGCGGGCAACACGTGCTCGCCTGATCGCGGCGATTGCAGCGTGTAACGCTGGCTGAAGCGGGTGCGGCCGTCGGGGTCGAGCCGCTCACGAGGCACGAAGTCGATGATGCTGAACCGCTCGAGTGCCTCGCCGAATTCGGGCATCAACACCTCGATTCCCTCCTCGGCGAGCACTTCGATGCTGAGCGTCATGGCATCGCCGATCACCGGAGTGTCGGGCTCGAGACGGACGACCGCCGTCACCGGTCCGAGCTGGGTCTCCTGCGTGGTGGCGTCGGCGATGCCGGCTGCGAGCGTGAGCCAGACGAGCACTGAAGCGAGAATGCGCATCATCGACGCGCTCTTCGCTCGCGCGCCCGGAAGAAGCGCACCACGGGGTCGACCACCGAGCCCGCGGCGTCGACGTGAATGAGGTCGATGCCCGCCTGCGCGAGCCGGCGCCGGATCCCTTCGACGCGCTTCTCCGCCTCGATACGAAGGGTCTGGCGGAAGGCCGCGGAGCCGCTGTCCACCACCCGGGTTCGCCCCGTCTCGGCGTCGAGCAGCGTGACGAGACCGACGTCCGCGAATTCGAGCTCTCGGGGGTCGGTAATCAGCACTGCCACCACATCGTGCTTGCGGTTTGCGGTCTGTAGTGCGCGCTCCCATCCCTCGTCGATGAAGTCGCTCACCACGAAGCAGACCGTGCGGCGTTTGTTGACCGACAGGAAGAACTCCATCGCCTTGGCGATGTTGGTCGCCTCGCGCGGTCTGCGTGGCCGGCGCCGTCCCGGGAGCGTCAGCCAACGCTGCAGACCAGGCTCCTTCGCGACCGCTGCGTCGCCCTCGCCGTCGTGGCTCAGCACCTCGCGGACGACGCGCAGGGCGTGTCTGAGCCCCTTGCGCGGCGGGATGTAGCGCTCGGTGTCGCCGTGAAAGAGCAGCAGGCCCACTTTGTCGTCGTTCCGACTCGCCGAGAACCCGAGCAGTGCGCAGAACTCGGCCGCACACTCGCGTTTGGAGCGAGCGCCCGAGCCGAAATCGAGGGACGCCGAGACATCGGCCATCAGCATCAGCGTGAGCTGCCGCTCTTCGACGTAGCGCTTGACGAAGGGCTCGCCCATGCGCGCGGTGACGTTCCAGTCGATGCTGCGCACATCGTCGCCGGGGATGTAGGGCCGCACCTCGTCGAACTCGATGCCGCTGCCCTTGAAGACCGAGACATACTCGCCCGCGAGCACGTCGGCCACCTGGCGGCCGGTGCGAACCTGGATCTCGCGCACCCGGCGCATGATTTCCTTGGGAAGCATCGATCCGCCTCTCAGGGAACCAGCAGGGTGTCCATGATCTTCTGGATCAGATCCTCGGCCGACCGTCCCTCCGCCTCGGCCTCATAGCTCACCGAGACGCGGTGGCGTAGCACGTCGGGCGCCATGGTCTGGATGTCGTGAGGTGTCACGTAGCTGCGGCCCTGGAGGAATGCGTGCGCCTTGGCGGCCTGCATCAGCGCGATGCTCGCGCGCGGGCTCGCACCGTGCTCGATCAGTCCCTCGAGCTCGGGCATGCCGGCTGCGCCCGGCTCGCGGGTGGCCTGCACCAGATCGACGATGTAGTTGCGCGCCTTCTCGTCCACGAAGAGCTTGCTCACCGCACGCCGTGCGGCGAGGATGTCATCGGCGGTTGCGACCGGCTGAACTTCGGGAATCGGCTGGCCGCTGGCCATGCGGTCGAGGATGCGCCGCTCCTCCTCCTGGCTGGGATAGCCGACCCGGAGCTTGAGCATGAAGCGGTCGATCTGCGCCTCGGGCAGAGGGTAGGTTCCCTCCTGCTCGATCGGATTCTGGGTGGCGAGCACGAGGAAGGGCTCCTGCAGGAGAAAGGTTTCACCGCCGATCGTGACCTGTCGCTCCTGCATCGCCTCGAGCAGCGCCGACTGAACCTTGGCGGGCGCGCGGTTGATCTCGTCGGCGAGTACGAGGTTGGAGAAGATCGGCCCCTGCTTCACGCTGAAGGTCGCGTCCTTCGGGTTGAAGATCTGGGTGCCGATCACGTCCGCGGGCAACATGTCGGGCGTGAATTGGATGCGGGAGAAGCCGGTGTGAATCGCCCGGGCCAGCGAGTGCACCGTGAGGGTCTTGGCGAGTCCCGGCAGTCCCTCGATCAGCACATGGCCGGACGACAGCAGACCGACCAACAGACCCTGCACCATGGCCTCCTGCCCCACCAGGACCTTGCCGATTTCGCTCTGCAGCGAACTCCCCACCTTGGCCAGGGACTCGTCGATCTGGCCACCTGCGACGCCTTCGGACATGGGCTGGTCTCCTTGTATAGGGTCGGTTTCGTTTGTAATTTCGCGCGGAATCATCGCGCTGACCCGACGTCTTCGAGGGGGCCGAATATTACGCGGAGGTCGCCGCCGCTTCCACTCCGATCCGCTGGGGTCGGCTGCGCGGGGGATTTCGGCCCTCGGGCATTGCGGCACGGAATAGAGATGCCGCCTCGCCGGATTTGGTTCACGGCCCGAGAGCCATGGTAACGTCGCCGATCTCCCCCGCTGCAGTGAGGGCACGATGAGTCGTGATCTCCACATCTATGTCGTGGACGACAACCTGGCCCTGGCCAAGACGGCCGAGGCCGTGCTCGAGAACGCGGGACACCGGGTCACGGTGTGCACGGAGAGCCGTCGGGCCCTCGAGGCCATCGAACGCGATCGCCCGCAGGTCGTGCTGCTCGACCTCATGATGCCCGACATGGACGGATTCGAGGTTTGCCGCCGGCTGCGCGAGAACCCCGCGCTGGCTGAGCTGAAGATCGTGATCTGCTCATCCAAGGGCTATCAGCAGGACCGGCGGCGCGCGGCGGAGCTCGGTGCGGACGGGTACATCCAGAAGCCGATCCGGGCGGAATCCTTGATGGAGCAGATCGATCGGATCGTAGAGGATCGGCTCGAGGTCACGTTCTGGGGAGTGCGCGGAACCCTTCCGCGCCCCGGGGCCGATTCGGTGCGCTACGGCGGGAATACTTCATGTGTGACTGTGGAGTTTCCGAAGGGTCCGCTCTTCGTGTTCGATGCGGGTTCGGGGATCAAGCGACTCGGTGATCACCTCATGACTCGAGGACGCGTCGAGGCGAACCTGCTGCTCTCTCATCCTCATTGGGATCACATCAACGCCATCCCCTTCTTCACGCCACTCTACATCCCCGGCAATGCGATTCGGATCATGGGAGCATCGCAGGGCGACAAGGGTGTTCGGGACTTCGTCTCGGCTCAGATGGAAGGGGTGTATTTTCCGATCACGATCCAGGCGTTCGCATCGAATGTCGAGTTCGAGGATCTGTCCGCCGGTAGCCACGAGCTGGCTGAGGTCGAGGTTCGGACCATGCTGCTCTCTCACCCGGGAAATTGCCTGGGGTATCGACTCTCCTACGGCGGGCGGTCGCTCTGCTATGTGACTGACAACGAACTCTTCCTGCCCGATTCGGAGTTCTTCAGCGCGGAGTACGAGGCGCAGCTGATCGAGTTCGTCAGCGGCACGGATGCCCTGATCACGGATACGACCTACACGGATGCGGAGTACACGACCAAGGTGGGCTGGGGGCATTCGTGCGTGAGTCAGGTCGCGGATCTCGCCCACCGCGCTTCGGTCCAGACCCTCTACCTCTACCACCACGATCCGGACCAGGACGACGATGCCATCGATGCGAAGTTCGCGGCAGTCTCCGGCCTGCTGGCAGATTGGGACTCGTCGGTTCGCTGCGTCGCGCCGCGTGAGGGCGATCGAGTCAAGATCTAGGAATGGTCCGTCGCAGAACTTCGATGGCGGCCAGTGTGTCGCGGCCGAGAGGGACGATGCCGGCCACGATCGTTCGCGCTGTCTCTGCATCGCCCTCACGGCTCGCTTGCTCGAGCGCGGCCGCGTGATCTCGCAGCGTGAGGCCGCCGAGGGCTGCAGCGCAGGTCTTCAGGTCGTGGGCCAGTCGCTCGACGCTGTCGAGTCGTTGCGCGGCGAGTTCGGTCGGGAGTGACTCGAGTCGTACGCGAATCTCTTCGAAATAGGTGTTGACGAGCCGGTCGAAGGTCTGCTCGCCCACCGAGTGCCAAAACTCTTGCAGCACTTCGGCAGCAATCAGCTCAGGTGGTGAGTGTCCGCCGGAACGAGGAGTGAACATGGGCGCGAGCAGCGTGGTTTCGTCGCCGGGGAATTCGAGCTTTCGGAATGTCACGACGACCGGCAGGTCGGTATGCAGCGCCTCGGGATCGCAGTCGACGAGTGTCGTCACGAGGCGCACCGCGGGATCTTCGTCGAGCGCCACGAGCCCGGTTACGTAGGGCGTCTTCTCGGCGAAGGCCTTGAAGAGGGCGCGAGTGACGAGGGTCCACGAGAACAATGTGGCGCGGCCACTGACCGGGGTCCATAGCAGCTGTTCGGCGTCGCAGTGCGCACAGCGGGGAGCCGGGTACCAGGTGTAGCGACCGCAAGCCTCGCAGCGCGGAATCGCGAGCTCCTCGCGCTGGGCGGCTTCCCAGAAGCCACGGGTCGGTTCCCAGTTCGGGTCGGGCAGGGCGGATTGCCGGCTCATGCGGCCCTCCGGAGCACGAGGGTGCTCGCGAGATGTCCGGTGTAGCCACCGTAGACGGCGACCTCGGCGCCCGCCACCTGGCTCGCGGATTCGCCGCGGAGCTGACGCACGATCTCGACCACATGGGCGCTTCCGAGCACGTAGGCGTGTGACAGCATGCCGCCGTGCGGATTCGTAGGCAGGCCACCGCCGTCGAAGTCGAGCCCGCTGTCGGCCATGAATGCGCCGCCTTCGCCTTTCTCGCAGAAGCCCATGTCCTCGATCTGCATCAACGTGACGATCGTGAACGGGTCGTAGAGGGTGAGGACGTCGACGTCGTCGGGCTCGATGCCCGCCATCGCGAAAGCGGCCGGTGCCGAGAAGACCTGGGGCGTGGAAGTGAAGGCCTTCTGCTGGCTCCAATACTGGCCCGTGTCGGCCATCCCCATCCCGACGCCTTCGACCAGCACCAGTGGTTTTCGCAGATCTCGCGCGCGTTCGGGGGTGGTCATGATGCAGGCGGCGCCGCCATCTGAAATCAGGCAGCAGTCCTCGACTCGCAGTGGGTCGACGAGCATCGGGCGCGCGAGGTAGTCCGAAAGCGAGAGCGGCTTGTCGCGCATCACGGCGGCTGGGTTGCGGTTCGCGTGTCGCCGAGCCGAAACCGCAATTGCGCCGAGTTGCTCCGCCGTCGTTCCGAATTCGAACATGTGACGGCGCGCGATCGTCGCGAAGTAGACCGGCTGCGGGAACCAGCCGAACGGCAGTTCGAGGTTCGCCTTGAAGCGTTCTTCGGCGTGGAACTTGCCCGGGCCACCCTCCATCTGTGACCGTTGGGTCGCCCACGCGACCGAGAAGATGTTCAGGATGTGGCGGGCCTTGCCCGTACGCAGGCCCTCTGCAGCGGGGTAGGGTGCCGTGGCGGCCCAGACCATCGCGCCCCCTTCGGGCGAGACCCACATCGGTTGCGAGGTTCCGAAGTGGGCATGGTAGGCGGCCTCGTCGAATTGGTCGCCAACGCCGGGGCTGCTCATGAAGCCATCGATTTCGTCGGGGCGCAGGCCTGCGTCATCGAGTGCGCGCTCGATCGCCTGAGCGGCAATCTCGTTCGAACTCCGGCCCGAGGCGTTGCTGTGGTCGGATTCACCGACGCCCGCGATCGCGACTTCACCGCGAATCGACGCATAGTCGGCCGCAGTGCCCCAATCGGTGCGTCGTCGACTCATTTGGCCGCGTGTCGCTCGCGCATGCGGTCACGAATTTCGTCGAACTGGATCCGGGCGAACATCCCCTCGGCCTCGGCCGTGAGGGTGTCGCCCACATGGCAGTGGCCCCGGATCATCACCACGCGCCCGCGGTCCTCGTGGATCCACGCGGAGAGGCGCAGGTTCTCGTCGATCGGTGTGATCTGGCGGAAGCGGATCTTGAGCGTCGCGGTCACGCCGTGCTGCCCTGCGAGTCCCTGAGCGTAACCAAGCAGCTCATCCATGATCGCGGCGACCCAGCCGCCGTGTACGCCATGCGGCGGCCCCTCGTAGGCGGAGCTCAGCCGCGCGCGCCCCTCGACGCGCCGTTGGCCGTCCGCCGCTTCGACGTAGTCGAGCTGCATCTCGGGAGCAATGGCGTTATAGGGCCCGCGGACCGGGCTGTAGTCGAGGTAGGACGTGCGGAGGGCCGCGTCATCGGGGTCGGCTTCGTACCAGCGCTTTCGATGCGGACCCGCGAGTCGCAGAGCCAGCGACTTCGCGAGGGATGCGGCATCGGCGAGTTCGCCGTCGGCATGGTCGCAATCGGCCAGTGCCGCGACCGCGTCACGCAGCCGGTCCGCGACCTCGCGCTTCAGCGCGTCGCGCTCGGGTTCATCCAAGCGGTGTTCGCCCATGGCTTCATACCCCTGCGGTTCGATCGTTACCGGCGCCGCGCTCAGTAGATTCCGCCGAGCTTGCGGTGGTCCCAGCTGAAGCAGCGCTTGACCTTCACCACGATTGCGGTCTTCTTCGGCACCATGCTACGCGTCACCTTGTCGAGTGTTTCGACCGGGATGTCGGTGTTTCGGGTCAGCACTGCCATGTGGAGTTCGTGAACCCGATCGAAGTCGCGAACGAGTTCGGCCTCGGCGTAGATCGTCGCACCGCGGAGTTCTTCGTAGACCTCGCCCGCCTCGAGCAGCACCGTCATGCGCGGGTCGCGCTCGAGATTCACCACCTTCTGTGATTTCGTGAAGGTCTCGAGCACGATCTCACCGTCGATCACTGCGAACCACAGCGGCACCAGGTGGGGTGTTCCGTCTTTGTTGATCGTCGCGACCTGGACGGTCTTCTGGCTCTCGATGAAGTCCTGCAACTCGGCGTCGGTCATCGCGACCTTATCCCTGCGCTTGGGCATGGACTTCCTCCTCGGTCTTCGGTGCTCAGACCGTGGCAGGCTCGTCGGCGAGCATGCGTCCGATCGTCAGCAGCTGCGGGGTGCCGCCGCCGAGCGTGAGCTCGAGCTGGCGCGCGTAGATGTAGCAGCGGTGGACGGGGTAGTCGCGGTCGACTCCGACGCCGCCGTGGAGGTGTTGCGCCGCATGCACGACCCGCGAGCCGGCTTCGGCCGCCCAGAATTTCGCGACCGCAACTTCGGTCTTGGCGGGCATTCCAGCGCTGAGGCGCCAGGCGGCCTGCCATGAGGTCAGGCGGATTCCTTCCGTGTCGATATAGGCATCGGCCGCGCGGTGGCCGACCGCCTGGAACATCGCGATCGGCTGGTCGAATTGCTTGCGCGTCTTGGTGTACTCGGCGGTGAGTTCGAGCGCTTCCTCACACACGCCGAGGCTGAGCGAGGCGAGGGCCGCGGTGCCGTGAAGTTCGATCCAGCTCGTGATCTCGGCCCCGTTGCTCGAGTCCCCGAGCAGGTCGTCGTTGCCGACCCGCACACCGTCGAGGGTGACGACGGCTTCGGGCTGGCCGCTGGTGGTTTCGAGGTCGTCGATCCCGACGCCATCCGCGCTGGGGTCGACGAGAAAGACGCCGGATCCGCCGCCCGAGATGTCGGCCGGGATCAGGATGCGGTCTGCCAGCTGCGCCGCCGGGACGAAGAGCTTGGTGCCCGCGAGCAGCCAGCCGTCGCCGTCCGGGGTGGCGAGTGTCGGCTCGTCCTCGACCAACGCCGCGGTGAGGATCAGTGCGCCCTCGGCCACCTTTGGGAGCAGCGCGTTCTTCTGCGCTTCGCTGCCGAACTGCGCGATCGGAAGCGCACCGAGCACGCTCGTCTCGATGAAGGGAATCGGTGCGGTGGTGCGGCCGATCTGCTCGATGATGAGCGCGAGCTCGAAGAATCCGAGACCGCCGCCGCCGCATTCCTCCGGGATCGCGACGCCGAGCAGGCCCGCCCGGGAGACGTCATTCCAGAGCTCGCGATCGAAGCGTGGCCCATCGCTCTTCTCTGCCGCTTTCAAGCGTTCCTGAGTGCACGCGTCCCGCAGTATCTGCTGCGCGAGGTCGGCGATCGACTGCTGTTCGTCCGTGAAGGAAAAGTCCATCGGGGTCTCCTGGATTCGCGTCGTCCGATTGGCGGCCGGCGCAGTCAAGTCGTCGTACGACCCTTCTCGGGTCGTACGATCAGAAGCGCGGGGCGCGGGGCAGCCCTAGCCCGAACATGCCGATCAGGTCGCGTTGGATTTCATTGGTGCCGCCGCCGAAGGTGAGGATCAGCAGGCCGCGGTAGAGGGTCTCGAGGTGGCCGTTGATTTCGGCTTCCGGGGAACCGCGCTTCAAATAACCGCGCTGCCCCAGCACTTCCATCAGCAGTCGGAACGACTCGAGGTACCACTCGGTGCCGAAGACTTTGGTCGTCGAGGCGTCGGCGACGTCGAGGCGGTCCTGGGTTGCGCTCCAAGCGACCTTCCAGTTGATGAGCTTCAGGAATTCGAGGCCCGCGTAGACGCGCGCCAGGTTCGTCTGGACCCACTCCTGGTCGATTACGCGGCGACCGTCGGGCAGGCGCTTCTCCTGTGCCCACTTGCGCGTGCCCTGGAGGCACTTGTCGAGGATGCCGGGCGAACAGATCGTGACGCGCGGGACGCGGACATCGTCGAGGAAGGTCGTGCAGATGTTGTGGTCCGAGAGCAGGTCCATCGGCTCGGCCTTGAGGCCGGGCGACTTCATGTCGACCACGAACATCGACAGGCCTGCGTGCTTGGATGCCTCGGGGTCGGTTCGCGTCGCGAGCCAGCAGTAGTCGGCGTCGGAGGCGAGGCTCGTGAAGACCTTCTGGCCGTTGATCACGTACTCGTCGCCGTCGCGCACGGCCGAAGTGGTGAGTGCGGCGAGGTCGGTGCCCGCATTCGGCTCGGTGTAGCCGATGCAGAAGTGCAGCTCGCCCGCGAGGATCTTCGGCAGGAAGAAGTTCTTGATTTCGTCGCTGCCGTACTTCATCAGCGTCGGGCCGACGGTGTTGATCGTCAGCATCGGGACCGGCGCGCCGCAGCGCATCGATTCGTCGAAGAAGATGAACTGCTCGATCTGCGAGCGGCCCTGGCCGCCGTATTCCTTGGGCCAGCCGATGCCCAGCCAACCGTCCTTCGCCATCTGCCTCACGGTGGCGCGCATGACTTCGCCGGTGCCGAATCCTTTATGGAGGCCTTCGACGACTTCGGGTGTGAGCAGCTTGTCGTAGTAGGCGCGGAGTTCCTGGCGGAGCGCTTCCTGCTCCTCGGTATACGCGATGTACATGGGGGCCTCTCATTGGGCGCGGAATCGAATTCAATTCACGAAAGTGGAACGTGTTCTATTTTGCCGTCTTCGCGGCGGTCTGTCGAGCCGGGGACGCGTCGCGCGGCCGGTGCGCAGTGACGGGCGATCAGTCGATCAGCCGATCAGCCGGTCGAGCGCGGCCAGCGTTTCACGCAGCTCGCTCTCGACCAGGATGCCGCGGATGCCGAGTGCCTCGGCGGCGGCGATGTTGCTCGGGTAGTCGTCGAGGAAGAGGGCGCGTTCGGGTGGGACGCCGCCCAGCCCCTCGAGCGCGAGCTGGAAGATCGCGGGGTCGGGCTTGCGGACGCCGACTTCGCTGGAGTCGACGACGAGGTCGAAGAGTTCGTCGACCGGCAGCATCGCGCGCCAGTGCGGGCGGAATTCCGCGACGTTGTTGGTCACGAGCGCGGTGGCGAAGCCCGCGTCGCGCAGCGCGCGGACGCGTTCGACGAGCACCTCGCGCAGGCCGCCGCCCGCGATTTCGCGGACTGCACGCTCGAGTTCGATCTCGCCGCGTTCGAGCCGGTGCCAGGCGTGATCGGTGTCTTCATGGTATGGGCCGAACATGATCGCCTCGATCTGCCCGGCCGCCGCGCCGAGCTTTACGCCGACGCGCGCGACGGCCTCGAAGGGTGAGTCGGTGAAGACGCCCCCGAAATCGAACATCACCACTTGTATGGAACGCGGCACGGAACCTCCCAATGGGCCGATCTTGGCAGCGATCGCAGCGTGCGACAAGCCGCGGTCACGCGGCCCGTGCGGCGAGGATGGTCTATATTCCTTTTCCGGACCGCCCGTCCCACGCGATCGGCGGTTCGATGCATTTTTCGGGGTCGGCTTCCCCTTTTCGCTCGACACGCGCCGATTCCGGCTCCCGGAGGTCCTTCGATGGCAGATTTCGAATACCAGAAGATGTTCGAGCATACGGGCAGCAAGACCCCGTACCGCCGCCTCGACGCCGCCTCACAGCACGTGAGGTCGGTCGATGTCGGCGGTCGCCGCACGCTCGAGGTCGCACCCGAGGCGCTGCGACTGCTCGCCTCGGAGGCGATGGACGATGTCTCGCACCTGCTGCGGCCCGGCCACCTGGCGCAGCTCGCGAAGATCCTCGACGACCCGGAGGCCTCCGGCAACGACCGCTTCGTCGCGCTCGAGCTGCTGATGAACGCGAACATCGCCGCGGGGCGTGAATTGCCGAGTTGCCAAGACACCGGCACCGCGATCGTGATGGGCCACAAGGGCGAGCGTGTGTTGACCGGCATCGACGACGCCGCAGCGCTGTCGCACGGGATCTACGACGCCTACCAGACCCGGAATCTGCGCTATTCGCAGCTCGCACCGCTCGACATGTATCGCGAGAAGAACACCGCGACGAACCTGCCGGCCCAGATCGAGATCTACGCGGAGCCTGGCGACGAGTACGAGCTGCTCTTCGTCGCGAAGGGCGGCGGTTCGGCGAACAAGACTTTCCTGCATCAGCAGACGAAGGCGCTGCTGAATCCAGAATCGCTGATGGCTTTTCTCGAGGAGAACATCAAGGCGATCGGGACATCGGCCTGCCCGCCGTATCACCTCGCCATCGTGATCGGCGGCACCTCGGCCGAGTTCACGCTGAAGACCGTGAAGCTCGCCTCGACGCATTACCTCGATGACCTGCCCACGAGCGGCAACGAGGGCGGGCGCGCCTTCCGCGATCCGGAACTCGAGGAGAAGATCCACGAGCTTTGCAACCAGACCGGCATCGGCGCCCAGTTCGGCGGCAAATACTTTGCTCACGACGTGCGGGTGATTCGTCTGCCGCGGCACGGTGCGTCATGCCCGGTCGGGATCGGGGTGTCGTGTTCCGCCGACCGGCAGATTCTCGCGAAGATCAATGCGGAAGGAGTCTTCCTCGAGCAGCTCGAGACCAACCCCGCGAAGTACCTGCCGGAAGTGCAGGGCGACGATCCGGGCCAGGAAGTGGTCGAGATCGACCTGAATCGCCCGATGTCGGAGATTCTCGCCGAACTTTCGAAGTACCCCGTTGCGACGCGGCTTTCACTCAGCGGCCCCATGGTGGTCGCGCGCGACATCGCGCATGCGAAGCTGAAAGAACGCCTGGACGCAGGTGAAGACCTGCCGCAGTACCTCAAGGATCACATGGTCTACTACGCGGGCCCGGCGAAGACACCCGCGGGTCGAGCGTCCGGGTCATTCGGCCCGACGACCGCGGGTCGGATGGACTCCTACGTGGATCTCTTCCAGAGCCACGGGGGCAGCATGGTGATGCTCGCGAAGGGCAACCGCTCGAAGCAGGTCGCGGATGCGTGCGGTAAGTACGGCGGTTTCTACCTGGGCTCGATCGGTGGTCCCGCGGCGCGCCTCGCCGATCACAGCATCAAGAGCGTCGCGGTGCAGGAGTACGAGGAACTCGGCATGGAGGCGATCTGGCGAATCGAGGTCGAAGATTTCCCAGCCTTCATCATCACGGACGGAAACGGCAACGACTTCTACGCCGACCTGATGGCCAAGAAACCGTCCCCCACACTCCAGATCGGCTGAGGTCTCTCTCGATCGGAACGCGCGCGAGGTAGTGGGGGTGCCTGCCGCTCTCTTCAAACGTTCGCGGAAGGCACCCCCACTACCTCGCGCTTCAGCCTTTGCGCACTAGATACTTGCAGCCACGCCACGGTCCGTAAGGGAGGCACCCCGCGCCAGCAAAAGCGAATCGAGTCAGGGGGCCCTTTCGCAACCGTTCAAAAGGGCGCGGAAGGGCCCCCTGACTCGATTCGCGCTGTGGGATCGAGGAACACCCTAGCGGTGGTGCAAGTGGGCTGTTCGATCGGCGCGGTCCATGGGTTCGCGATAGTCCGGGTAGTGCTTGCGCGGCATGCGCTTGCGGCCCATTTCCTCGATCGTGCGCAACACGTCGCGTCGACTGATCTGGCCCAGCAACATCGAGCCGCGCACTACCGGCAGTCGTCGCACGGTGTGGTTCAGGAAGTACTGCGCCAGCGTGTAGACGTCGGTCTCCGGATCGATCGACTGCGTCACGCTGGTCATGTAGTTGCGGACGATGCCTTCCTCGCTGTGGTCGTCGTCGTAGAACTCGCCGTTCGCGAGCACCTTCAGGCAGTCCAGCTCGGAGAGCATGCCGATCAACGCGCCGTTTTCGTCGACGACCGGGGCTCCGGAGATCTGGTTCCGGAGCAGGATCCGAATGGCGCCGAAGATTGCGAGATCGGGCGGTACCGTGACGAGGCGGGTCGTCATGATCTCGCGGGCGATCGGGAGCGGATGACTCTGGGACATATTGCCTCCCGTGGCCCTGCATTCCTCACTGATCGTGCGGTTGCAGCACCTTGTCGTAGAACTCCAGTATCACCCGAGAGCGTACGCCTCAGATCGTTTCGAGTGCAACAATTAATCCGTCGGACGGGGCATTCTGGGCCTGTACGCAAGCAGGCGCGTCGCCCCTGGGGACTCGCTGCTCGACCCGGATGCACGGTTCTCTGCGGCTGCGTGCGCTCGGCCGAGGGGAGCCTTCGCGAAAACTGCGGGCGGGCTCGCGACCACGCGGTGAAATTACTTCTGGTGTCGGCGTTGTTCCGGACGCGCGGGGCTCCTATTGTCTGGCCGCCTCCGTCCCCCCACGGGCACCCAGCATCGACCAGGTCCCTTCCGTTTGCGCGGCTTCGTGATCAGGGCCTTTCCTTCGGCCTCGGACGGCGCACGGCAGCCGCCGAGAACAGTTTGAAACCCAGCCCGCGCGTCCCGCGCGGCGAGATGGAAACGAAAATCGACCCATGGCAGTCCATCGAATAACGAAAGGTCTGGACCTTCCGATTTCCGGCGCTCCGATGCAGATCATTCGTGGTCGCGAGGACGTCAGCCGTGTTGCCGTGATGGCGGACGACTTCCCGGGGGTGAAGCCGGGCATGGAGGTCCGTGTCGACGACGTCGTGAAGCGCGGTCAAGCGCTCTTTACAGACCGCAGGACGCCCGGAGTGCTCCATACGGCACCGGGGGCCGGCAAGGTAATCGCGGTCCATCGCGGCGCACGCCGCGTGCTCCAGTCGGTCGTGATCGAACTCTCGGAGGGCGAGCGCAGCGGGCGCGAAGAGCAGGCCGAGTGCGTGACCTTCGAGCGATACTCGGGGCGTAGCGCGTCGGATCTGTCCCGGGAGGACATCGTCGGGCTGCTGGTCGAATCGGGACAATGGTCCGCACTGCGCACGCGCCCGTTCAGCAAGGTGCCGAGACCGGAGACGACGCCGCGTTCGATCTTCGTGACCGCGACCGATACCAACCCGCTCGCGCCACTTCCAGAAGTGGTGATCGAGACGCGCCGCGACGATTTCGATCGCGGGCTCGAGATCGTTGCCAAGCTCACCGACGGGCCGTGCTACCTGTGCATCCGCGAGGGCAGTGGGGTTGCGGACGGAATCACCGCACCCGTTACCGTCGAGGAGTTCAGTGGTCCGCATCCGGCCGGCACGGCCGGGCTGCACATCCACCGGCTCGACGCGGTGAGCCGGGAGAAGGTCGTCTGGCACCTCGGCTACCAGGATGTGATTGCGATCGGCAGCTTGTTCGCGACGGGGCGGCTCGATATCGAGCGTGTGATCTCGATTGCCGGCCCGGCGTGCAGCGACCCGCGTCTCATTGCGACGCGACTCGGTGCTTCGGTCGCGGAATTGGTTGGTGACGACGCCACGGACGATACCCGCTGCATTTCCGGCTCGGTGCTGTCGGGCAAGAAGGCCATGGGCGAGGAATTCGGCTACATGGGCCGTTTCGATCGCCAGATCAGCCTGCTCCGGGAGGGTCGCGAGCGAATCTTCATGGGTTGGCTCACGCCCGGCATGAAGAGCTTCTCGACCATCCCGATCTACCTCTCGCGTCTGTTCGGCGTAAAGAGCTTCGATTTCACGACGTCCACCAATGGGTCGCCGCGGTCGATGGTTCCGATCGGGACATTCGAACGCGTGATGCCGATGGACATCCTGCCGACATTCCTGCTGCGTTCTCTGCTCGTCGGCGACATCGAGCAGGCCGAGAAGCTCGGTGCGCTCGAACTCGATGAAGAAGACCTCGCGCTCTGCACTTTCGTCTGCTCCGGCAAGACGGACTACGGGCCGGTTCTCCGCAGGAATCTCTCGATGATCGAGAAGGAAGGCTGATGAAGTTCCTCCGCGACTTGCACGATCGTGTCGCGCCGCTTTTCGAAGAGGGTGGGAAGCTCGAGAAGCTCTACCCACTCTGGGAAGCGCACGATACCGCGATGTTCACGCCCGGTGAAGTCACCAAGACCGCCTCGCATGTGCGCGACGGGATCGACTTGAAACGCATGATGATCACCGTCGTTGTCGCGCTGGTACCCTGCATCCTGTTCGCGATCTACAACACCGGCTATCAAGCTCAGTACGCGATCGACCACGGAGCCGTACCGCTCGATGACTGGCGGATGTGGCTCTATCAGCTGCTCGGCCTCGGCTTCGACGCAACCAACCCGTTCTACTGCATCATCCACGGCGCTCTCTACTATCTGCCGATCCTCATCGCCGTCTTCGCGGTCGGTGCGCTCGTCGAAGTCGGCGGCGCGATCATCCGCGGCCACGAGGTGAACGAAGGTTTCCTCGTCACCGGCATGCTGCTGCCGCTGACGCTGCCGCCGACGATCCCGCTGTGGCAAGTCGGCCTCGGCATGGCTTTCGGCTTGATCTTCGCCAAGGAGGTCTTTGGCGGCACCGGGATGAACTTCCTCAATCCCGCGCTCACCGCGCGCATCTTCCTGTTCTTCGCGTACCCGGCCTACATGAGCGGCGACGCCGCGTGGATTGCAGCGGACTTCCAGGCTGTCGATGGCTTCTCCGGCGCGACCTGGCTCGCGCAGGCGGCCGTCACGCCGGGCGCACTCGACCACGCCAGCTGGAGCAAGGCCTTCTACGGCTGGATCCCCGGATCGATGGGGGAGACCTCCGCGCTCTGCTGCCTGCTCGGTCTCGCGGTCCTATTGATCACGCGGGTCGCGGCCTGGCAGACGATCGTCGGGTTGGTCTGCGGCACGGTTGCGCTGGCGAACTTGCTGAACTGGGCCGGCTCGGCGTCGAATCCGATGTTTGCGGTGCCGTTCTACTGGCACATGGTGCTTGGTGGCTGGGCGTTCGGCGCGGTCTTCATGGCCACCGACCCCGTGAGCTCGGCGTTTACGACCATCGGAAAGTTCTGGTACGGGCTCGGGATCGGCGCACTGGCCGTGCTGATCCGCGTCGTGAACCCCGCCTATCCCGAGGGCATGATGCTCGCGATTCTTTTCATGAACATGTTCGCGCCCTTGATCGATCACTTCGTCGTGCAGGGCAACATCAACCGGAGGCTGGCCCGCGATGCAGCATAGTGCGCGCTACGTCATCACGTTCGCGGCGGCCATCTGTGCCTTCTGCTCGATCTTCGTCGCGAGTTCTGCGGTGCTGCTCAAGGACCGCCAGGAAGCCAACAGGGCCCTCGATATCCAGAAGAAGGTACTCATCGTCGCGGATCTGATGGACGAGAAGGAGTCGCTGCCCGCCGAGGAGATCCGGCGTCGATTCGAAAAGAATATCACGCCGAAGATCATCGATGTCGCGACCGGCAGCCCGGTCGATGGCGTCGACCCGGCCACGTTCGACCAGAGGGAGGCCGCGGCCGACCCGAAGACGAGCCGGCCCGCACCGCCCAACGCAGCCAAGGTCGTTCGGATCCCGAACCATGCGCAGATCTTCGAGGTGATCGAGGATGGCGCACTGTCGGCGGTGATCCTGCCGATCGAGGGCAAGGGGCTGTGGTCGACGCTCTACGGCTACCTTGCGCTCGCCCCGGACGTCCGGACCATCAACGGCATCACGTTCTATGAGCACGGCGAGACGGCCGGCCTCGGTGGCGAGGTCGACAACCCGCGTTGGAAGGCACTCTGGAAGGGCCGCCAGGCATTCGACGACCAGTGGCAGCCGGCGATCTCGCTCGTGAAGGGCAGCGCCGGACCGCCCGACCAGGATCCGCATCACGTCGACGGCTTGTCCGGAGCCACGATCACGAGCCGCGGAGTCACGAACCTGCTGGCCTTCTGGCTCGGTGACGACGGTTTCGCACCCTACCTCGAACAGCTGCGCAACCAGAAGGGGACATGATGAGCAAGGAACGAGAGGCGCTGCTGGATCCCCTGTTCGACAACAACCCCATCGGGCTGCAGGTGCTCGGAATCTGCTCGGCATTGGCCGTGACCACGAAGATGGAGGTCGCGTTCGTGATGAGCATGGCGGTCATCGCGGTGACAGCGCTGTCGAGCGTGGCGGTGAGCTCGATTCGCAACTACGTCCCGTCGAGCATCCGGATCATCGTGCAGCTGACGATCATCGCATCGCTGGTGATCATCACGGATCAGATTCTCAAGGCCTTCGTCTACGACATCAGCAAGCAGTTGTCGGTCTTCGTGGGGCTGATCATCACCAACTGCATCGTGATGGGACGCGCCGAGGCTTACGCGATGCAGAATCCGCCCAAGCTCGCCTTCATCGACGGGATCGGCAACGGCTTGGGTTACGGGCTCGTGCTGATGCTCGTGGCGTTCGTTCGTGAGCTCTTCGGATCGGGCAAGGTCTTCGGCATCACGATCCTGCAGACCGTCAACGAGGGCGGCTGGTACGTCCCCAACGGTCTGATGCTGCTGGCACCGGCCGCATTCTTTCTGATCGGTGGCTTCATCTGGGTCGTGCGCAGCTACAAACCCGAACAAGTGGAGGAAGACTTCAGTGTTGGAGCACTATTTGAGCCTGGCTACGAAGTCCATCTTCGTTGAAAACATGGCGCTTGCCTTCTTCCTGGGCATGTGCTCCTTCCTGGCATGCTCGAAGAAGGTCGAAACCGCACTAGGGCTCGGGCTGGCGGTCATCTTCGTTCTGACCGTCACGACCCCACTGAACCAACTGCTGAACGACAATGTACTCGCGCCGGGTTCGCTCGCGTGGGCGGGCCTGCCGAACGTCGATCTGTCGTTCCTCACCTTCCTGACCCTGATCGGAACGATCGCGGCCTCGGTGCAGATCGTCGAGATGATCCTCGACCGTTACGTCCCTCAACTCTACAACGCGCTGGGCGTGTTCCTGCCGCTGATCGCGGTGAACTGCGCGATTCTGGGTGCATCCTTGTTCATGGTCGAGCGCGACTACACGCTTGGTGAAGCGACGGTCTTCGGCCTCGGCTCGGGCATCGGCTGGGCGCTCGCGATCGTCGCGCTCGCAGCGATCCGCGAGAGGCTCAAGTACAGCAACGTTCCCGAGCCGCTGCGTGGACTCGGCGTCGCGTTCATCCTCGTTGGGCTGATGTCGCTGGGGTTCATGGCCTTCTCGGGAATCCAACTCTGAACCGCGCGCGGTCGTCAGAGAACTAGAGAGTAGATTCGGCATGGAAACGATTTTCTTCGGCGTGATCGGGTTCACCGTGGTGATCCTGGCCCTGGTACTGGTGCTGATGTTCGCACGTGACCGGCTCGTGCCGAGCGGCGACGTGAGCATCGTCATCAACGACGACCCCGACCAGACGCTCACGGCCCAGAGCGGTGGCACGCTGCTGAATACGCTTGCAGCGAACAAGCTCTTCATCCCATCGGCTTGTGGCGGCAAGGGCAGCTGCGGCGTCTGCAAGGTCAACGTCTTGGAAGGCGGCGGGGCGATGCTCCCGACCGAGACCGGGCACGTCACGCGCGGTGAGGCCCGCGAAGGCTGCCGCCTCGCGTGTCAGGTGAAGGTCAAGCAGGACATGAAGATCGAGATCCCGCCCGAGCTCTTCAGTGTCAAGAAGTGGGAATGCACCGTCCGCTCGAACAAGGGCCTGGCGACCTTCATCAAGGAGCTGGTGCTCGAACTCCCCGCCGGCGAGGAGGTCCCGTTCCGGGCCGGCGGCTACATCCAGATCTCCTGTCCGCCGCACGAGGTCCAATACAAGAACTTCGACATCGAAGACGAGTACCGTGAGGACTGGGACAAGTTCGACCAGTGGCGTTATGTCTCGAAGGTGGGCGAGGGCGTCGAGCGCGCCTACTCGATGGCGAACTATCCGGAAGAGAAGGGCATCATCATGCTGAACGTCAGGATCGCGTCGCCGCCGCCGCGGACTCCCGACGTGCCGCCGGGTGTGATGTCGTCCTACATCTTCAACCTGAAGCCCGGAGACAAGGTCACGATCGCGGGCCCATTCGGTGAATTCTTCGCGCGGCCCACCGACAACGAGATGATCTTCGTCGGCGGTGGCGCGGGGATGGCGCCGATGCGTTCGCACATCTTCGACCAGTTCCGCCGGCTCCACACCACGCGCAAGGTGAGCTACTGGTACGGCGCGCGCAGCCTGCGGGAAGCCTTCTACATCGAGGACTTCGACGCGATTGCCGCAGAGAACGAGAACTTCGATTGGAACCTTGCCCTGTCGGAGCCGCTCGAAGATGACGATTGGACCGGGCACACCGGCTTCATCCACCAGGTGCTGTACGACAACTACCTGAAGGATCATCCGGCACCCGAAGACTGTGAGTACTACATGTGCGGTCCGCCGATGATGAACGATGCGGTGATGCAGATGCTTCTCGATTTGGGCGTCGAGCCGGAGAATATCCTCTTCGATGACTTCGGCGGCTGATCCGCCGCGCCGATCGGGGTTCTCTCTCAGCGGACGCGCAAGAGTCCTGCTGCCGCTGATGCTGATGCTATTGCTGGCGGCCTCGATCCACCGGCTTGCCTGTGCGCCGCCCCCGCTCGCGCAAGCAGAGTTCGTCGGCGAAAGCATGGGCACCAGCTGGTCGGTCAAGTTGGCTGTGGTCGATCTGGATGCAGCCGAGCGCGCCGAGGTCAAGCGCACGATCGAGTTCGAGCTGCGCGCGGTCGACGAAGCGATGTCGACCTGGCGGCTGGATTCAGAGCTGTCCCGTTTCAACGCGCATGCCTCGACCGAGCCGTTCCCGGTGTCGAACGAGCTTCTGGCGGTCTTCCGGATCGCAAGCGAGGTCTCGGAGCTCTCGGGGGGTGCCTTTGATGTTACGGTCGGCCCGGTCGTGGCCGCCTGGGGATTCGGTGCGACTGATCGCATTCCGGCTCCACCGCCGCCCGAGGAGCTGGAACAGCTGCGCGAACGCGTGGGGTATCGGCTCGTCGAGGTGCAGGCTGGAGCGCTGCGCAAGTCGCGCGGTGACGTCGTCTGCGACCTTTCGGCGATCGCCAAGGGCTTTGCGGTCGACCGCGTCGCTGAAGCACTGTCGGAGCTCGGCTACCGCGATTACCTGGTCGAGGTCGGTGGTGAGATTCGAGCGCGCGGGCAGCGGCGGGGTGGCGGCTTCTGGCGGGTCGCGATCGAGCGGCCCGATGCGGGCGTGCGGGACGCCTTCGATGTCCTCCCCCTTCGCGACGTCGCGCTCGCGACCTCGGGTGACTACCGCAATTTCTATCAGAGCGGTGGACGGCGCTACTCGCACACCATCGACCCGCGGACCGCGCGCCCGATCGAGCATGCGCTGGCCTCCGTAAGCGTGCTTCACCGCGATGCGGTGTATGCCGATGCGCTGGCGACCGCGCTGAATGTGCTCGGCTCCGAAGCGGGCTATTCTCTGGCCGAGCGTGAAGGCCTGGCTGCGCTGTTCATCGTCCGTGAGGCGGACGCCGCGTTCAGTGCCCGCGCGACCCCGGCTTTCGAAGCGGCGCGAGCAGGTGCCGCTACGGCACCAGACGCACCGCCGTCGGATCGGTAACCGGCCTCTCTAGCCGAACACGAACGGAGAATCCCGGATGGAGACCTTTCTCGCAGCACTCGTCGTATTCGCATTGGCGATGTTCGCGATGGCGATCGGGATGCTGCTCTCGGGGCGGCGTCTCCGGGGCTCCTGTGGTGGCGTTGGTGACTCCTGTCACTGCAGTACGGCCGCGCGCGCCCGCTGCGCCCACAGCAAGCGGCAGGCAGAATCCTAACCCCTCGCTCCACAAGCAGAAATTTTGGGTCAAGCTGTGTCCGGCGGGTGCCGAAACGCCCGATATAGGCGTCCCGAGACGCGAAGAGGGGAGTGGGGATGAGTGCATCGCCCCGCATGCTCGCAGGGTTCATCCAGTCCTCGTTGGAGGCCATCGAAGGCATGGATGCAGCGCTGGGTCGTGAGGTTCGCGCGCGGCTCAAGCCCGAGACCCGTGAGGCGATCGAGTCCGCGTCTGCGATCGGCCTGGTCTCGGTCGACCTCGACGTCGAGTTGACCGAGTGCTTCTTCGCCGTGGCGGGGCCGGCCCGTGCTCGCGCGGCATTGCGCGAGAACCTCCGCCAGAGCTTCGACCGCCCGATCCTCAAGCCGGTTCTCGACGGTGCATTCGCGATCTTCGGCCGCTCGCTCGTGAAAATGATCGGATGGGCGCCCAAGGTCTGGGGGCTCATCTACCGCGACGCGGGCGAAATGGTGGTATCCGAGGCTCGGGAGGGTCGGGTCCGGTTGGACCTGCTCGGCATCCCGCTCGTGATCTCTGCCAGCCCGAACTATCTCTACGGGTCGGCAGAGACTTTCGCCGGCTTCTTCGACGTCGCGGGAGTCGATGGCAGCGTTCGGCTGATCGGCCCGGACCTCGAGAAGCGCAGCGCGGGTTTTGAACTCAGCTGGTCGCGTCGCTTCGTCTGAGGTCGATTCAGCCCGTTTTCCCCTTGTTTTTCGAACACCTTGCGCACCCTGGTGCGGGCCTGATACGTTCGCTCCGTCCTCCCCGTAGGGGGGTGGGGAACACAGGGCTCGATACGGGGAGCCAAAAGGAGATTTGTGATGATTCGACGAATTGCAGCGATGAGCATCGCCATGACA
>JAFDEI010000122.1 GCA_019310425.1 Deltaproteobacteria bacterium | reverse complement strand
AGAGCCAGGGCGAGTCGGCCCGCGGCTTCACGGCGCGTTGGCGCGTGCGCGATCACCTTGGCGAGCATGGGGTCGAAGTCGGTCCCGATGACGGAGCCGGCCGTGACGCCCGAGTCCCAACGCACCTCCGGTGTCGGCGACGGCGCGAACGCAGCAAGAGTCCCAGTGGCGGGTAGGAAGTCATTCGCCGGATCTTCGGCGTAGAGGCGGGCTTCGATGGCCGCGCCGCTGAAGCTGATGTCGATCTGCTCGTAGCCGAGCGGTTCGCCCGCAGCGATGCGGAGTTGCTCGCGCACCAGATCGATGCCCGTCACCATCTCGGTGACGGGATGCTCCACCTGGAGGCGCGTGTTTACCTCGAGGAAGAAGAACTCTCCCGAGTCGTCGTCGAGCAGGAACTCGACGGTGCCGGCCGACTCGTAGCCGAGCTCGGAGGCGAGACGCAGCGCAGCTTCGCCCATCGCCTCACGCAGATTGGCGTCGACACGGGGCGACGGCGACTCCTCGAGGATCTTCTGGTGGCGGCGCTGGATCGAGCACTCGCGTTCCCCGAGATGGACGATGTTGCCGTGCGCATCGCCCAGGATCTGGATCTCGATGTGGCGCGCGCGCGCGACGTAGCGTTCCAGGAAGACGCGGTCGTCACCGAAGCCGCTCTTCGCTTCGCGTTTGGCGGCGGCCAGCGACTCTTCGAGAGTTTCCGCCGACTCGACGATGCGCATCCCCTTGCCCCCACCGCCCGCAGCGGCCTTCACGAGCAGCGGGTATCCAACCTGGTCGGCGGCCCCCAGATCCTCGGAGCCGCGCAGGGTGGGGACCTGCGCCTTCTCGGCCAGTGCCTTGGCGGCGATCTTGTCGCCCATTTGTTCGATGGCCTCGGGCGACGGCCCCACCCACGCCATGCCGGCAGCGGTTACCTGGGCTGCGAAATCGGCGTTCTCGGACAGGAAGCCGTAGCCCGGGTGAACGGCGCCGGCACCGCTGGCACTCGCGGCGGCGAGAATGGCCGCGGCGTCGAGGTAGGAAGTGTCGAGCCGCACGGCTTCGTCGGCGTCCTTTACGAAGGGAGCGTCGGCGTCGGCGTCGACGTACACCGCCACGCAGCGGATGCCCATGTCGTGGGCGCTCCGGATGATGCGGCGGGCAATTTCCCCGCGGTTGGCAATGAGCAGAGTCGTGAAGCTCACAGTCGGAATACCCCGTAGCCGTCGGTGCCCTCGATAGGCGTGTTGCGTACCACGGAGAGGCAGATACCGAGTACCGTGCGTGTATCGCGCGGGTCGATGATCCCGTCGTCGCTGATCGTTCCGGTGGCTTCGAGCGCAAGCGATCCCTTCTCTTGCGCCGCTTCAACGGCGGCGCGGAGCATGGCATCCGCTTCCTCGTCGAAGGGCTCACCCTTCCGCTCGGCCTGCCGGCGCCGCACGATCGACATCACGCCGGCGATCTGCTTGCCGCCCATCACGGCGATCTTGGCGGTGGGCCAGATGAAGGTGAAGCGGTTGTTGAAGGCGCGGCCCGACATGGCATACGTCCCAGCTCCGTACGAAGCACCGACGATGACCGTCAGGTGCGGGACCTCCGAATTCGTGACCGCATTGATGAGCTGCGAACCCTTCTTGATCATCCCGGCCTGCTCGAAATCGCGGCCCACGATGAACCCCGTCAGATTCTGCAGGAACAACAATGGAACGTCGATCTGGTTGCAGAGCTGCACGAATTGGGCGCCCTTCTCGGCCGACTCGGGATAGATCACGCCGTTGTTGCCGAGGATGCCCACTGGATAGCCGTCAATGGAGGCGAAGCCGCAGACCAAGGTTGGCCCGTAGCGCGGTTTGAATTCCTCGAAGCGCGATCCGTCTACGATACGCCCGATGACATCCCGGATCTCGGTGGAACGACGGAGATTGGGATCGATGATGCCAAGCAGTTCCTCCGGGTCGAGCAGCGGCGGATCCGCGCGGAGCGAGGGCCCGGGGCCTGGCTTTCGCCAATTCAGGTGGGACACGATCTCGCGACATAGCCGCAACGCGTCGGGCTCGTCTTCGGCCAGGTATTCACCGAGGCCTGAAATTTCCGCGTGCATCTGCGCGCCGCCCAGCGACTCGTCGTCCGAGTCCTCGCCGGTCGCCATCTTCACGAGCGGTGGGCCGGCGAGGAAGATCTTGGACTGCTGCTTGATGACCACGTTGTAGTCGGACATGCCAGGCTGGTAGGCACCGCCCGCGGTCGAGGAGCCGAACACCACGCACACGGTTGGAATCTCGAGCTTCGAGAGTTCGATCATCTCGTAGAAGAAGCGCCCGGTTTCGGCGAAGTGGTCGATCCGGGCGCTCACGGCTGTGGTTTCCCCATCCTTTTTCTCCGACGAACCACGCCTGCGCAGGTCGGCGCCCGCCGACTCGACGAAACTCACGTAGGGGATGTGGTTGTCGCGGGCGATTTCGAGGCCGCGCATCCATTTCTTGGCGACGTAGGGGGTGAGTGCACCGCCCAGCACGGTCGGGTCGTTGGCGAAGATCACGCACTCGACACCCGCGATCACGCCGATCCCCAGCACGGCGCCGCCGCCGATCGTGTAGGACGAGTTGTAGGCGGCGAGCGAGCTGAGCTCGAGGAAGGGACTGTCCGGGTCGAGGGCCAGTGCGATGCGCTCTCGAACCGGCAGTTTGCCGCGCTTGGCGAGGCGCTCGTGGTGGTACGCCCCCCCGCCGAGCTCGGCCTCGTCGAGCAGGGCCTCGATTTCCTCCAGCTTCTTCAGCATCGCATCCCGGTTCTCCCGGAACTCGGGCGAACGGGCATCGAGGGTGGACCGCAGGGGCGGAGCAAGCAGGGCGAGCTGCATGGCATTCCTATTCATGGGCAGCTCCGTCGAGATCCCACCCGTTCTGGGAGAGGCCGCCTCCGGACCGCTGAATCGAGTTGACGCAGAGGTAACATTTTTGGTAACTATCGTCAATAAATATTACCGATCAGCGGCACGCGAGAACGATAGGGGCGAAGCATGAGCGAAGTCCGAACGGAAATTGCCGGCGGGGTCCTGACGGTCACCCTCGCGGACGTCGAGAATCGAAATGCCCTCGGTGCGGGGATCGTGAACGGCTTGCACGATGCAATCACGCAGGCCAACGCCGACCCTGCGATCCGCGCGGTCGTCGTCACCAACGAGGGAACGACCTTCTGCGCCGGCGCGAACTTGAAACAACGCTCCGGCGCTGCCAAAGAGGCGCGCCCCAAGGTTGGCTTCGAAGAGCTGCTCGGCGAGATTCAGTCCTCAGCCACGCCCATCGTCGGCAAGATCAAGGGGCATGTCGTCGGTGGCGGCAATGGCCTGGCAGCCGCACTCGACATCGCCATCGCGCAAGAAGACGTCAAGTTCGGCTTTACCGAAGTTCGGCTCGGGGTGGCGCCGGCCATCATCTCCGTCGTGTGCCTGCCGAAGATGCGGCGCGGTGAGGCGATGGAAGTCTTCTTGCGGGGCCACCGCTTTCCGGCAGCGCGAGCCGCGGAACTCGGTCTGATCAGTCGCGCCGTACCGGCCGACGAACTCGACGCGGCAGTCGCCGAAGTGCTCGCGGACTTGCGGCTGGGCGGCCCGGAAGCGCTCGGCGTAGCGAAGCGCCTGGTCCACGAAGTGCCGACAATGGAGCAGAAAGAGGCATTCGCGTGGACGGCGGATCTCTCGGGGCGGCTATTCAAGAGCAAGGAAGCCGCCGCAGGGATGAAGGCGTTTCTGAAGCGCGAAAAGGCACCGTGGGCAACCGACGAAGAGTGAGCGCTGCCCGCTCCGGCGATACGGTGCACCGAAACCAGGAGCCAACCCAATGCTGCAAGTAGCCTCGGACCTGCGCGAGGAAGTGAACGAGCTTCACGACTTCCTCCAGACATTGAAACCCGAGGACTGGGAGAGCGAAACGGGCTTCATGCAGTGGACCCCCTGGGACGTCGTGGCCCACCTCCATTATTTCGATCTCGTATCGATGGTGGCGCTCGAAGGCGAACAGGCACTCGCCGTGGAGCGCGACGTGTTCATCGCGGCCTTCAGTCAGGGGCGCACGAGCAAGGAGGTCGCGCGCGAACGTTTCGCCGATTTCGATGCGGCGGAGCTGATGGGCCGGTGGCAGAACACGGCTCACACCCTGGCCAACGCCCTTGGCGACTCGGACCCGAAGCGTCGCCTGCCCTGGTTCGGGCCCGACATGGGCGTGCAGATGTTCACGACGGCTCGCTACATGGAAACCTGGGCCCACGGCCAGGCGGTCTACGACCTCGTCGGCGCATCACGCAGCCACAGCGACCGAATCAAGAACATCGTCACCATCGGCATGAAGACCTTCGGCTGGACCTTCGTGAACCGGAAGCTCGAGATCCCCGGCCCGCCCCCCTACACGCAGCTGGTGGCTCCCTCCGGCGACATCTGGGAATCGAGCGAGCCCAGCGACAGCGAGTGCATACGCGGAGACGCGGTCGACTTCTGCCAGGTCGTGACGCAGGCACGGAACATCGCCGATACGAAGCTCGAAGTGACGGGCCCGGTCGCAACGCAGTGGATGTCGATCGCGCAGTGCTTCGCCGGCCCCCCCGTGGATCCACCGGCACCCGGGACGCGCGGGCCGCAGAGCTGATCGGCGCGGGGCACACGACGATCGAGTCTCCAGGCGGCAGCGCCTCGTGTCTGCTGGTAGCCTCCCACAGCGGCCTGAAGCGGGGTCACATCACTCGCGTCGGAGGTGCCCCATGAAGCAGGTATTCGCATCGTTGGCAGCACTCGTTCTCTTGACCACGGTCGCGATCGCGGCCGAGCCCGTTGAGATCGCCGTATACCGGACTCCAACCTGCGGTTGCTGTTCCAAGTGGGTGAAGCACCTCGAAGACCATGGCTTCGCCGTGGACGATCACGTGGTTCCCGACTTGAGCGCGATGAAGGCCGAGAACGGAATCACGCCGGCACTCGCTTCGTGTCATACCGCTTTCGTCGGCGGCTACGTCATCGAGGGCCACGTTCCCGCCGACGACATCGCCGAGCTTCTGGAAACCAGGCCGGCGGTTTCGGGCATCGCGGTGCCGGGAATGCCGATCGGATCACCCGGGATGGAAGGCCCGAACCCGGAGAGCTACCGCGTGCTTTCTTTCGACCACACCGGAAAGATCGCGACCTTCAAAGATCACGCACCCTGAAGCACCATCGTCGTTCTGGGCGGGACCGCCTTGCACAGCCGGAGGGTGGGCGAGTCGGACGACCGACGCGCAGTTCTTGGCGAAGCGAGGGACAGCTGGGTCTATTGGGTTCGATACGGGTTTCTGAATAGGAAGGGGCTTGGATTGGGTTCTTCGAAGAGCTGTTGGTTCGTCTCACTCCTCGTGATGTTGGCATGCTTCGGCTGCGGAGATGAAGACGCAGGATCGATCATTCAGGGTGGGTTGGCCGACGATCAGCAGCGCCGTCTCATGTCGGCCCAGGTCTTCGAGATTCAGGATGAAATGCTCGAACGTCGCCCATCGCCCAACCCGGATCGGTCGGCGTTCTTTGGCGACCTGCATGTCCACACGACCTATTCCCTCGATGCATACGCGATCGGCGTTCTTGCCACACCCTACGATGCCTATCGCTTCGCCCGCGGAGAGGCGATCGCTCATCCAGGAGGCTTCGAGCTTCAGCTCACGCAACCGCTCGACTTCTATGCGGTGACGGATCACGCGATGTTCCTGGGTGTAGCCAAGGCTGCGGGCGACACGACGACGGAGCTTTCGAAGCTCGATGTTGCTCAGCCGCTGAACGATCTGAACGCACCCGACAACATGGGAATCCTGAGCTTGTTGGGCCGTATCGAGATCTTTCGGGAATTTCTTCCGAGGTTCGTTTCCGCTGTTCTCGCTGGCGCCGTCGAGCGGGAGGCCCTGCTCGATATCACTCGGACCGCCTGGGCGGACACGATCGACGCAGCCGACCTCTTCAACGAGCCCGGTCGCTTCACGACCTTCGTCGGCTACGAATACACCTCCTGGAGCGATGACTTCGGAAATCTCCATCGCAATGTGATCTTCAGGGGGAGCGACAGGATCCCGGCCGTTCCGTTCTCGCGCTTTCACTCCCAGAATCCGGAGGGACTCTGGAATTGGATGGATGAGCTGCGGGAGCAAGGCGTCGAGAGCCTCGCGATCCCCCACAACTCGAACGGCTCGAATGGCCAGATGTTCAAGCTGGTAGATTGGGCCGGAGATCCGGTCGACGACGCGTACGCGGAAAGGCGGATCCGCAACGAGCCCCTGGTCGAGATCACCCAGATCAAGGGGACCTCCGAGACCCACCCCCTTCTCTCGACCCGCGACGAGTGGGCCGACTTCGAGATCATGCCCTATCGCGTCGCCACCATGCTGCCGAGCGAGCCGGCCGGGAGCTACGTGCGCGACGCCCTGCGCCGAGGGCTGGCGCTCGAGAGCCAGGGCGTCGCCAACCCCTACGACTTCGGCTTCATCGGTTCGAGCGACACCCATACCGGGGCTTCCGAGAACGACGAGTCCAATTACGTTTCGAAGCTCGGGCTGGCATCGGCAACCGCCGACCTGCGTGGCTCCGTTCCCTTCGGCCCGCTGGTGGGTACTTTTCTTCGCTTCGCCGCACCACAGGCGCTGACGGAAGTGGACGGCAAGACCTACCTCGGGGCTGCGACCCCCACCTATGGTGCCTCCGGGTTGGCGGCGGTCTGGGCAGAGGAGAATACCCGGGAGGCAATCTACCAAGCCTTTCGACGCAAAGAGACCTTCGCAACATCGGGGCCGCGCATCAAGCTGCGCTTCTTCGCCGGCTACGACTTCGATGACGCGCTGTCGGAAACACCGGAACCCATCGCTCGCGCATATGCCGAAGGCGTGACGATGGGAAGCGATCTGCCTGCGCGCTCGGGCGATGCACCGGGCTTCTTGCTGTGGGCACTCGCCGACGCCAATGCTGCGCCGCTCCAACGTCTACAGATCATAAAGGGATGGGTTGATTCGGAAGGGGAGACCTTCGAGTTGGTGTATGACGTCGCCTGTTCGGGAGGCTCCTCGGTCGACCCCGATACCCATCGCTGTCCCGACAACGGCGCCCGGGTGGACCTCTCCGATTGTTCGATTTCCGGAAACGGTGCGGCCGAGCTCCGTACGGTCTGGCGCGACCCCCAATTCAATCCGGACGAACGCGCCTTCTACTACGCGCGCGTGCTCGAGAATCCCACTTGTCGTTGGTCGACCTGGGATGCACTGCGTGCCGATGTGCCACCGCGCTCCGACATGGCAAAGACGCTCCAGGAGCGGGCGTGGTCATCACCGATCAACTATCGGCCGGCGAACTAGCCCGCTTTCTCATTCTTTTCAGAACCCCAAATTGCAAAGGAAACCACCGTGTCGATTCGAACCCCGATCTGTGACCTGCTTGGCATCGAACATCCCATCATTCTCGGCGGAATGATGGGCATCAGCGACGGGCGGCTGACTGCGGCCGTTTCCGAGGCCGGGGGGCTCGGAACGCTCTCTACGGCGACCTTCGGCCCCGACGGGACGCGCCGCGAGATCGAGAAGATCAGCTCATTGACCGACAAGCCCTACTCCCTGAATCTGCCGATCTTTCACCCCATGGTGCCGGAACTCGTCAAGATCGTGAAGGAATGCGGTGTCAGCATCGTCACCACCTCGGCGGGGAGTCCGGACAAGTACACCCGGGAACTCAAGGACGCAGGCGTCACCGTGATTCATGTGATTTCCTCGCTTCGAACCGCCCGCAAGGCCGCAGCGGCCGGAGTGGACGTGATCGTGGCCGAAGGCATCGAGTCCGGCGGCAAGGTCGCGCGCGACGAGGTCCCCACGATCTCCTTGGTTCCGCAGGTGGTCGATGCGGTCGACATTCCCGTCATTGGTGCGGGTGGATTGGCCGACGGCCGCGGGCTGCTGGCGGTGCTGGCGTTGGGTGCGCAGGGCGTCCAGTTGGGAACCCGATTTCTCGCCACCGTGGAATCCCCCGCCCACGAGAACTGGAAGAAGGTGCTGGTGGAAGCGGGTGACGCCGATACGGCGGTCGCCTGTCGCCTATCATCGCCGACTCGGATGATTCGAAACGAGTTCTACGAGGAAATGAACGCACTCGACGCCCCCGGAAAGAAAGCCATGGACTTCATGGGAATTCAAGGCGAGGGCATGGCTCGAATTCCCAACGATCCCGACGGCATGAAGGGAAACTACATTGCCGGCACGGGCTCGGGGCTGATCAGGAACGTCCTGACGGCTGGAGAGGTGGTGCGCGAGATCATGGCCGCCGCGGATGCCGAGCTGTCGCGTCTGAACTCGGTGGCCTGCTAGCTCGCAATCCCTCCCCCCCCCCCGTGGACCCGCCGGCACCCGGGACGCGCGGGCCGCAGAGCTGATCGCCCCGGATTCTCCTGCTCAGTTCGGCGTTTCGGTGTCTCCGTGGATGTAGCCCAGGGACTCGAGCATGCGGATCGACTCCTCCGCTTCCGGCGCATCGGGCGCGACGGTATCGATCACCATCGCCCCCGATTCCGATAGCCGTCGCAGCAGGCGCTGCTTTTCCTCGGGGTACCGTGCGATGACATTGGTCAACTCGCGTGGGTCGCTCGCCAGATCGTAGAGTTCGCTGTTCTCGGGATGGTCGTGGTGGTATATGAGCTTCCAGCGGGCATCCATGGCGCAGAAGAGCAAGTCCTTCTGGTGTGCCGGCAGGCGTCGCGGCGTGAGGGCGTCCAAGCTGTTGAGGGCCTCGGCCAGGACAATCCGCCCTCCGCCGTCGTCGTCATCCAGCGCGGCAAGCAGGTCGCGCCCATCGATCCCATCGGGGATCGCGACGCCGGCGGCAGCCAGGATCGTCGGAGCGATGTCGACGCCGCTGGCCACTGCGCTCACGACGCGTCCGCGGGGTCCGTTCGGCGTGCGTATGATCAGCGGCGTTCGAATTTGCTCCTGGTACAACAGGCGGTGCTGCTGCCAGCCGTGATCGCCCAGGCCCTGGCCGTGGTCGGACACGATGACGATGATGCTGTCGTCGTACTCCCCGGTTGCTTTGAGCCGTTCGAGCAGCCGGCCGACGTTGGCGTCCATGAAGAAGATCTCCGGGTCGTAGATGGCGGACTTGGGTTTCGGGGCCCGCCGCGAGAACGCGAATCGGTCGGTGATCTCCTCGGGCGGGATCAGCGAGGCGTCGTGAGGGTCGAAGTAGTGCACCCAAGCAAAGAACGGCCGCTGCGCCTGTTCGAGCCAGGCCAAGGCGTCGTCTGTCGTCGCGTCCGCCCGCCTCTGGGCCATGGCCGTACGCTGACGCGCCCACTTCACCACTTCTCGCTGCAGGCGTTTACGCGGATAGCGCTGCATGACCGCTGCGGCGATGCCCGTCTCGAAGAATTCGAAGCCCTGGTCCAATCCGAAGCGCTCGGACGCCGGGTAGGCGCTGATGAACGCGCCCGTCTGCCAACCACGAGCGGCCAGCATCGTCGCCAGCGTCGGCTGGTCTTCCGGCAGGGAGTGCCCGATCGGACCGTAGAAGACGCGCAGCGAGTGGTGGTGGGGGTATAGGCCGGTAAGAATCGACGCGTGCGATACCGGCGTGACCGCAGCGGTAGCGGTGGCTCTTTCGAAGCGCACAGCGTCCGCCGCCAGCGCGTCGATGTTCGGGCTCGTCCCCCCGTCGTAGCCGTAGCAGCCGAGGCGGTCGGCCCGGGTCGTGTCCAAGGTGATCAGGAGGACATTGGCGGGTTCATCCGCCGAGGCCGTGCCGGTACTCGTTTCGCGGCAGGCCGAAATCGCGATCGCAGCGGCGGTGGCGAGGCCGCACGCGACCGCGATCGTGGCGACACGGACGGCTCGCCCGAAGGGTCTCGTTGCGTGCCGTCTGTCGGGCCTTCCGACCCTGCCGGTTCTACGCCGTATCCGCCTTTCCAAGATCATGAAATTTACCTCGATTTTCCCGAGTCCAGCGCTCGTGCGGTGACCTCATCTCGGTGCGATGGGTTCGCGTTCCGGCACACTCCCGAAATCGGTGGGCTTTCTAAGATCCCAGATCTCGCTGTGATCATCGCCGAAGATCCGGCGATCGGGCAGGCTCTTCGCGATCACATCGCGGGCCGGCGGCCAGCCCGCGTAGATCGATCTTCGGGGCCAACGGCTGACGAAGAGATAGTCGACCCCCGCCCTCCGAAGATTTGCGAGCAGCTCCAGCGGGGCGGGATGGCGCCGCTCCTCGAACTCCCACCACCAGCCGCGGCTCGATTCCGCTGGAGCGTGAAGCGGCGGGCGGCGATGTCCCTCGAAGGTGATCGGAACGACGTGAAGTTGGAAGGATCGGCCGAACAGGGGGTAGTAGAAGGCGTGGCTCGTCGGGTTGAAGCTGATTCCCGCCACCCGACTCCCGGCTGGCAGCTGTTCCAACGCCCCCCAGGCGGGAGTGGTTCTCGGGCGCCTTCCGACCCGGAACGAATAGAGGTTCTCCTCGGTCAGACGAGCCCTCGCAGGCGACCACAGAGCCAGCCCCACAACCGCCATTCCGAGCGCTCCGTAAGCCGCGGCGCGCGCCGGGCGTCCCGCGAAGGCTGCAGGCCACCGCCTCCACGCGGCGAAGGCCAACGCCGTCACGACAGCCCCGACGGCGATCAGGCCTGCCTCGCGCCCATCGATGTTCCGAAGGGCGACGTAGATTCCGTAGGCGGGCAGCAGCGCCACGAGCGCAGCCCACGCCGGCTTTCGCGGGCCGACGGATCCGTAGAGCGTCAACCCGAGCGCAAAGGCGAAGCTCAGGTAACGCACGCGGATGTTGAGGGGTGCGACGGGGCGGTTGATCGTTCCGGAGAAGGGCTGGAAGGAAAAGAGGACGAACGCGAGCAGGCCCACCGCCGCGAGCAAGAGCGCGTACGGGCGAAGCGCCGCAGGAACGCGTTTGCGCCACAGCAGGAACGCTCCCAGGGCGAAGCCATATCCGAGCGCCGCAACCTGACCCAGCGGTAGTGGCCAGTAGAACTGCGGGCGCACGAATGACGACCAGAAGCGGCGCGTGCCCCAGTGCGGGCTCATGTGGCTGGCAAGGCTCGTCTGCCATTGCGAGGCGCGGTCGAAGGGGCCGTCGAAGGGGCCGATCTCGGCGGGAAAGAGCGGGTTTCCCGCAAGGGCCCAATTACGCGTATACCAGTAGCCACCAGTGACGATCAGGCCCACCGCGAAGACGACGAGTTCGCGACGCACGATTCCGGCGCCGGGCCGCGACAGCGCTCGCCAGCACCACCATGCGACGAGGAGCGCCACGGGGGCGAGCATCGACGCCTTGGTGCCCACGGCGGCGCCCGCGGCCAAGCCGCCGAGCAGCGCCTTCCCGAAGCGCGTGCGCTCGTCGTCGGTGGGCTCGAAGTGTGCGAAGGCCAGAGCGGCGAGCCCGAAGCTGGTGGCGGCCAGGTCGCCTGCGGAGAACGAGCCGCTGAAGAAGCGGATCTCCGGCGATGCCATCAGACCGGCGGCCGCGAAGAACGCGAGCGCGCGGGAACCCGCAAAGGTATGCGCAATGGCGAGCAGCGAACTCACCGACAGTGCGAGCCACAGCAGGACCGACAGATTGGCGTGGCTGTCGCCGCGGAGCGGCAGCATGAACCACAGGTTCATGAGCTCGGCGTTTTGCGGGTAGTAGCCCTGATACGTGAAGGGCGGTAGCGAGAGAGTCGCTTGCTGGATCCACCAGGCTGACGAGGTGGCATGGTAGGTGAGGTCGTCGTAGAGAAACGGAGTTCCAGCTGCCGCAACCTCGAATATCCACAGGGTCGCGAGTCCGCCGAGGATTGAGGCGCCCGCGGTGGCGAGCAATGTCTCGCCGAGACTCGTCGCGGGTTCACCACCACCTGAAGCCGCCGAAGATCGTGAGGATGGCCAGCAGGGGAAAGCACAAGGCGGTCGCTAGAAATCGGAGCGATGGCGAAGCGACGGGAAGAAGGCGCCGCGGAACGCGGACAGACAGGAACAAGACGAGCGCATTGTTCAAGATGAACAGTACAATCATGGTCGCGGAGCCACTTTAACGGACTGACGCGGGTGGCGCTGGGTGCTGTCGGTGGTATCGAATTGATAGAACCGATCCTGTCGATCCAATGGTGTCGTCTCGAGCGCACCGCTCGCAGGAGATGTGTCGACGCACAGAAGCGCCGGGAAGGAAGAAAAGTGACGCGGCGCGTATCTCGCCTCATCGGGTTCGCAATCCTGTACGCAGCGACCTCCGGGCTCTCGGTCGATCCGGCACTGGCGTCAGAGCCCCCGAATGTGCTGTTCATTACAGTCGACGACATCGGCTGGGATTCCGTCGGCGTGAACGGTTCCAAAGTCGTGGATGCCACGCCGAACATCGACGCGCTCGCGTCCGAAGGTCTCCGCTTCGAGCACGGACACGTGACCGTCGCCATCTGCCGGCCGAGCCGTTCCGTCTGGATGACCGGCCTGTATCCGCACAACAGCGGGGCGAAAGGGTTCACGCGGATCTACAACAGTGTTCCGACGCTGCCCGAAACCCTCACGGCCAACGGCTACACGACCGGCATCATCGGCAAGACGCGGCATGTGATTCCGTCGCGCAAGCGCGCATTCGATTACCAGATTCGCAAGCAGGAGTTGATGGGCGGGTACAGTGCCGTTCGTTTCGCGGAGGCCGCTGCGGACTTCTTCGTTCTGGCGCGCCAATCGAAGCGGCCCTTCTTTCTCATGGTCAACACCCACGATGCACACCGACCCTTCGACGATGGCAAACCAGCCGAGGAGCGGTCGCTTGCATCCGGCGCGAACGGGGGTGGCGACTTACCGGCGCCCTCGAAGATCTATCAGACCGACGAAGTCCCGGTGCCCGGATTTCTTCCAGACCTGCCGGAGGTCCGTGAAGACGTTGCCCGATACTACAACTCGGTCAGGCGAGCCGATGACGTGGTGGGCGCCGTATTGCAGGCACTCGGCGAGTCCGGCTTCGAGAAGAAGACGCTGGTCATGCTGATGTCCGACAACGGCGTCGCAATGCCATTCGCCAAGACCAACGTCTGGCGGCATTCGACGCGAACGCCCTGGATCGTGCGGTGGCCGGGCGTGACCACGCCAGGAGCGCATGACAGCAAACACATGATCGCAGGGGTAGATTTCGCGCCGACGATCCTGGCAGCAGCGGGGCTCCAACCGCAGGCAGAGATGGATGGCCGCTCCTTCCTGCCCCTGTTACAGGGAAAAGAACAGGCCGGCCGCGAATACGTCTATACATACCTCGATTCCACGGCTCACGAGCGGTCCTACATCATGCGCTCGATTCAGGACGTCCGGTACGGCTACATCTGGAACAGCTGGTCCAATGGCAGAATGGTATTTCGCAACGAGTCGGACCGAAACGCTGCGATGCGGGCGATCGGGAAGAAGTCGGAAAGTGATCCCGTTCTCGCGGCGCGTGTGAAGCACTTCCGATACCGCGTACCCGAGGAGTTCTACGATTACGAGAAGGACCCCGACGCGCTCCACAACCTGATCGACGATCCCGCGGTAGCGGGCAGGGTGAGTGCCTTCCGGGCGAAGCTGCTGGACCACATGGAGCGAACCCGAGATCCGAAACGCACGAGTTTCAAGAAGGTGGCGGTGCCGTAGCTTTCCGGACATAGAAGTTCTGCGAGTCGCTTGCCATCGAAGGCAACGCCTCGTGTCTGCTGAGGGCCACCTGCGGCGGCTTGTGCTTCAGCGAATAACGAAGACGAGGAGGTGAAGATGTCGAAGCAGCTCGAGGGTAAAGTCGCGGTGATCACCGGGGGGGCCTCGGGGATCGGGCTCGGAATCGCGAAGCGCTATGTCGCCGAAGGGGCGCGGGTGATGCTCTCCGATCTCAATGCCGATGCGCTCGTGGCAGCGGCTGCAGAGCTCGGCGATTCGGTGGCGACGCAGCGCACGGACGTGACCCAGGAGGCCGATGTCGAGGCGATGATCGCAGCGACGCTGGAGCGCTTCGGCGCTCTCGACATCGCGGTGAACGCCGCGGGGATCGGCAACCTCGCTCCCATCGACCAACACCCGGTCGAGATGTGGGATCAGGTCCTCGCTGTCAACCTTCGAGGCACCATGCTGGCACTCAAGCACGAGCTCCAGGTCATGGGACCGGCAGGCAGCGGAGTCGTCATCAACATCGCCTCGATCAATGCGAAGGTGCCCGCCAAGGGCATGTCCGCCTACTGCGCCTCCAAGGCGGCCGTCGACATGCTCACGCGCTGTGCGGCACTCGAGATAGCCGCGAAGGGCGTTCGCGTCGTGGGAATCGGGCCGGGCCTGGTCGAGACGCCGCTCACTTCACCCCTCACCGGCCACTCGGGGGTCCTCGAAAGCTACCTGCAGTCGATTCCGCTGGGCCGGACGGGTGCACCGGCCGACGTCGCAGGGTTGGCGCTCTATCTCGCCGGACCCGACGCATCCTGGGTGACGGGACACACCTTCTACATCGACGGCGGCGAGGCCAACCTCTCCTATCCGGACATCATGGGCATCGCAGCGGGCCTCTAGACTTCGGGCGCGCCCAGTGGATCTCGAAGTGTCAGCCGAAGACGAGCTGGTGCGGGGGATGCCGCCGGCCCTATCCCGTGTCGAATCGACGAGCTACACAGCGTTGACGACACCACGAAACCGGACGGCACGACCGGAACGGAGAAATGATTGCGTTCGCTCTCGCTCGAGCCGCCGAACTGGGTGACTGCGCGTCCTGGCTTGACAGTAGTGGTCTTCGTGCTGCTGACGGCGCTGGGGCTCTCCCGGCTGATCGACTTCGAGACCGGTGGACCACGGCTGCTGCTCGACCCCTCGGTGAACAGCATGCTGCCGGCCGACAGCGAGGAGAGCCGTTACTACGAGCGTATCCGCGATCTCTTCGGCAACGATGAGCAAGTCGTCGTTGCCCTGAACGCGCCCGAGATCTTCACGCCCGAGAGCCTTCGCGCGGTCGTCCGCATCGCGGATCGTCTCGCTGAACTCGACGGGGTTCGGCGGGTCGACAGCCTGGCGGGCCTGCTCCGGACGGGCGACCCGGACCCGGTAAGCGGCGAGCCGTCCGTGATCGTTCCCGAAGATCGCGAGGCACTCGAGCACCTTCGCACCGCCACCCTCGCGAACCCGGTGCTTGGTGGCAACCTGGTCTCGCTCGATTCTCGCACGACGGCGCTGCTCGTGCAGTTCGAAGATCTCTCCGAGCAGGAGATCTTCGATCGGGGCCTCGACGAGAGGATCAAGACCATCGCGGACGAAGAGTACGACGGCGGGGAGGTCTGGATCACAGGGGGGGTGCGCGTGAAGGCCGAGATGACGCGGCTGCTGCTGCGGGACCTCACGCTGATCGTTCCGGTCGCCATCTTCATCATGGCTTGTGTCGGTTTCGCCGCTTTTCGGACGTTCCGCGGCGTGTTGGTGCCGCTCGCGACGATCGCGGTCGGCCTGATCTGGCTGCTCGCGATCATCGCCGAGACGGTGGGCACCCTCAATCAAGTCACGGTCGCGGTCCCGCCGATCCTGATCGTGGTGGGCTTCGCCTATACGATCCACGTGCTGAGCGCCTATTACGCCTCCGTGCGCGGCGGAGAGCGGGGGCGCGAAGCCGTGCGTCACGCCATCGACCATGTCTCGCTGCCGGTCCTCCTCACGGGTCTCACCACCTGCGCGGGCTTCGCGTCGCTCGCAACCAGCGATCTTGGTGCGATCAAGCAATTCGGTCTCTTTACCGCCCTCGGCGTGGCGATAACCACTCTGGCCTCGCTCAGCTTCGCCCCGGCCCTGCTCGCCTTGCTCCCCGACCCGCGCAAGCTGCGAAGCGAACCTGCGCGCGGGCGCTTCGATGACATCGTCGAAGGCATCGCGAAATTCGACGTCAGGTGGCGGCAGCCGATCCTCTGGGCGGGTGCGGGCATCGCCCTGGTTTCGCTGGTCGGCATGACGCGAATCGAAGTCAGCACGGATCTGGTGAAGAATTTCAAGCCGGAGGCCGATGTCCGCCGCGACTTCGAGGCCGTGAACAAAGCCCTCTCGGGTGCGAATACCTTCTACGTCGTCCTCGAGTCGGTCTATCGCGGGTCCTTCGATCTGGCATCGAGTCTCCGCACCGTGGAGAGCTTGCAAAGCTGGCTCGACAGCCGCCCGGAGATTGGCGGGACCACCTCCATCGTCGATTATCTGGAGGTGGCCGATCGTGCGATGGGTGGCGGTGAAGGCAGCGTCATCGACCGAATCGAAGCCGGTACACCCGTGGCGAAGTGGATGGAAGCGATTCCGGAGAACCAGCTCGCGACGGTGCTCGACTCGGCGCACCGGACCGCCAACATCCTGGTCCGCACGTCGGCGATCGACTCATCGGACATCGTTCGGCTGGTGACGGAAATCGAAGACCACTTCTCGGAACTGCCCCGCAACCTGATCCCTACTGTGACGGGCGGCACCGTGTTGATGAGCCGCACGGTAAACGAGATTGCCCGCGGCCAGGCATCGAGCCTGAGCACCGCCTTCCTGATCATCTTCGCGATCCTGGTGCTCCTCTTTGCCTCTTTCCGGGTCGGCTTCATGGCCTTGATCCCCAACGTACTTCCCGTGCTCTTCTACTTCGGTCTGCTCGGCTGGAGTGGGATCACCCTCAACACCACCACGGGCCTGGTTGCTTCGCTCGTCCTGGGGATCGCGGTCGACGACACGATTCACTACATGGCCCAATTCAACGACGCTGCCAAGAAGCACGCCGATACTCGCCGCGGCGTGGTGGAGGCGATGCGCAGCATCATCCGGCCGGTGACGTATACGACGGTATCGCTCTGTCTCGGTTTCTCGGCGCTGCTGCTGAGCGGACTGCGCAACCAGGTGGAGTTCGGCATGCTGGCCGCCACCACCCTGGCCTTCGCGTGGCTCGTCGACATCACGTTCACTCCGGCCATGGCGGCTCGCATGCGCGTCGTCACACTCTGGGACATCCTCACCCTGGACCTCGGTCCCGAGCCCCAGCGGGCGGTTCCCCTGTTCGCCGGTTTGCGTGAGACCCAGGCGCGGGTCGTCGCCTTGCTCGGCCGCCTGCAGCACATTCACAAGGGCCTCCAGCTGACAGCCTTTGGTGCCGAGGGCGAAGAAATGTACATCGTGATCGATGGCGAGATCGAGCTGACGGTGCCGCGTGATGGCGAGACGGTGTCGCTGCAGACCGCGCGCCGCGGCGACACCTTCGGCGAAGGCGCCATCTTCCATGGGCGGCGCATTGCCGATGCGACGGCGGTCTCCGATTCGAGGCTGCTGCTGCTGTCGGAAGAGGATCTCGGACGTTTGCGCGATCAGTATCCCCGCATCGCGACGCGTGTCTACCACAACCTCAGCCGGATCCTCGCCGTCCAACTCGGCAAAGCGACGAGCATGGTGGCGTTTCCGGGATCCTCGCCGTCCAACTCGGCAAAGCGACGAGCATGGTGGCGTTTCCGCCGGAGACACAGGAGTCCGAGGAGTCCGGCGCCGCTACCCGCGAGCCCTAGTGCGCCGCCCTGCGAGCATGACCAGACCCAAGCCGAGAAGCAGACCGGTAGACGGTTCGGGGACGATTGCAGCCATGCTGTTGTCGCTGTCGGCGATGAAGCTGAAGGCATCACCCTGGACGAGCCCCCCGACCGTGCCCCCGAACTCGAGGTCGAGAATCGTATAGAGGTCGCCGTAGTAGACGCTGTTCAGCTCCACCTCGTTGCGATAAGTGGCGGTCACGCTGAGACCCGACGGCCCGTCGACCGAGGAGATGGGCTTCCCCTGATCCGAACCCGGCGTCCCGAGCTGATCGGGATCAGGGCCCAAGATGTCGAAGACCGTATCTCCCGGCCGGCCGTTGATTTCGATACCCGTGATCATTACGCTGCCGAGGCTGCTGAGGTCCAGAGTCCAGACACCGGTCCACGTCGTGGAGTCGTTCAACGAGAGCGACCAGCCGGTGCCGCTGGCCGCGCCGGCGTCCGTGCCGGTCACCGTCCAGACACCGGATTCGGATGTGGCGTCATCGAAGTACGCAGTGACGACCATCCCGGCCATGTCGTCCCCGCCCGTGGTGTAGGTCGAAATGCCCGTCGTGTTCAGCGTTACTCCGGGATCGCTGAGAAGCGTCGGAGCAATAGCGACCGCAGCAGCAGATCCCGCGAAACACGCGATCGCCGAAGCCAACGTGACGCTGACGATGGTCCTGAGCAGCACTCGTCCCCTTCCCGGGAGAATCTTCCAGGAATACTGCAATCCCGATACCATCCTCTTCTACACCTAGTGCAGCCAGAAACCAAGTGGTTTCGGCAGCTTGGCCCTGTGGCCAAAAAGTCGCAGTGTCGTCGGAAGGAAATGGATTGCCGATAAAGGGAAAAGTGTTGCCACTCTGTGGTCTCGCTGGCCCTCCCTCGCGCCCGGCGGTCAGCTCAGAGTGGACACCACGCCAGCTAGGGTAAAACCCTAGCTAGCTTGGTATCAGAGTCGTGATTCGACACTGGACTCGTGCTGCTACTTCCAATATTCCCACTTGCAAGCATGCCCTACCGGTTCACGGTAGGGCGGCAAGCTGGCCGGCCGACAACGAATACCCTTGTCTACCATCTCACCCGAGAGTCGCATGGCGATCACGCAGAGCACGCAGCTGCTCTCCAAGCGTTCCTTGTTGCTCTCACCAAAGCGGTCGAGCGCCGGGCATCTCTTGTGAGTGATCCATCCATGATTCGGATTCTCGAGATGAAATTCCGCATCGACGAGACCGACTTCACCCGGTGCCATCTGGAAGCCCCGAAGCAGGGTCTCGACGTTCCCCTTTTCAGCCCCTGCAGCGATGAGTCCGTAGCGTAGATCTTCTTCGGCGCCGCCGTAGTCCAGCCAGACGGAGCGTTCGAGCTTCAAGGCGACGCCCTGGCCGAATCGGGCGGTCAGCGCATCCGTCCAACGACCCGTCTGCATGACATAAGTCAGTGTCGATACGTTCCACAGCAGCAACAGCGACTCGCTGGCCAACGCCTCGACATCGAGGTCGGCGTCCAAGGTCTCTGGCAGAAGACTCGCGTCGTAGCGCGCAAAGGTCAGCATGTGGTGAAGATCCGGCATGATCGACCAGAGGAAATTCAGTTCTTCGTGAAATACCCGTTTCAGATCGTTCCCCACCGCTGCCAGGCCCGGGTATACCTGTGCGGTCAGTTCGGCGCAGACCCCTGATCCAAACTGATCGCCAACCGCCTGCTGCCACAGGTGGAAGAAATTCCGGTGAGCGGTAATGGTGACCCGATACAGTTCGAGCAGCTTGGCCTTGGGTAGGGAGGCGTAATCCAGCGTGGATTCGAAGTTCGAGCTGGTAATCTTCTCAGGCATGTCTTCCCTCCTTTGCTCCGAACGATCTCATGGGCTTGGCCTGAAACGGCGTCGCGGTGCCGCGACCTCCGTTCAGCCGAGCTCGTAGAGCAAGTGGCGGCTGAGATCGCCCACGAGATCGACGAACATGATCCGCGTATCGAACCACCAGCGCCCGTCGATGCGCTGAAACGTGTCGTTGTAGCGACCGGCGATGATGGGCTGGAGCGCCAGGTCCTCGACCTGCTGGAAGACGGTGAAGTAGCTGCGCGCCGAGGCCGCTTTCTCGCTCGCTTCGACCTCGATGATCGAGTTCGTCGTAACGTGTTTCGTGTGGGGACTGCCGCCTTCATAGATTCGGGTCGAGCCGCGGTAGAGGGCCAGCACCCGATCCCGCCCCTCGAAGATCTGTTCGGGGGCCGCATCCGTCGAAGCCGCAATCCGCCCGTGGCTGAATAGCTCTGCAACGCCTTCGAGATCGCCGGCATCGATCCTCTCGGCATAGATGTGGAGCAGGTTCTCGATCTCGCGCGCGTGGTCGGCCATGGGTGAAACGCTAGCGAAGTCACCCCCGTGTCGTCTGTAGTCGCTGCAAGATGCGCTTCGTGCCGAGCAGCCGCCGTGCTATATGCACGACAGTCGGCGGAGGCGCGGATGCCGCGCCCCGCAGAGGAGACGACGACCGTGGCAAGCGAACGCCCCGAGCCCTTCGACGAGGCCGCACTCATCGCAGCGGCATGTCGGAAGGCAGGACTCACGAAGTTCGGGGACGAGGCCTTCCGAGCGCCGCTCGGGGTACTTCTCGCGTCGCTCGCCGACGCGCCCCTGAATGCCATCGGGACGACCGTCCTCCGCGCGTCGATTCGCCGGAGCCTCGTGCAGCGATTGCTCGCAGAGGATTGGTTCACGCGTCATCCGGAGATCGCCGACGAACGCATCGAGAGCCCGCTCGTGGTGATCGGCATGATGCGCTCCGGTACGACGCTGATGCAGCGGCTCCTCTCTCGCGACCCGCGCTCATACTGCGCTTATGGATGGGAGATCGGCGAGCCGGCTCCGCGGGCCGGCACACGCTGGGACGAGCCGGACCCCCGCATTCCCGACGGTGAGGCCCGTACTCAGCAGATGCGTGACTTCGCTCCCGAACTCTTCGCCATCCACCCAACGAACGCTCTCGAGGCCGACGAGGAGATCGTCTTTCTCGCGGATGCATTCTTGTCCCACATCCCCGAGGCGTCGTGCCATGTCCCGGCCTATCGCGCGTGGCTCGACGATCAGGACTTCACGCCCGCGTACCACTACCTGCAGCGGATGCTCCAGTTCCTGCAATGGCAGAAGCGCCAGCGAGGCGAGCACAAGCAACGCTGGGTCCTCAAGACGCCCGCACATGTGGGTTATCTCGACACGCTCTTCTCCGTCTTTCCGGACGCGCACGTGATACACATGCACCGCAGTCCGCTGGAGACGATTCCGTCCGGCGCGAGCTTGAACCATACGCTTTGGAGGATGTACGCCGACGATGTCGATCCCGTGGAGGTTGGCGGGCAGTGGATCGAGCGCATGGCGTGGGCGACGCGGAGGGGGCTTCAGTCCCGCGACCACCTCGCCTTCGCGGCGCAGCGCTTCAGCGACGTCTGGTATCGGGACGCGGTATCCGATCCGCTGATGCAGGTGGAGCGCATCTACCATGCGATCGGGCTCGAGTTCGTTCCCGAGGCACGAAGCGCGATGGAGAGTTGGCTGGCAGCGGATGCCCGCAACGAGCACACCGCGCATCGCTACTCAGCCGCACAATTCGGACTGTCGGACAGCGGGATTCGCGAGGTGTTCGCCGACTACATCACGCGCTTCGTCGATCCGTACGAAGCTGACTGACCCGGGATGAGACTCTGCTCTCTCGATGCCTTGGGGCAGCTGCCGGCCGGCGCCAATGGCACGGTGCGCAGCCAATGCCCCGATGTTAATGTGTCATCCCCCCGACACGATGAACGTCCGCCAGCGATCGCCACCGAAGCTCTGGAGAAGTCATGGATTCCCACCTGATCGCTACCCCCGAGCAGCACGAGCATGAACGCCAGGCGGTCGCTCTGACACAGCATCCCATCGTGAAGGAAGCCTACGAGCGTGTTCGAGAGAGCTGGCTCGCAGCAGCCAAGCCGGGCCCCGATGCGCGGCGTTGCTTCGAATCGGCCTTCGAAGAGGTGATGTTCTCCGCAGCGATCTGGTCGTCGAACCAGGACCCGTTGCGCCCCAAGGTGATTTGCATCACGCGGCTCGCCCATTCGCTCGGCGACCTGCAGATCCCCGGCTCGCGTTGGGGCATCGACAACCCCGACTCGATTTATCGTGTGATCCCCATCTCGGGTGATGAGCGATATGTGATCCGGGGGCGGGTGGCAGAGCGAAGGATGACGGAGAACTACTTCACGCTCTGGCAGGAGAACATGAACACCGTTGACGTTCTCAACGGCAAAGACCTCGTACTCGATTCCGACCGCCGCTTCGAGATCAGTGTCGATAGCGAGCCCGCAAACGGACGACCGAACCACGTCCGGTCCGCCCCCGAAGCCCACGAGTTCTACATCCGCGACGTCATGCTCGATTGGGCGAAGGACGAGCCCAACGAAATCACCATCGAACGCCTTGGCGATCCGCCCGGCACGCCTGCGCGCACCGAAGACGAGCAGGCCGAGCTGACGGCGAGCTACATGCTGCGCTTCGCCGAGTTTACGCAGAAGATCAGCCGCGGCATGACGAGCAGCCCCGCGAACAAATTCGGACTCCCCCACTCGGCCGACAAGGGTGGCGCACTCCGAAAGCAGGTCTACATCGGCGGGAACTTCCGACTCGACGAGGACGAGACCATGGTGATCGATGTGAGCGATGGAGGCGCCGAGTATTTCGTCGTGCCGACGGGAAACATCTGGGGCACCACCTTCGACATTGCGAACCGGACGAGCAGCCTCAACAAGGCGCAGTCACTGCCCAACGACGATGGCAGCTACACCTTCGTCCTCTCCCGCCAGGACCCGGGCGTGCACAACTGGGTCGACCCGTGCGGCATGGGCGAAGGAATCCTCACGCTGCGCATGGCCGAGTTCCCGGGCGGCCGCCCGAACGAAGATCTCGAGGCGAGGAGCCGTGTGGTCAAGTTCTCGAATCTGCGCGACGAGCTGCCGGACGAAACGAAGTGGCTGAGCCCGTCCGAGCGTGCGCTGCAACTCGCCGACCGGGCCGCGGCCTACAGACGGCGGCTGCCGGAGTCCTGAGAACAGAGGCCGCATTCGAATGGCGGCCGCCCCCATCCAATGTCGCAATTTGAATCGGGAGTCGAGCCGATGCCCCCCCACTCTGAAGAATCTTCCTCTGCCTGGCTGATCACCGGCTGCTCGAGCGGTATCGGCCGGCACATCGCCGAAGCGGCACTCGCCAAGGGACACCGCGTTGCCGTGACTGCGCGCAACCCGGCATCGGTCGAAGATCTCGCCGCAGCGCATCCCGATCGAGCGATCGCCCTGATGCTCGACGTCACCGATCGCGACCAGATCGCGACCGCCGTCAGTGAGGCCGAGCGCGCATTCGGAGGGATCGATGTCCTGGTGAACAACGCGGGCTATGGCTACATGGCCGCGGTGGAGGAAGGCGAAGACGACGAAGTCCGCGCCATGTTCGACACCAACTACTTCGGCGTCGTCGACATGATCAAGGCCACGCTGCCCGGGATGCGCAAGCGGGGCAGCGGCCACATCATCAATATCTCATCCATGACCGGCCTGGTCGCGAACCCACCCAACGTCTATTACAGCTCGACGAAGTTCGCTCTCGAAGCGCTGACGGAGGGGCTCGCCAAGGAGGTCAATCCGCTCGGAATCCGCGTTACGGCCATCGAGCCCGGAGCCTTCCGCACGGATTGGTCGACACGCTCCATGAAAGAGACCAAGCAGGTGATCGACGCCTATGCGGAGACAGTGGGGGCACGAAAGCAGCTGATCAAGCTGGCCGGCGACAAGTTCCCGGGCGATCCGCGTCGTGTCGCGGATGCGGTGTTGAGGGTAAGCGAGCTGCCGGAGCCGCCGCTGCATCTCTTGCTCGGGCACGATGTGTACAAGGCCTATCTCGCGAAGCTCCGCGCCCTGACGGAATCCGTCGAGGAGTGGAAGGACGTCACACTGGACGTGAACTTCCCACCGGAGTGATCTGCGGCAGAGGCTCCGAAAAAGGGCTCTTCCGGGTTTCGAGTGGGTTCCCGACGGAGCCCAGCTGCGTCTCATAACATTCTGGACATTGAGCGTTGCAGCTGGGCGTCTTCCAAGCCGGGAACCTCCGGTCTCCGGTTCGGCCCCGCCAGGGCTCTCGCCCAAAACCCCGCGGAAGCACGGGGTTTTGGGCGGCCAAGCCGCGCTCCGGCCCTGCGAACCCCAGAGACGCAGACTAGCTGGCGGTGGACGCAGTCTGTGGCGAACTCGTCTCTCCAGATGAATCC